>NZ_CALWJK010000002.1 GCF_944380975.1 uncultured Agathobaculum sp. | reverse complement strand
ACAATACCTGACTCACCGTGCGGCGCACGCAGCGAAGTGTCACGCACCTCGCGCGCCTTCTCGCCGAAGATCGCGCGCAGCAGGCGCTCTTCCGCAGTCAACTCGGTTTCGCCCTTCGGCGTTACCTTACCTACCAGAATATCGCCCGCCTGCACCTCAGCGCCTACGCGGATGATGCCGCGCTCATCGAGGTTGCGCAGCGCATCCTCACCGACGTTCGGGATATCGCGGGTGATCTCTTCCGGCCCGAGCTTGGTGTCGCGGGATTCAGATTCATATTCCTCAATGTGGATCGAGGTGTAAACGTCGTCACGCACCAGACGTTCATTCAGCAGAACGGCATCCTCGTAGTTGTAACCTTCCCAAGTCATAAAGCCGATCAACGCGTTCTTGCCGAGCGCGATCTCGCCCTTATCGGTCGAAGGACCATCCGCCAGAACATCACCCTTCTTGACACGCTCACCCAGATCAACGATCGGGCGCATGTTGATACAGGTGGACTGGTTAGAGCGCAGGAACTTGGTCAGGTGATAGGTCTTTTCCTCACCGTTATCATACTGAACAATGACTTCGCGCGCAGTTACGCGGGTAACAACACCATCGCCCTCTGCCAGCGGAATCGTACCGGAGTCAACCGCAGCCTTATACTCCATACCGGTTGCAACCACCGGCGCTTCGGTCTTTAAGAGCGGCACTGCCTGACGCTGCATGTTCGCGCCCATCAGTGCGCGGTTTGCGTCGTCATGGTCGAGGAACGGAATGAACGCCGTCGCAACCGAAACCATCATACGAGGCGAAACGTCCATCAGGTCAACGTCCTTGCGGTCGACCTCGACGAATTCGTCACGCATACGGCAGGTAACACGCTCATTGAGCAGATAGCCGTTTTCATCAATCGGTTCAGTCGCCTGACAAACGATATATTCGTCCTCAACGTCCGCTGTCATATACTGTACTTGATCGGTTACGCGGCCGTTTTCCTTATCAATAATGCGGTACGGCGCTTCAATAAAGCCAAAATCATTGATGCGCGCATAGGTCGCCAAATAGGAAATCAGACCGATATTCGGACCCTCAGGGGTCTCAATCGGGCACAGACGGCCATAGTGCGAATAGTGTACGTCACGCACTTCGAAGGATGCGCGGTCGCGCGACAGGCCGCCGGGGCCCAGCGCAGACATACGGCGCTTGTGCGTCAGCTCTGCCAGCGGGTTATTCTGATCCATGAACTGCGAGAGCGGAGAGGAACCGAAGAATTCCTTAATCGCCGCGGTCACGGGACGAATATTAATCAAGCTCTGCGGGGTTACGATATCCAGATCCTGAATGGTCATGCGCTCACGGATAACGCGCTCCATGCGGCTGAAGCCGATACGGAACTGGTTCTGGAGCAGCTCGCCTACGCAGCGCAGACGGCGGTTACCCAGATGGTCGATATCATCGGTGGTGCCGATGCCGTGACCCAGACCCAGCAGATAGCAGATAGAGGCCAGCATATCGTCCACGATAATGGTCTTGGGGATCAGATCATGCATGCGGGTACGAACAACCTTTTTCAGTTCTTCGCCCGAAACGCCCGAATCAATGATCTCTTTGAGAACGGAGAAGCGGACCTTTTCCTTAATGCCAAGCTCTTCAGCAGAAAAGTCGGTGTAGTCGCTGAAATCATCGATATCGACCATGCCGTTACCGAATACCTTGACTGCTGTTCCCTCACCGGACTCAATCGTCACATGGTTGACGCCGCGGCGCGACAGCAGGCGTGCCTTCTCACGGGTGAGGATCTCATTCTCCTCCGCCAGCACCTCGCCGGTCATCGGGTCAACCGCGGTGCTGAGCAGCTTATGACCAGTAATGCGGCGAGCGATGTCCAGCTTCTTGTTATACTTATAACGACCAACCGCAGAAATATCATAGCGGCGCATATCGAAGAACATAGCGTCCATCAAGTTCATCGCGGACTCAACAGAGGGCGGCTCGCCCGGACGCATCTTCTTGTAGATCTCGATGAGCGCTTCCTCCGAGGTGTGCGCCGGATCCTTATCCAGCGTCGCCAGAATCAGCGGATCCTCACCGAACAGCTCCTTGATCTCCGCATCGGTCTTAACGCCGATGGCACGGATAAAGCTCGTGATCGGAATTTTGCGGTTCTTATCGATACGGACATAGAACACGTCGTTTGCATCGGTTTCGTACTCCAGCCATGCGCCGCGGTACGGGATAACCGTTGCAGACAGGATCATCTTATCGGTCTTGTCGAACTCCTTGCCATAGTACACGCCGGGCGAACGAACCAGCTGCGATACAATGGCGCGTTCTGCACCGTTGATGATAAAGGTCGCGGAATCAGTCATCTTCGGGAAGTCACCCATGAAGATTTCCTGCTCCTTGATTTCACCGGTCTCCTTGTTGCGCAGGCGCATACGCACCTTAAGAGGCGAAGCGTATGTGGCGTCGCGCGCCTTGCACTCTTCGACGCTGTACTTCGGCTCCTCATCCATCGAATAGTCGAGGAAGGAAAGCTCCAGATTGCCAGTGTAGTCCGTGATGGACGCGGTGTCGGCGAAAACCTCACGCAGTCCCTCGTCCAGGAACCACTGATACGACTTTTTCTGCACCTCAATCAGATTGGGCATCTCCAAAATCTCATTGATGCGTGCAAAGCTCTTTCGTGTGGTTTTGCCGTGCTGTACGTCTTTCACCTTCATGTGCTTTGATCACTCCGTTTCTTTCGGCTGTGTTGGTGTTGATACGCCCGGCGGCGTTGCGAAAATATTGTTTTTGGCCTTGCATTCTTTTGCAGACCGTGCTAACATGTAGTTAGGAATCGGGATTTCTTCCATGATTTTGTAAGCGTTTTATTATACCATGTTTTTCTACAATACGTCAAGTTGATTTTTGTATAAAAAGCGGACGGTTTTCACCGTCCGCTTTTTCATTTTTACAGCACTTTGGACAAAAAGTCCTTAAGTCGGGGATTTTGCGGATGTTCAAAGAAAGCTTTCGGCTCATTCTGCTCTACGATATTACCGCCGTCCATGAACAGCACACGGGTACCCACTTCGCGGGCAAAACCCATTTCGTGCGTCACGACAACCATCGTCATACCGTCATCCGCAAGCTCTTTCATAATCTCCAACACTTCGCCAACCATCTCTGGATCGAGCGCAGATGTCGGTTCGTCAAAGAGCATCACGTCCGGGTTCATTGCCAACGCACGCGCAATGGCGATACGCTGCTGCTGACCGCCGGAAAGCTGAATCGGATAGCTGTCTGCCTTATCTGGCAAGCCGACACGCTCCAAAAGCTCCATTGCGCGCTTATCGGCCCCTGCATCTGTCATCACCTTGAGCTTGACGGGCGCAAGCTTGATGTTCTCCTTCACCGTCAGGTGCGGAAACAGATTGAACTGCTGGAACACCATGCCCATCTTGCGACGCACCAGATTGATATCTGTCTGCTTGGAGGTAATGTTCTGCCCCTCAAAGATGATATCGCCGCTCGTCGGCTCCTCCAGCAGGTTCAGGCAACGCAGAAAAGTGGACTTACCCGAGCCGGAAGGCCCGATGATAACGACCTTTTCCCCTTTTTCAATGTGTTCATTGACGCCTTTCAGCACCGCATGGCTGCCAAAAGACTTATGCAGATTTCTAACGTCGATCACTTGCGCGCAGCCTCCTTTCCAGAATGCCCAGCAGCTTGGTTAGAATAATTACGATCACCAGATAGATTACCGCAAGGCTGATATACGGGACATACGGCGTGTAGGTATTCGCAACGATATTCTGTGCTTGCTTCGTCACATCGCGCAGCGCGATAACCGATACCAGTGAAGTATCCTTCAGCAAGGTAATCATCTCATTACCGAGTGCAGGCAGAATATTCTTAATCGCCTGCGGAATGATAATGTACCACATAGTCTGACGATAGTCCAGACCGAGCGAACGCCCCGCCTCCATCTGACCTGCGCTAATCGACATCAGGCCGCTGCGTGCGATTTCCGCAACGTATGCGCCCGAGTTGATGCCTAGCGTAACAATACCGCAAATCAAACGTCCCGTATCATCCTTTGGCACCATGATTACAAAACAGCTGATAAGCAGCTGAACCATCATTGGCGTACCGCGGATGACCGTCAGATAGACCTTACAGATGGCATTGAGCACACCCAGAACCGGGTTATGCTTGCCCGCACGCTGCGAGTCATGCGCAGTACGGACAACCGCGATCAGCATACCGATGATAATGCCGAGAATAAGTGCGCCGATCGTGACGATAAACGTGAC
Source organism: uncultured Agathobaculum sp. (assembly GCF_944380975.1). GTDB lineage: Bacteria > Bacillota > Clostridia > Oscillospirales > Butyricicoccaceae > Agathobaculum. The sequence continues at coordinate 144,967 of NZ_CALWJK010000002.1, read as the reverse complement.
CTTCAGGCCATCGACATACCATGTCCAGCGGTCCTGATAAACAAAAGTCTGATAGAGTTGGAACAGCAGCGTCTGCAACCCTTCCGGAAGCGAAGCGACCCAGCCCGGCGCTGTCTCCAGCCAGCCCGCCATAGTGAGAACTCCCACAACTTATCCCCTTTCTGTATAACGGAAGAAAAGGGGCGGCACGCGCCGTCCCTTTTCTATTGCCTACCCCTGCTTACGCAGCAGTGTCCTCGCTGCCGCCGTCGGACGGGATATACTTTTCGATGATGGAAGCGATCGTACCGTCTTCCTTAAGCTCCTGGATCGCAGCATTTACCTGCTCAAACAGCTCTGTGTCTTCCTTGGCGATCGCAGCTGCATAGTCTTCGTCTGCATATGCAGTGTCGAGGATCTTCAGGCCCTCATTGGCTGCAACATAGTTCCTTGCCGGCTCGTTGTCGATGACAACACAGTCGATCTGGCCATTGAGCAGCGCTGCAACAGCGAGCGGGCCGTTATCAAACTGCTTGACGAATTCCTGGCCGTAGGCATCCGTGCACTGCAGATCGCCGGTGGTGCCGGTCTGCACGCCGATGTTCTTGCCCTCCAGATCATCCGGAGATGCAATATCCGAATCTTCCGGAACAATGATGACCTGTACGCCGGTCGCGTAAGAATCCGTGAAGTTCACCTGCTCCGCGCGCTCCGGATCAACCGTCATGCCGGCCAGAACGATGTCGATCGTGTCGGACTGCAGCGCCGGAATCAGCGAATCAAATGCCATATCGGTGATTTCAAGCTGCATACCGAGCTTTTCAGCAATCGCAGCCGCAATATCTGCATCGATACCAGCAACATTGTTGTTCTCATCCACGTACTCATACGGCGGGAAAGTCGCATTGGTGCCCATGCGCAGCACGCCGCCATCAGCGGACTGCTCAGTCTGCGCCGCGTCGTCCGTAGTGCTTGCATCAGACTGCGTATTACCGCCGCAGCCGGTCAGCAGCATCGAGCCCGCCAGAAGCATGCTCAGCATCGCAATAGAAAGCTTTTTCATTGTTTTCTCTCCTCCTAATTGCCGGCCTTGTGAACCGGACATTTCAAACAAGATTTATTATACATTGGTCTGTTTAAAAATTCAACCTCTAAATCAGCAAAAACACAGCAAAAACACAACAAAAATCGCACTCGTTTTCGTCATATCCACAACAAATTTGCGCTGTGACCTTTTTCGGGCCGACCGCATAGCTTGACAGTACCTTATTTTACTTTTACAGGAGGTCATCCTATGCGTTACCATACATATTCCCCCACATCCGCACATCCGTCCGGCAAGCATCCGCACGGCACAACCGCAACTGTCGAATCCCACTCCGGACTCGTCTCTATTTACGCCAAGCCCTCCTCTCATGCAGAGATCGTTGGCAGTGCTCCATGTGGCGCCCAGCTTGTCGTGCTAGGCAGGCAGGCTGAGTGGCATGCTGTGCGCTACGGACCATATCAGGGCTTCGTTTCCGGGGATTCTATTGTGCTGAATTACTAAATTATTCTGTCTTCGAGACGAAAACATCTGTCTTCCCATTCGGATTTCTCCTTGCGTTCAGCCTGCATAAACAGTATAATAGATGTGTTCGATGCGATAAACGCAAGGAGGTACGAAATTTAGTGTATCAGATTTTGAAAAAGCAAACGCTGAACGCGAATACCAAGCTGATGGTGATTGATGCGCCGCACGTAGCACGCAAGGCCGAGCCCGGCCAGTTCATCATCCTGCGCGTCAGCGAGGATGGCGAGCGCATTCCGCTCACCATTGCGGACTATAACCGTGAAACGGGTTCGGTCACGATCATCTTCCAAGAGGTCGGCGCAACCACCATGGCGCTCGGCGCGCTGAATGAAGGCGACTGCCTGCATGATTTCGTCGGCCCGTTGGGCAAGGCAAGCGAGCTGGAAGGCCTGAAGAAAGTCGCTGTTGTCGGCGGCGGTCTGGGCTGCGCCATTGCCTATCCGCAGGCTAAGAAGCTGCATGAAATGGGCTGCGAGGTCGACCTGATTGCCGGCTTCCGCAACAAGGACATTGTCATCCTCGAGGACGAAATGAAGGCCGCTTCCACCAACCTGTATATCATGACCGACGACGGCTCCAACGGCAACAAGGGCTTTGTCACCGACAAGCTCAAGGAGCTGATCGACGCGGGCAACCAGTACGACGCAGTCATCGCGATCGGCCCGATGATCATGATGAAGTTTGTTTCCGAAGTGACCCGCCCCTACGGCATCAAGACCATCGTCTCGATGAACACCATTATGGTCGATGGCACCGGCATGTGCGGCGGCTGCCGTCTGACCGTCGGTGGCGAGACCAAGTTCGCCTGTGTTGATGGGCCGGACTTTGACGGCCATCTTGTTGATTTCGATAGTGCTATGCGCCGCGGCGCGATGTACAAAGCGCAGGAAAAGCAGGCAGTGGAACGCCGCGAGGATCACTGCAACCTGTACAAGATGGAGGTCAAGTAACAATGCCGAATATGAATCCGAACAAAATACCCATGCCTGAGCAGGCACCGGATGTGCGCAATAAGAATTTTGATGAAGTAACGCTCGGCTACACGCCGGAAATGGCAATTGAGGAAGCACAGCGCTGCCTCAACTGCAAGCATAAGCCCTGCATCACCGGTTGCCCGGTACAGGTCAAGATTCCGGAATTTATCGCGCTGGTTGCCGAGGGTAAGTTCCTCGAAGCTGCAGCCAAGATCAAAGAAACCTCTTCCCTGCCGGCAGTCTGCGGTCGTGTATGCCCGCAGGAGACCCAGTGTGAGCAGAAGTGCGTGCGCGGCATCAAGGGCGAACCGGTCGCGATCGGCCGCTTGGAGCGCTTTGTCGCGGACTACGCGCGTGAACACGGCGAAGAGAAGCCGGTAAAGCCTGTTTCCAACGGCCACAAGTGTGCGATCGTAGGCGCTGGCCCTGCCGGTCTGACCTGCGCAGGCGATTTGGCGCGTATGGGCTACCAAGTGACTGTATTCGAAGCACTGCACACTGCGGGCGGCGTGCTGATGTACGGCATTCCGGAATTCCGTCTGCCCAAGGAAATCGTGCAGAAGGAAATCGACACACTGAAAGACCTCGGCGTTGAGTTCGTGCTGAACTTTGTGGTTGGCCGCTCTGAGACTATTGACGAGCTGTTCGAGGACGGCTATGAAGCAATTTTCGTTGGTTCGGGTGCGGGCCTGCCGTCCTTCCTGGGCGTGCCGGGTGAAAACGCAAACGGCGTTTACTCCGCCAACGAGTACCTGACTCGTATCAACTTGATGAAGGCATACAAGGATGGCTCGGATACCCCGATTTTCCACGCGCACAAGGTTGCAGTCGTTGGCGGCGGCAACGTCGCGATGGACGCAGCGCGCTGTGCAAAGCGCATGGGCGCAGAAGAAGTCTACATCGTTTACCGCCGCTCCGAAAAGGAACTGCCCGCCCGTCTGGAGGAAATTCACCACGCCAAGGAAGAGGGCATTGTGTTCAAGTTCCTGACCGCACCGCTCGAGGTGCTCAGCGACGAAAACTACAATGTAACCGGCATGAAGTGCCAGCAGATGGAGCTGGGCGAGCCGGATGCATCCGGTCGTCGCCGTCCGGTGCCGGTGGAAGGCTCCGAGTTCACCCTTGATCTGGACTGCGTGATCGCTGCGATCGGCACCAGCCCGAACCCGCTGATCCGTCACACCACGCCGGGGCTGGACACCAACCGCAAGGGCTGCATCATCGCAGACGACGAGCACGGCATCACGTCCAAGGACGGCGTGTTCGCCGGCGGCGACGCTGTAACCGGCGCTGCCACCGTTATCCTCGCCATGGGCGCAGGCAAGCGCGCCGCTGCCGCGATGGACGAATACATCAAGAACAAGCAGTAATCTAAAACACAAACGCCCCGCCAATTGGCGGGGCGTTTTCTCATGCACAAATAGAAAGCCGCCAGACGACAAGGAAACCTCCCCCTGCCGTCCAGCGGCCTTTTCTTTTACAAATAACCTTAACGTGCCTCTTTCAGTTCTCCAGTCAGCGTCACTTGAAATTCCGCATCGCCTTGCATCAGCTTCAAACGCAATGTCTGAAAGGCGATGCGTCCACTCTGTACGGTCTGCGCCAGAACAATATCTTCGGCCGACTCCAGTGCTGCACCAGACTGAGATAGCGCCCAGAAGCACCCTTTATATTGCGCAGGCAATTCTGCAAACGAAAAGGTCCAATCACTTCCCGACCGCTTCACTGTATCCACACAAGCCAGCGGTACCACATCATACCCATACAGCAGCGCAGCACGCATGGAACCTGTCTCCTCTGCTGCATCCATGGAATATGGTTGTGTATACGCATCCACGCTGGGCGCTTCCATCGTGATTTTTCCTGTAGCAGTCGCTGTACCGTCTACGCGGTTGACCGTAATATAATCCTCTGTGCGCACGGTCAAACTGCTTGTTCCTTTCCCTGACAGCACTGCCTCCGTTCCGCCGCGTACAGAAAACTGCTCGAATGCTGCCATATCTGCCGTTGCGGTGCGATACTGCGCATACAGATCAAACAACGCCTGATAAGGCTCCGCCGCCTGTGCATCCACAGCGCCATTTGCCACCAGCTGATCCAACAGTGTCTGCTCACTGTCCTTCGGCATCAACGAAAGCGCCGTGTAGCTTGCAGCTACGACATCATCACGCAAGAAATCCTCCGTATCAATTACCGCTGCGTCGTATAGGCCAATTTGCTGCGCGAAATCATCCACACCGGCATAGGTAAAATCCCCATCCGCCTCGGTATAGCCAAGTGCACGCAGGACAAATGCCGCATACATCTGTGCAGTGCAGGGTTCTTCCGGCGCAAATGTAGTTTCGGACACACCTGTGGTCGCGCCCATATCATATAAGTACTGCACATAAGGCTTTTCCCAGTTCTGCAAATCCGTAAACGGCGCGGAATAGTCAAGCGCTAATGCATTCTGCTCCTCTCCCAGCAACCGCACCAGCATTGCTGCCGCCTCGCCGCGCGTCGGCGCGCGATCCAGTTCATATCCCTGTGCAGTTCCTTGAAATAAACCAAGGTCCTTCAAATGATCGGCACACGATGTATAATCCGCGGCGGCAGCCGAAACCGCCAGCGAACCAGCCAGCAAAGCGCCAGCCAACACGGTACGAAACCACTGTTTCATTTTCATACGCTCCTTAACTTCGTTCAGTATGATATATCTTATCATACATTTGCGTTTTTTCCAACAGGAAACGGACATACTACTAAAAAAGAAAGGATGTGTCCGTAATGACCAATATGCGAAAATGCGGCGTGATCGGCGTTGGCTTTGTCGGCGCGACCTGCGCCTATACTTTAGCGGTTTCCGGGCTGTTCTCGGAAGTTGTTCTGGTCGATATGAATCACAAAAAAGCAGAGGGCGAAGCCGCTGACATCAATCACGGCGTTTCTTTCGCCAAACCCTGCTTTGTGCGCGCCGGCGAATATGCCGACCTTGCCGAATGCGGCTTAATCATTATCGCGGCAGGTGCCAACCAAAAGCCCGGCGAGACCCGAGTGGAGCTGCTTCATCGCAACCGCGTGATTCTATCCTCCATTATGGAACAATTAACCGCAGTCAATAAAAACGCAGTTTTGCTCATCGTTTCCAACCCGGTCGATGTACTCACCTGCATGGCGCAACAGCTTTCCGGTCTGCCCGCCGGACACGTGATCGGTTCCGGCACAGTGCTGGACACCGCACGTCTCAAATACCTCGTCGGTCAAAAGCTGGGCGTAGACAGTCGCAATGTGCACGCCTTCATCATCGGCGAGCATGGTGACAGTGAGCTTGCTGTATGGTCCAGCGCAAATATTTCCGGCGTCGATTTGGATGATTACTGCCGTATCACAGGCGTCGGAGATCCCGCCGCCATGCTGCATCAGATTTACGAAGACGTGCGTGATGCTGCCTATTCCATCATCGAAAGCAAAGGGGCAACCTACTACGGCATCGGCATGGCAGTGCGCCGCATCGCGGAAGCCATTGTCCGCGATGAGCATTCCGTCCTTCCCGTTTCCTCCCTGATTCAAGGCCACTATGGTGTCGATGGCATCTGTCTGGGTCTGCCCTCTATCGTGGGAAAAAATGGTGTCGAGGCTGTGCTGGATATCCCACTATCCGCCGAAGAGCTCAGTCGGCTGCAAAGCTCCGCGCAAAAGATGAAAGCATTGATCGAGCAGCTGCACTAAAAAAACCGGAACGGATTTTCCGTTCCGGTTTTCTCTTGCATCTGCTTTATGCCGCAGCTCCGTCTGCGCCGCCGATCAGATCGACGTACGTATCCAGATCGCTCGGCAGCGTGATCTGAACGCTGTCGCCCAAGCTGTTTACTGCGCAGTCCATAGTCATGTTCAAGGTAATGCTCTGGCCTTCCGCAGAGATCGACATCTTCATGCTCATATCCATGTTCTTGATCTCGCCATTGGAGAGGGTCACCTTGGAACTGATATCTTCAAACTTCATCTGCACATCCAAACTGCTGAGATCCATACCCATGTTTGCCAGCACAGAGTTCACCAGTCCGTTCATGCCGGAAGAAGAATAAGTTACCGACATATTGTCACCCGACTGGTCGATGGACTCGATCAGGCAAATCGGCTCAGAAGACTGCATAGCGGTCAGGTCGCCCATCTGCGCCATCACATCTTCGATGGACATCTCCATCTTATACTTCGTCTCGCCCATGTTTACATAGTACACGCCATCTGTATAATAGTACGCAATATCCTGATCGATGGAGGTCTGTGCACCCTGCTCGACCAGCGACTCATCGATGTTAATCTTCATCGTACCGGTCATCGCCAATTTAGACTGATCCATGTGCTCCAGATCAACATCCATCTTCATGTTAAGCGGCATAGACAGATCCATGATCTTGGTATCGCCCATATACACATCAGCCGCGATATTTGCGGTCACATCCGCTTTCGTTGCGTTGCTCATGTTGGAGGACGCTTCCTCATAAGCATCATACCGGTCAAAGAACGTCAGCAGGCTATCTGCCTTATCGGCAGCAACAGCGCCATCTTCCACCAGTTTTTCCAGCAGAACGGCATCCTTGTTGTCCTTCACGGGCGTATTCAAAGCCGTAAGGCTCATAGCTGCGACATGATCGCGCAGGAAGTTGTCCTGATCGCAGTTGGCGTAATCCACCAGACCGATCGACTCGCCAAACGATACTGCCTCTGCATAAGTAAAGTCGCCGTCAGTCTTATCGCTGTAGCCCAAAGCACGCAGCAGGAATGTCGTATACATCTGCGCAGAGCATCCCTCTTCCGGCTCAAACGTGGTTGCAGTTGCGCCCGTCGTCAGGCCGTTTTCATACAGATACTGCACATACGGCTTCTCCCAGCCAGCCAGATCGGTAAACGGAGCGGTATATTCCAGCTTCTTCGCTTCGTCTTCCTTGCCCAGCAGACGAACCAGCATCGTTGCCGCTTCCGCACGGGTCGGTGCACGATCCAGCTCATAGCCCTGCTCGGTTCCCTGAAACAGGCCCAGATCCTTCAGCTGATCCGCGCAATGGTCAAAATTAGCCGCGCCTGCTGTCGCCATCAAGCCTACCGCTGCCGCTGCCGCAACCAAGGCGATCCTGAATTTACTTTTCATAGAGTTACCTCCTTTTATTGACAGTGCCATGCACTGTGATTTCCTTTATTCTATCATGTTAATTTGACAAAGTAAATACAAACGTCAAAGAATGCCCCGCATGCCATTCTGATTTTGCAAAAAGCAAAGGGGCGCTTTCCACAAGCACCCCTGCACTTCAAGTAGCGCATTTTATTTTCCGCCGAGATCACTCTACACGAAGTTTTTCAACCACTGTTTCCTCAGGTGTCACATAGGCCGTCTGATAAACATGATAAATGACCATACCCGGTTTTGCACCCGCCGGCTTTTTCACCTGCCGTACCGGTGTATAGTCCACCGGCACCCGCGAGGACTGCCTTGCCTTGGAATGGTATGCTGCAATCATCGCAGCTTCGGTCATAGCCTGATCGGTGGGCTCACGGCCATCTGTGACCAGAATCACATGCGAACCATGAATCTTTTGCGTGTGGAACCAAATATCGCTTTTGAACGCCGTCTTGAGCGTAAGCAAATCGTTTTGCAGGTTATTCTTACCGGCAAACACCTCGAATCCATCGCTGGTACGGTAATGAAATGGTTTCGCCTGTACCGGCTTGCTACGCAACTTTTTATTGCGTGTCTGCTTGTTGGAAAGAATGCCCGTCTGCGTCAGTTCCTCACGCAGCTGAGACAAATCACGTTCGCTTTCCGCCTCCTCCAGCGCAACCAGCACGCTTTCCAGATAATCCAAATCTGCTCTGCCTTGTTCCATCTGCTGCGTCAGCACGCTTTCTGCTGTTTTTGCCTTATTGTACAGCTTGAAATACCGCTGCGCATTTTGCTGCGGTGTAAGGCGCACGTCCAGCGTAATTTCGGCCTCTGGGCAATCTTCAGCGTAGTAATCCACCACGGTCGCCTTATTCATGCCCTTTTCCAGCTGATACAGGTTTGCAGTAATCAGGTCACCCATGCGTTTATACTGTTCACGGTTCTGCGTTGCATCCAGTTCCTTCTGCTGCACCGCCAGCTTGCGTGCCAGACGATCACGCGCATTGGTGACTATCTTGTGCAGATCAGCGGAACGGCGCGCCATACGCTCAATTTTCCCTTTTTTCTCGTAAAACGCCGCAAGCAGCGTGGAAAAGCTATCCGCCTGTGAAACGGTCATCAGACCTTCATATTGCGTCACCGGCAAAAAGGTAAAATCGAATACCGCGTCGTTTTCAGCTTTGGTGATCAGAAATGGCTTCCAGCGTTTTTCCTGCACATAGGTCATGAAATCATCATATACCTGCCCTAAGCGTTCCCGTTGTGCATCAGACAGTGTCCCAATCCGCGCAGTCGCATCGCCCGTTGCTCGATAGCTCAGCTCTCGGCATAACAGCGGCGAAAAACCCAAAAGCTGACCGAGCAGGAAACGATCCAGCGTCTGCTCCCCGTCCGCTTGTGTCACCGCCGCAGCCACTCCTGCACCGGATAGGGCAAATGGATCATACTTATCCTGCGCGGGCGGCATACGGTAAAACAAACCGGGCAGTACCTGCCGTTTGCCGGACAGATCTCCGTCAACGCGGCGCATGGCATCAATGATGCGATTATCCTCGCCGCATAAAATAACATTGGAATGCTTGCCCATCAGCTCGCAAATCAGGTGCTTTTTGCAGGGCACACCCATTTCATCGGTCGTGTCCAGTTCAATCGTCAGCATACGCTCGACCGACGGCTGTACAATCGCCGCAATCTTCGCACCCTGCACATGTTTACGCAACAGCATGCAGAACATCGGCGGCGCCGCCGGATTCTCGCGCGCCGCATCAATGAAATGCACGCGCGCCGCACCAGCAGCAATCGAAACCAGCAGGCGCTTTGCGCCGCCCTGTCCGCGTGTTTGCAGCACGATCTCATCGCGGTCAGGCTGATAGACCTTTTCCACGCGGCAGCCTGCAAGCGTCTCATTCAATTCATGCGTCACTGCCCCAAGGCAAATGGCATCTAATGGCATATAAAACCTTCCTTAAACAAATTGGATACAGTCGGCATGTCGCTCAGAAACCGTGGTACGCACCTGCGGGAACGCACCAACGATCTGCTCAGCAAAAACAGCAGCGATCGGATTTTCTGTCGGGAAATGCCCCGCATCGACCAACGTCAGCCCCAGCGACTGCGCACGCTGCATTAAATCATAGCTGCAATCGCCAATAACGAACGCATCCGCACCTTTAGCCAACGCATCATCCATCATCTTGCCGCAAGCGCCGCCGCCCACCGCAACGCGGTGAATGGCATGCCCACCATCGCAAAAACGGACGCCACCTGCACGCAGGCACTCTTTCACATATGCTGCAAATTCCCGCGGCTGCATTTCGCGCGGCAAATCCCCCACGCGACCCAGCATCCGGTTATCCCCTGCTTCCATGTTGACCACATTCGTGAGAAACAATGCAGCAGCCAGTGCATCATTCACGCCGCCCCAAGCACTATCCGCATTAGTATGCATGCAGATGAGCGCGATATCGTGCTTGATGGCCGCCCGCAGCACGCGCCCGGTCACATCATCGGTAGTCACACGGCTCACCGAAGTGAAGATGGCTGGATGGTGCGCAACGATCAGCTGTGCGCCGCGCGCTACCGCTTCTTCCACTACCTGTTCGGTGATATCCAGCGCACACAACGCAGCCGTCACAGTCTGCTTACGGTCCCCGCACAACAGTCCCACATTATCCCAATGCTCCGCCAGATCCGGCGGTGCGAATCCTTCCAAAAACGTCAAAACATCCTGTACTGTACTCATTGCAATCCCTCCCATGCCTGTTTGATCTCCATCACAAGACAGCGCTGCGTATCCAGTCTCGCTTTGTCTATTGCATTTGCCTGCTGCATACCTTCCAGTGCGCGCTCTTCACGGGTCAACAAGGCCTTTAAATAATCTTTTGCCCCGTCTGCTTGCAGCAAGGCGGGAGAAAATGCGCACTGCCACAGCGGCAACTCCTTCTTCTCCGCGCTGCCGCGGACAGACAGCACCACATACTGCCGCCGATCCTCCCGGCACAGCGTCTCACGCTCAATGGCATAACCATGCGCCCACAGCCATTGCCGCAGCTCATATATCATTGTCATCGGCTGCAATAGCAGCAAATGCTGACCCTGCTCACACCACGGCGCAGCCGCCAAGATTTCCGCAATGGTCTGGCCGCCCATGCCGGCAATGCTCACCGTATCGCATTCCTCCGGCTGCACGGCATCCAGCCCCCCAGCCAACCGCAGAGACAAGGAAACGCCATAATCTGCCGCATTGCGCGCGGCATGCGCCAGCGGACCTTCTCGGATATCCGATCCAATCGCAGCAGCGATCCTTCCCGTCAGCAGTAAGGACACCGGCAGTTTGCCGTGATCGGTGCCAATATCCGCAAGCCTTGCCCCCTGTGGGATAAGCGACGCTATGCAGGCCAGCCGCGGCGTTAAAACCATACTTTCCATATTTCACCCAAAAAAACAGAGCCGGCGTTTACCGACTCCGGTTTTCTCTTATTCGCCCAGAAAAGCGTTCAGCTTTGCAACCAGCTCGTCTGCATTGGTGCCGTGTACCATGCAGGCTTCCTCAATGCTCTCGCCCTGAGATGCCGGGCAGCCGAGGCAGTGCATGCCAATTTCCATGAAAAACTTTGCCGTATCCAGATTGCGGTTGAGAACCTCGCCAATCGTGGTCTTTTTCGTAATCGCAGCCATGTTAGACCTCCATATGTTTTTGTTTGTTATCAGTATACCGCAAAGATGCACATATTTCAATCATAAAAAGAAAAATTTCACCGTTTTCTGCTGGTTTCCGCGAAAACAAAAAGGGTGTCCGGCAAAACAGCCGGACGCCCTTTCTGATTTCTGTTCTCAGCCCTGCTCGCGCATCTTCGCGAAGCATTCACTGCAATATACCGGACGGTCAGACTTGGGTTCAAACGGAACACGAGCCTCGCCGCCGCAAGCAGCACAGGTAGCGGTGAAATACTCACGCGGGCCACGGGCCGCGTTCTTGCGCGCATCGCGGCAAGCCTTGCAGCGCTGCGGCTCGTTCTGGAAGCCGCGCTCTGCGTAGAACTCCTGCTCGCCTGCGGTGAACACAAATTCCTTACCGCATTCCTTGCATACTAAAGTCTTGTCTTCGTACATGGTTTTTACCTCTCTTTGATACCGTTCCCTCGGGAAACTGAAATTATATTGCGCACAGGCCTTCCCGCCTGCAATCGCCTATTGGGGTTTGATAGCTGCCGATTTTCGCTTAATGCGCTGGATGGCATTATCCACAGACTTGATCGGTTTTTGCAATGCTTCCGACATCTCCTCATAGGATAAGCCGTCCAGAAACAATGTCAAAACCCTCGCCTCAAATTCGGACAACACGGAGTAAAGCCGACGGATCAGCTCTTCCCTCTCTTCATTGCCGATCACCAGCGATTCTGGATCACCAATCGGTGCCGTAACCCGGGTGTGCGTTTCCGCAAGGTCCTCAAACAGAGGTCGATCGATTGACACGGAATGATTGAGCGGATCATGCTTGAGCGAAGAAGCAGCGCGCACCGCAGAAAAGATTTTCCGCATGACACACAGCTTTGCGAAGGCACCAAACGGCGCCCCCTTGGACTCATCATATTCGCGCATTGCTTTCATCAGTCCCAGCATACCCTCCTGCATCAAGTCTTCTGCATCCGCACCCACCAGAAAATAAGGGCGTGCGCAGGTTTTCACCAAGCGGGTATATCGTTTGACCAAATCTTCCGCTGCCGCACCGTCTCCCTGCTGTGCCATACGGCATAGCACTTCATCAGACAGCGACGCGGATGAAAGCATTTTGTAACCATTTCTCATGTCAAAACTCATTATATGCGATACTTCTGGAAATGTCAAGAAATTATTGTGAAATTTACTGTTTTGCCACAAAAATACCCATGCATTTTTGTAATGATTGCATAATACCTGTATTTTTATTCAACAGTGACTGATTTTGCCAGATTTCGCGGCTTATCGACATCACAATTGCGCTCTACCGCTACATAGTATGCCAAAAGCTGCATCGGAATAATCGAAAGCGAGGCAGAAAATTCATACAGGCACTTGGGCAAGCGAATGATGTGCTGGCAAACCGATTCATCTCCGGTGAAATCATCGGTCGTCACAAGCACCACAACCGCACCGCGGGACACAACCTCACGGATATTGGAAACGGTTTTTTCAAACAGCGCAGGCTGTGTTGCCAGCGCGACAACCAGCGTGCCTTCCTCGATCAGCGAAATCGTGCCATGCTTGAGTTCACCCGCTGCATATGCCTCCGAATGGATATACGAAATCTCCTTGAGCTTGAGCGATGCTTCAAGCGCTGCCGCATAGTCTAATCCACGACCAAGGAAGAATACGCTCGGCCGATTGGCATACAGAGTAGCAATGCGCTGCATGTCCTCCTGACACTCCAGTGTCTTTTCAATACAAGCAGGCAAACGCTGCAACTCTGCGCACAATGCACGTTCATCGCCAATAGAGATCAGTCCGCGTGTGCGCGCGATCTTCACAGAAATGAGGTAGAGCGCAGAGAGCTGCGCGGAATACGCCTTGGTCGTTGCAACCGAAATTTCCGGTCCTGCCCAGGTGTACAGCACGCCGTCCGCTTCGCGCGCAATAGTAGAAGAAACGACATTGACGATTGCAATGGTAAACGCTCCCGCCTGCTTGGCTAGGCGCATCGCTGCAAGTGTATCTGCCGTCTCACCCGACTGGCTGATGACAATGCACAAATCCTTTTTGCCGATAATCGGGTTCTCATAGCGGAACTCGGAAGCGACCTCTGCCGTACAGCGGATGCGGCACATTGCTTCAATCACGCGCTTTCCTACCATACCCGCGTGCAGCGCAGAGCCACAGCCGACAATATGAATGTTTTCGATATCCCGCAACCGTTCATCGGTCAGTCCGTTATCCTCGAATACCACTGCGTTGTTCTGAATACGCGGGTTGACCGTATCTGCCACCGCCTTTGGCTGCTCCATGATCTCCTTGAGCATGAAATGCTGATAGCCACCCTTTTCCGCAGCCGACAGATCCCAGCTGACCGTCTGCACCTCTTTCTCTACCACGTCGCCAAACTCGTTCATCACAACAACGCTGTCCGGCCGGACAATGGCAACTTCATTGTCATCCAGAATGATATAATTCTTGGTGCGGCCGATGATCGCAGTGATATCCGAAGCGATCATATTCTCACCCTCGCCTACACCAATGACGAGCGGATTGTCGCGCCGTGCTGCAACGATTTCTTCCGGATTATCCATCGACACTACACCCAAAGCATACGAACCACGGATACGCTGCACCGCATTAAGCACAGTTTTGGCCAAATCCTCCTGCTTGCCCGTATGCAGATAATCCACCAGATGCGCGACCGTTTCGGTATCCGTTTCCGACTGGAAAGTATAACCGTGTGCTTCCAGCCGCTCGCGCAGCTCCTTGTAGTTCTCAATGATACCGTTATGGACAACTGCTACCTTACCCATACCGTCGCGTCCGCCCAAATGCGGATGCGAGTTGCGGTCGGACGGCTCACCATGCGTTGCCCAACGGGTATGGCCGATGCCGCAGGTGCAGTACAGATCGCCCTCCTCACGAATTTTTTCCTCCAAATTGGAAATACGGCCGCGCGTTTTCACCACACGCAAACCTTCCTTTGTAAACGCCGCGATACCTGCGGAGTCATAGCCGCGATATTCCAAGCTGTAAAGACCCTTAATCAAAATCGGCAGCGCATTTTCACGCCCCGTAAAACCGACAATTCCACACATAAAAGTAAATCCTCCAAAAAGAAGCTGAATTTTTAAAAAAAGGTATAAAAATAGTGCGTTATGCATAACTGCTCTGTCCGCACAGTCACCCGTGCGTTTTAACAGTCTGCTCACGACCAACCCACTCATGGCCGAAGGGCACCCGCCGAAGCCTTCGATTAACCCTTTCCTCGTCAACTGCGATACCGGCTGCACCGCAGTTCTGGCGCTTTTGCTGCTATTCACTTGTCATCATATACTCTCACCTTCCTTCAAACAAAACAAGGTGGATGCGAAAACCACATCCACCTCTGTTGGCTCTTTCCTATTATACGACAGACTCGATGACTTTGGCAACCCTTTTTGCCAAAGTATCTACCTGCTCGCTGTTTTTGCCTTCGACCATCACGCGAACCAGTGCCTCTGTACCAGACGGGCGCACCAGAATGCGACCGTTCTCCGCCAATTCTGCCGATGCTTCGTCAATTGCCGCCTTGACCTCCGGCAGCTCCTGCAAGGTAGCCTTCTTATCGTTTGGAACCTTGACGTTAATCATCAGCTGCGGCCACGGCACCACTTCTGCCGCAATTTCCGAGCACTTCTTACCGCTCGCCTTGAGAATCGACATGAATTGCAGCGCGGTCAACTCACCGTCGCCTGTCGAAGCGTATTCCAGAAAAATGACATGGCCGGACTGCTCACCGCCCAAGATATAACCCTTTTGCAGCATCATTTCCAGCACGTAGCGGTCACCCACATTGGAGCACTCAATACGCATGCCGTTCTTTTCCGCGTAAGCATGCAAGCCCATATTCGACAGAACAGTCGCAACGAACGCGCCGCCGCGCAGCTTGCCTTCCTTCTTCATGTGCGCGGCGCAGGCTGCCATAATGCGGTCGCCGTCCAGTTCTTCACCGGTCTCGTCAACAATCAGGCAGCGGTCGGCATCGCCGTCAAACGCCACACCCAAATCAAAGTTGCCGTTCCGCACACGCGTTTTCAATTGCTCCAAATGCGTCGAGCCACAGTTATCGTTGATATTGATACCGTCTGGCTCATAAAAACGGATCTCCGCCTTGCACTCAACCAGACGCATCAAGCGCTCGACCGTTGTCGAGGATGCGCCGTTTGCGCAGTCCACCGCCACACGCAGACCGGACAGGTCGCCCCGAATGGTTTCCGCCAAATGATCGGTATACTCCACCACGGGATCGATCTTGCTTTTAATCACGCGACCCAGCTTTTCATGGGTCATCTTCGGAATAGACTCAAAATCGTCGATCAGGTCTTCGATCTTCGCTTCAATTGCATCAGGCAGCTTATAGCCGTTACCCGCAAAAATCTTAATGCCATTATACTCGAACGAATTATGGCTCGCCGAAATGACAATGCCTGCATCTGCCTTGTGCTTGATGGTCAAAAATGCCACCGCCGGCGTCGGAATGACACCAAGCAGCTCCACATCCGCACCGACCGAGCAAATGCCGGCAACCAACGCATTCTCCAGCATATCCGAAGAAATACGAGTATCCTTGCCGATCAGCAGCTTGGCCTTACCGGTGTGCGTTGCCTCCTGCGTCAGCGCATAAGCAGCGGCAGCACCGATCTTAAAGGCGAGCAGTGCATCCAGTTCCAGGTTTGCCACACCACGAACGCCGTCTGTTCCGAAATATCTACCCAATATCAAACACCCAACTTTCTTATTATTAACGGCGGTCTTACAGCATTTGCTGCCCGTCCGCCGGTTCCATATGCATATGACGATAAGCCTGCACCGTAACGCACCGCCCGCGCGGCGTACGACTGAGAAAGCCTATCTGCATCAAATACGGCTCATAAACATCTTCCAATGTAATCGCTTCTTCGCCAATGGTCGCGGCCAGTGTGTCCAGCCCCACTGGGCCTCCTCCGTAGTTGAGCATGATGCTTTTGAGCATCCGCCGGTCCACATTATCCAGCCCAAGCTCGTCAATCTCAAGCGCGCGCAGCGCCATGTCCGCACTTGCCTTATCTATTGTGCCCGTGCCACGCACCTGCGCAAAATCGCGCACACGGCGCAGCAGACGATTGGCAATACGCGGCGTGCCGCGGCTCCGGCGCGCAATCTCAAAGGCGCCATCATGCTCACACGGCACATTCAGGATACCTGCCGAGCGTTCCACGATCTGGCAAAGCTCCTCAGGTGAATACAACTCCAAGCGGAGCATGACGCCAAAGCGGTCACGCAAAGGGCTGGTCATCTGTCCCGCACGTGTTGTCGCACCGATCAGCGTAAACCGCGGCAGATCAATTCGAATCGAACGTGCCGACGGTCCTTTGCCAATGATAATATCCAGCGCATAATCCTCCATCGCGGGATAGAGAATCTCCTCGACCGCGCGGTCGAGACGGTGGATCTCGTCGATAAACAAAATATCATTTTCCGAAAGATTTGTCAATAAAGCCGCCAAATCTCCCGCTTTTTCGATTGCCGGTCCACTCGTAACGCGGATATTCACGCCCATCTCGCTGGCAATGATGCCTGCAAGCGTCGTCTTGCCAAGACCAGGCGGGCCATACAGCAATGTATGGTCGAGCGATTCCCCGCGCATCTTCGCTGCTTCAATATATACGCTTAAGTTTTCCTTCGCCTTGGTCTGGCCGACATAATCCGCCATGGTTTTGGGGCGCAGCGAATTTTCAGTCTCATCCTCGGAAAGCTGGCGCGTGGATATGATCCGCTCATCGTCCGCCATTCCGCCGGAAAATTCTATACTCAAAGGAACACTCCCTTACTGTTTGACCAGCTTTTTCAGACACTGACGGATGATCTCCTCCGCCTCCATCCCGGCGGCATCCAATCCTTCCATTGCATGCAATGCCTCTGCCTGACTGTATCCGAGCACCATCAGTGCTGCCACTGCCTCCTGTGTATGGTTGACGCCACTCGCAGCCGCTGCGGCAACGGTCGGCGAAGCCGCCGAAGCAGTCTCCAGCTGTTCCTTACTCATTTTATCCCGCAGCTCAAGCACAATGCGCTGGGCAATCTTCTTACCGATGCCGGGCGCCTGCATCAGCATTTTTTCGTCGCCGGTGATGATGGATAACGCCAACCTATCCGGCGGCGCGACCGACAAAATGGACAGCGCTGCCTTCGGGCCGACACCAGATACCCCAAGCATCATTTTGAAGCACGATTGCTCTTCTTCGTCGATAAAGCCATATAATTCAAAAATATCCTCACGCACATTCAAATAAGTGAGGAGACGCGCATGCGCGCCGATTTTCAGCTTACCAATCGTATTCTGTGACGCATGGCAGGCATAGCCCACACCGCCGCAGTCGATCACGGCAAGTCCTTGTTCGAGCACTGTTACTGTGCCGTCTACATAATAAAACATTTACAGCAAACCCTCATATCGCATCGCCTGTCTGGAATGTCCGTGGCAAATGGCCAACGCAAGCGCATCAGCTGCGTCATCCGGCCGCGGCAGTTTGGTCAGATGCAAGATGCTTTTTGTCATCTCCATCATCTGCTTTTTCTCTGCATTGCCGTAGCCAACCACCGCCATTTTCACCTGATTCGGCGTGTAAGAAACCGGATGCAAGCCTTTCTGTGCCAGCGCGAGCAGGATCACCCCGCGCGCCTGCGCAACCTGAATACCAGTTGTGACGTTTTTAGAAAAAAATAGTTCCTCTATGGCGACTTCATCCGGATGAAAGGTATCCACCAGCGTCCCAATGTCCTCATATATCTCGCATAGACGCAGATGCATCGGCATACTGGGTTTGGTTGTCGCCGCGCCGTATTGTACGGGCGTAAATTTCATGTTGTCAAACCGGACTACACCATAACCGATGGTACCATATCCCGGATCTATACCAAGAATCGTCATAAACGCAAACCTCTGCCTTGTAACTAGAGTATTTTACCATGAAACAGTGCAATATGCAACCTGATTTCCCAAATGCATACTACACCCGCTCGCCAAGGCCGAAGGTCCATCCCTATGGTCAATCGTCATTCAAACCGCCTTTGGCGAGCCAGTCTTCAATCGGCTCACGAGCGCTCTCGATGGTCTCATACATCTCCATCGAAATCAGATTCTCCGCTTCCCCTGCCAGCGCGCGCAAAGCACGATCAAAGCAGTCCAGCCTGTCCTGATACTTGCGCAGGTATAGATCACAGCGCATTGCCGCATGCACCAGCTGCGCACTCAGCGGCACAGCAGCCTTCTCCTGTGTCACCGGATACCCTGTTCCGTCGTAATTCTTGTGGTGCCAATATGCAACATCCATACAGATTTTCACAAACGGATGCGGCTTTTCACTTTCCAGCAATGCGCGGCCCAATTCAGTATGCCGCATATACGTCTTCCGCCCCGGCTCCGGCTGCTCTGCGCCCAAAGCAATCACATCATCTGGCAAGCCAAGCAAACCAATATCGCAAATCCGCGCGGCTTGCTTCACATAGGCTGCCTGCAGTTCCGTCAGGCTGCCGCCCGAATGCCGCAAACGCCACGCTTCTGTCAAAAGCGCTGTCAGATGTGGAATCGTCCCGCTGGGTGTTGGACGAACATTGGCACGATGTGCACACAATGCGGCCAGCTTTTTACACCAGCCGTCCACAAGCTGCTGCGTTTGTGCAGCCGATAGCTGCTCCGGAACACAATCCAGCAAAGAGAATCCGCCTTCGGACGCAGTATCCTCCTTTGCTTCGGCTACTGTCTCTTGTTTGACTGTCCCACGCTTCTGATCCAAAATCGTTGTTTTTTCCGGCCAAGCAGACCGTACAATGGTGCACACCCGCTCCTGCACGGAGTGCGGGTCGACCGGTTTAACCAGAAAATCCACCGCGCCGTGCTCTACGCCGCTCATGACATTATCTTTGCTTGCATCCGATGTAATCAGAATGATCGGCAGCTGCGTAGTCAATGCATTGGTTTGCAGACGATGCAGCAGCGTAAATCCTGCGCCACGGCGTCCCAGACAGATGTCTACCAGCGCCGCGCAAATCCGATCGGCATTCTTTTGCAAAAAGGAAAGCGCCTGATTGGCTTCCTGACAGCATTCCACCCGAAACAAGCCCTTGAATATTTCATTCAGGATGGCTAAATCCAATTCCGAATCATCTACAATCAATAGTGTATCGCGTATCATAGGCTTCCCTCCCTACCATCTCTCATCCATCCGCCAAGGCGGCGTCCATGTCGCACAGCAATTCGGACAGCTTTTCGCTTTCCACCTCGGTCTCACGCAGCAAGCCTTCCAGCTTTCGCATATGCTTAAAACCAGAGGTACGGTACTCTACCAAAATTGCTTGTACACATTCTGCCAAGTTCTCCGCAGACAGGTTCGCCGCAGTCCCCTTGAGCGTATGCACCAACATATAAAACGCTTCATCATCCTCCTGCTGCAGCGCTGTCCGGATTTCTTTAAAGCGCAACGCTTCCGGCAGGCGACGAACAAACTTCAAAAACAAAGCCGTATTGCCCATAAAGCGGCCAATTGCCTTTTCCGTATCAATACCGGCCTCATCCAATTTTTTTAAAAACGTATTTTGATCCATACCATCGCTTCTCCCTCGCAGCGTATTCCTCCATGAATCAGGAATCGTTTTCATTATACCGCAGAAAGACAAAGCGGGCAAGCGGCACAGACAAATGATGCAAAAATCTTCATCCGCTCCATCATTGTTTCCATTTCGGAGAATTGACAAATGCTGGCCAATGTCCCATACTGGCAATGGAGCGTCCATCGGAAGGAGAAAACAGATGAAGCATCAGAAAGCAAGGAATCGCACCGCACTACACCATTTATGGCTCAACATCCTATTCTTATTGTTTTTTGCCGCATTGACCATCTTCAGTCTGTATACGATGCGCGAAAAACTGCTGCAAAATGCGCAGCAATTCGGCACTTCCCTGACGCAGAACTATGCAGCTGAAGAACAAAACAATATTGATACCTATAGCGCTATGATGAATCTTGGCACGCAATACCTCGACCAGATGACCGAAAACGACGCCAGTGAACAACAGATCCAAACATGGATCGAAAACTTTTTCCGTAAAATGCCGCAGGTTTTGCAGGACAATTCTGTGGATCTGTACGCGATCGTCGAAGGACATATCGTTGCCGCCAATCCTTGGGACGGTGATGACTCTTATGATTTTCGCCAAACCGATTGGTACCGTATGGCAATGGAAGCCAACGGCGAGGTGATCTTCACATCCGCTTATCAGGATGCCATCACTGGAAAACAAGTCATCACCATTGCGCAGAAAGCACGCAATTCCGATAATATGCTGTTGTTTGACGTCTTTCCGGAGGATTTTCATACCGCTGATGATATGCTGTCCCTGCCGGAGGGCAGCTCTTACTACCTATGCGACCAAGAGGGTACGCTCCTATATGCGCATGAAGCTGTCCCCCACGAGGCGGAGCAGCTACAGCCCTATGTCAACAGTTTGGTGCAACGTATTCAGGAAGGTGTGCTCGACCCATATAACGCCAGTATCACCGGACCGGATGGCAAACCAAGCGGTGTCTATTACTATCAGATGAGCAACGGCTGGATCACCATTCTGACCATTCCATTCCGCACGGTACTACGCGAATTGACCGGAATTTACCGGCTTTTCCTGTTCATCTCCTCCCTGTTTCTGATCGCCGCTGTGCTGCTGTCCATCCGTGATTACCGCTTGAACCGCAAAATTCGCCGCACAGATGACACTGTCCGAGCACTCGGGAACCTCTACTATGCTATCTATCGCGTCAACTATAAAACCGGTATGTACCAAGCGATCAAGTGCGCAAAGGATACCCGCCATAAAATCAGTGCGACGGGCCGCTATGCGGATTTGCTGCATACGATACAGCGGGTTGTCACACACAGCACCTACGAGGAATTTGCCAGCAGCTTTTCTCTCGAAAACATCCAGCAGCTTGTGCACGATCAGGTCACAGAATTTGGCGGCGACTATTTGCGTCGCTTTGAAAACGGCGAGCGCTGGGTCAATGTCAGCATCCTGTTTGACAAGGCATTTGCACAGGACGAAGTCGTACTGGCTTTTCGTGAAGTCAATCAGGAAAAAACCCGTCAGCTTGAACAGCTGGAGCTGCTACAAAATGCACTGGAATCCTCCCACCGGAGCGAAGCAGATAAAAACGCATTTTTCAGCAATATGTCGCATGATATGCGCACACCGCTCAATGCCATTATCGGCCTGTCCGAACTGGCGCAGCATAATTTAGACGACCAGAACAAGCTCAAAACCCTCCTACATAAAATACAGTTTTCCGGTCAGCAGTTGCTCAACCTTGTCAACGATGTGCTGGAAATCTCCCGCATGGAGCAGGGCCATATCTCGCTCGACTATCACCCGATTGACTTGCAGCAATGTGTTGACGACTGCGTGGAAATCTTCCGTCATCAGGCAAAGAACGAGGAGAAAAACCTCTCATTGACATGTGATCTGCGCCATCGCATGGTTCTGGGCGACGCTTCGCGCATCAGTCAAATCCTAAACAATCTGCTGTCCAACGCCTTTAAGTACAGCGAATCCGGCGCATCTATCTCCGTCCGGCTGACCGAAAACATAACCGACAAACATAGCAGCTATGAGCTTTCCGTGCAGGATACTGGTATTGGCATGTCTCAAGAATTTCTCCAGCATGTTTTCGAGCCATACGCACGGGAAATCCGGTTCAGCGCGCGATCTATTGTCGGCACCGGATTGGGCATGGCGATCGTCCATAGTTTGGTCAAACGCATGGATGGTGAAATCCGTGTTACAAGCGAATTGGGTCAGGGCAGCACATTTATCGTGACGCTGCCGCTGCAAATCGTTACCGAACCGGAAAGCACAACCACCTCCCTGCCTACGGAGCAAACGGCGCAAACCGAACCATCTGCATTCGATCTGCGCGGCAAAAAGCTGCTGATTGCAGAGGACAACGAAATCAACATGGAAATCGCAACCGAAATTCTTTCCATGCACGATGTTCAGGTGGTACAGGCCTGGGATGGACAGCAGGCTGTCGAGCGCTTTTCTGCGTCGCAGCTGCATGAATTTGATGCCATCTTAATGGATATGCAGATGCCGAACATAAACGGCTGTCAAGCTGCACAGGCAATCCGCATGCTGGATCGCGAAGATGCCACAACCATCCCCATTATCGCTGTGACTGCAAACGCTTTTCCAGAAGACATTGCAAAAACACAAGCTGCCGGCATGAATGCACACATCGTCAAACCCATTGATTTTTCGGTTTTGTGTCAGCTTTTGCAATCCCTAACCTAAACCGCTTTTCCCCTGCAAACCAAAAGGGACGGTAAAAACCGTCCCTTTTTCTTATGCCTTCTTCTGATTGTGAATGCGCTCCGCCGCGAGCAGAATGCCCGCCTTACCCGAAGAATATGTCAGGCCGCCCTGCATATAGCACACATACGGCTCACGCATGGGCGCATCCGCAGACAGTTCGATCGACGCACCCTGCACAAATGCACCGGCCGCCATAATAACAGGGTCATCATAGCCCGGCATCGCCCACGGCTCCGGAGTCACAAACGAATCCACAGGCGCACCGGCCTGAATGCCCTCACAAAAGCGGCACAACGGTTCTGGAGCACCAAATGCAATCGTCTGAATGATGTCATACCGTGGCTCCTCTGCCTTCGGGCTAACTTCATAACCCAGCAGTTCCATCACCTTAGCGCAGAAAATGGCCGTCTTGAGCGCTTGTGCCGTCGTATGCGGTGCCATGAAGAGGCCCTGATACAGCAAGCGGTTTTGCCCCATCGTACAGCCGCATTCACCACCGATGCCCGGTGCGGTCAGCCGATACGAAGCGTTTTCCACCAAATCCGCGCGTCCCGCGATGTAGCCGCCCGTCGGCGCCAAGCCGCCGCCCGGATTTTTGATCAGCGATCCCGCGATCAGATCCGCACCGACCTGCGTCGGCTCCATGTCCTCAACGAACTCACCATAACAGTTGTCCACCATGATGACCGCGTTTTCATTGACCGCACGCACGGTCTTGCAGATCTCCCCGATCTCCGCACAGGACAATGTCTTGCGCACAGCGTAGCCCCGACTGCGCTGGATAAATACCAGCTTGACATTTGAATCCTGCGCCGCCTGTGCGATTGCCGGCAAGTCAGGCATGCCGTTTACTAAATCGACCTGTTTGTAGCCAATACCATACTGCTTCATGCTACCGCAGTAATCGCCTGTGATCGTATTCTGCAGCGTGTCATAGGCTGGGCCGGTCACGGAAAGTACGGTATCCCCCGCCTTAACGGCGGAAAACATGGCACAGGACAGCGCATGCGTTCCGTTGACAAAACCAATGCGCACCAGTGCCGCCTCCGTGCCGAAAATATCGGCGTAAATGCGATCCAGTGTGTCACGTCCATGGTCGTCATAACCATAGCCGGTCGTTCCGGCAAACAGATTATCCGATACGCGGTTTTTCGCAAATGCTGCAAGCACTTTTTCCGTATTGCGGTCACAGATTTCTTCAATGCGCGCAAAATACGGCATGATTTCGCGCTCGGCCTGTTGACCGAGCGCGCGAATTTCCTCTGATATTTGTAACTTATTCATCATTTTGTGTGTTGTCTCCCAATAACTTCTGACCGTTCGGCAATGTGAACAGTTCCGCATCCGGCTGCTCGGTCTTGAAATTACTGACCACGACCTGACGCGTCAAATTTTCCCCCTGATAAAAAGATGCTTTTTTCAGCAAACCAGAGGCCGCCGAAACATAGTATACACAGCGGTATCCGCCCTGCTCAAACTCGACCATAATGCACGGTTCATTATCAATATCCTGCCTGCCAGCACTCGTCAACACAATGCTTTCATCCAGCACATCCTCATAGGTTGGTAGCATCGCAGCAGAGTCATCTGAAAACTCACCCCATGCGCCTTTATAGAAAGTTGTGCTGCCGTTTTCCCAAGTATAGGCAGTATCTCCTGCACGCACCAACGTACTTTGCACCGCTCCCGCTTCGGTCAACCAATCCGTACGAACCATGCCATCCAGCATGTACTGACGACAGCGAAGTGTGGCCGAGCCACCGGAATAATACAGCGTATTTTCAATGACACAGCTGTACGCCTCCGGGCGCGTCAAAGACGCAATGACTTTTTGCGCGTTATCCGGACCGATTGTGACATCTGCCACGCTTTGTGCGGTTAACAGCTGACTTCCGGAACTAACGGTCGGCGCATTTTCCGTACCGCTTTGCAGAACGATACCGGTGTCCTTGCGATGCAGCATCCCGGAAGAAAGCACATAGCTCAAAAACAGCAGCCCTACCAGCACCGCTGCACCAATGGCTGCGAGCATGGGTGTAGACGGACTTTTATGCGGCTTCATGGTGCAAACGGAGCCGGTCCATCCGACCGCAGGCCAAAATAGTGTTCAATCGCCTGCAAAATACGCGCCGAGGTCTTACCATCGCCATACGGATTGACCGCATGCGCCATCGCTGCATATGCATTCGGATCATCAAACAGCTCACGCGCCAAGCGGACAATGTTTTCCTGCTCCACGCCTGCCAGCTTGACTGTTCCCGCCTCAATGGCTTCCGGACGTTCGGTTTCACGGCGCAGCACCAGCACCGGCTTGCCCAGACTTGGTGCCTCTTCCTGCAAGCCGCCCGAATCGGTCATAATCAGATAGCAGCGCGCCATCAGATTGTGCATTTCATCCACTGCCAGCGGATGGATCAGGTGAACGCGCTCGTTTCCGCCCAAGAATTTCTCTGCCGTCTCGCGCACATAGGGGCTGAGATGCACCGGATAAACAAAGTGTACATCCGGATATGCCGCCGACAGTTCCGCAATCGCACGGCAGATGTTTTCCATTGGCTCGCCGTAATTCTCACGGCGGTGCGCGGTTACAAGAACCACGCGGTTGTTTTCAAAATCCAGCGTTTTGAGCTGCTCATCCCGGAACGCAAAATCTGGCTGAACCGTGATGTGAATCGCGTCAACGACCGTATTGCCGACCACGCTCACGCCTTCCGTAATATCTTCGCGTGCCAAATTGTCGCGGTTGCGCGGCGTCGGCGCAAAATGAAGCGTTGCTATCTGACCGGTAAGCTTACGGTTCATTTCTTCCGGGAACGGAGAATATTTGTCATATGTGCGCAAACCAGCTTCTACATGTCCTACCGGGATTTTGTGATAGAATGCAGCCAGCGCACCGGCAAACGTCGTCGACGTATCACCATGCACGAGCACAATATCCGGTTTTGCCTGCTCGAGCACCTCATCTAATCCATGCAGGCTCTTTTCTGTAATCAGTGCCAGCGTCTGACGCGGCTGCATGATGTTCAGGTCGTAATCCGGCTTGATATGGAAAATATCCAGCACCTGATCGAGCATCTCACGATGCTGCGCCGTTACACATACGATCGACTCTGTATTTTCATTCTGCTCCAGCGCATGCACCAGCGGCGCCATTTTAATGGCTTCCGGCCGTGTGCCAAACACCGTCATTACCTTAATCTTGCTCATGTTCCTTATCCTCCTGTACCGCGTCCTCTGTTGCCGCCGTCTGCACAGTCTCATCTGCTTCTTCCTCGCTGTGCATTATCTCCTCATGCTCGCTCGGATGCTTTGCCCAGTGCTCCGCACCGTAAATGACACAGGCGCCGACCAGAATCGCCGCCAATACTGCCAGCAGCAGGACAATCGCCTTTACCTCACCCGACGAAGTCAGCACTACCGCCGTCAAGCCAAGCGTTGCGCTGATGGCATACAAAATAGCAACCGCCTGCTTCTGGTTAAAACCCATGTCGATCAGCTTATGATGCACATGTCCGCGATCCGGGCTCATTGGGCTGCGTCCCTCTGCTACACGACGAATGATTGCGTTAGCTGTATCGAAAATCGGCAGACCCAGAATTAAGAACGGCACTGCAAACGAAATCACCGCGTAAAACTTGAACAGGCCCATGATAGATACCGTTGCCAACATATATCCCAAAAAGGTGGAACCGGTATCCCCCATGAATATCTTGGCAGGATTGAGATTGTACGGCATAAACCCGATGCAGGCGCCTGCGAGCGCCGCCATCGTGACTGCAATCGCCATATTACCAGTCAAAAGCGCAACGGCAAGCATAGTGATCGCCGCAATCGAGGACACGCCAACGGCAAGGCCATCCAAACCATCAATCAGGTTGACTGCATTGGTGATGCCAACAATCCAGATAATCGTAATCGGGATCGCCAAAATCCCCAAGTGAAAATACGGCGTATCCGAAAACGGATTCAAGTTGGTAAACAGCTTAATCTGCAAATCGCCAACGCAAACCGGGATGGCAGCAGCCACGATCTGCACCACAAATTTCAGCTTTGCCCCCAGCGCCAGCACATCATCAAAAATACCGAGCGCGACAATCATGGATGCACCGAGCAGCACGCAAAGCATAGTCTGATCCAGTTCACCAAAAATCAAGATAGAGGCCAGAAATCCGCCGAAAATCGCCAGACCACCCAAACGCGGAATCGGCTCCTTATGCATACGGCGGCCATCCTTTGGCACATCAATCGCCCCCACCTTATGGGCGAACCGCTTGACAGGCGGCGTAAAAAAGTAAGACAACACGCCCGCCACGATAAACGCAGCAATAATCACGCCACTTACAATATATTCAGGCATCGTTTTTTCCCCTTAAAGACGGTATTTAACGTCCCACAAAGCCAACCTTCCGGTAAACCTTGCTCAGCGTCTTGCGCGCCAAATAAGACGCTTTCTGCGCGCCTTCTGTATAAACCTGCTCGAGATAATCCTTATTGCGCAGCAGATCCTCGGTCTTTTCACGAATCGGGCGCAGCAGCTCAACCACCGCTTCACCAACCGCCGGCTTGAACTCACCGTAACCCTTGCCGGCAAATTCCGCCTCCACTTCGGCAATAGATTTACCCGTGGCAACCGCATAAATCTGAATCAGGTTGGATACACCCGGCTTCCCAACCGGATCCATCACAATGCGGGAATCCGAATCCGTCACAGCGCGTTTGAACTTGCGCATAATGTCCTCCGGCTTATCCATCAGCAGAATGTAGCCGTTGGGGTTTTCATCCGACTTGCTCATCTTTTTCTCCGGATCGGACAGGCTCATGATCTTCGCGCCCTCTCCCGCCTTGGGATAGCGACCTTCCGGAATGGTGAAAGTATTCGGGTACACGCCGTTAAAGCGGTTTGCGATATCACGGCAGATTTCAATATGCTGGCTCTGATCCACGCCGACCGGCACAAGATTAGTCTGATACAGCAAAATATCTGCCGCCATCAGCACCGGATAGGTGAACAGGCCAACGTTCACATTATCCGCATGCTTTGCAGATTTGTCCTTAAACTGCGTCATGCGGGATGCTTCTCCGAACATGGTAAAGCAGTTGAGCACCCAAGCCAACTCTGCATGAGCCGGAACGTGACTTTGGATAAACAAAATGCTCTTTTCCGGATCCAGTCCGCAGGCAATATACTGTGCCAAAACTTCCAGCGTTGCGCGGCGCAGCGCCGCCGGATCCTGCCGAACCGTAATTGCATGCATATCAACCACGCAATAAATGCAGTTGTAATCCTCCTGCAAAAGCTCAAAGTTGCGAATTGCGCCAAGATAATTCCCCAATGTCAGCTTACCAGACGGCTGCACACCGGAAAAAATTGTTTGCTTCTGGTTTTCGCTCATAGCTATGACTTCCCTTACTCAATGGATTGTGATTCTTTCGTACGAAGCAAACCACCCCATACTTATCAATAATCATACCATATTTCCCGTTTTCTTGCAATGAATTTTATTATTTGCCACTTTGCCACTTTGCTTTGTCCGATTGCCCCTGATCTGCCTTGCAGATGACAGAAAGGTTTTCCGTATGTTTTATGTTCTACTGCGGTAAAATTTCCGGATAGCGATTGTGTTTTTTGCAAAAACGTGGTACAGTAACTTCACAACACTAAGGAGGATACCCTTTATGCAGTTTACCTTTGCCCATAATAATTATAATGTGCGCGACCTTGATCGCTCACTCGCTTTTTACAAAGAAGCGCTCGGTTTGACCGAAGTCCGCCGCATCAACGCGGAAGATGGCAGCTACATTATCGTTTATCTGAGCGATGGTGTCTCCAAGCATCAGATGGAATTGACCTGGCTGCGGGATTGGGACCGTCCGTACAATCTGGGCGACAACGAAATCCATCTGGCGTTCGTTGTAGATGACTATTCCGCCGCATATCGCAAGCATCAGGAGATGGGCTGCATCTGCTTTGAGAACCCTGCAATGGGAATTTATTTTATTTCCGATCCGGATGGCTATTGGCTGGAAATTGTGCCCAGCAAGTGACTTTTCCTGCTGTCAAAACACAATGACAAACAGGAAGGCCGCTGCCATGCAGGCGGCCTTTCATTTTGCATATGTGCGTTCAGTCCATTTCTCTCACCTATTTTAACGCGCGAAAGGAAGGGATGTATCCTTGAATCCTTATCTGGACTTGTTTTTGACCTTTGCCCGCATCGGCGTCTGCACCTTTGGCGGCGGCTATGCCATGCTGCCGATTTTGCAGCTGGAAGTGGTGGAAAAGCGGGCATGGACAACCGAAGACGAGTTGATGGATTACTATGCAATCGGCCAGTGTACTCCCGGCGTGATTGCCGTCAACACCGCAACCTTCACCGGCTATAAGCAGCGGGGTATTTTAGGCGCTATCTGTGCCACAGCTGGAATGGTATTCCCCTCTCTGGTCATTATCATCACCATTGCCGCTTTCATTCAGCAATTCGCCCATCTACCGGTTGTGCAAAACGCATTTTCCGGTGTGCGTATTGCAGTCTGCGCACTGGTCGTGCAGTCTGTTTGGAAACTGGCTAAGAAAAGCGTATTGGATGTGCCGACCGCTCTCATCCTGCTGATCACCTTCGCAGCAGTCGCCTTTTTCGGTATCTCCCCTGTGATTATGGTCATTCTGTCCGGTACCGCCGGCATTTTGCTTGGACTTCTCCGGAGGCGGCGCGTATGATTTTCCTACAGCTTTTTTGGGAGTTTTTCAAAACCGGCCTGTTTTCCGTCGGCGGTGGCTTGGCTACGCTTCCGTTTCTGCAGGACATCGCCCAGAAATACCCTTGGTTCACCTCCAGCGATCTGCTCGATATGATCGCGGTTTCCGAATCCACTCCGGGCCCGATGGGTGTCAATTCTGCAACTTATGCCGGCTTTCGAGCTGCGGGTATCCTTGGCTCACTGACCGCGACATTCTCGCTGGTTCTCCCCTCTGTGATTGTCATCATCCTCATCGCACGCGCACTGACCCGTTTCCGTGATTCTCCTCTGGTGCAGGACGGATTTTACGGACTGCGTCCCGCATCGGCCGGGTTGATTTTTGGCGCCATGCTCGAGGTATTTGCGTCTTCCCTGTTTCACACAGAGCTGTGGAACGGACTCTCCAGCCTTGTCTCAGTGCTTAATATCCCTGCCATTGCATTTTTCCTCATCCTATCCTTTGCGATCTGGAAATTCCCCAAAATCCATCCCATCGTCTTTATTGGTGTAGGAGCATTATTCGGCATATTGTTCCGATTCTAAAAAACGCGGCAGGAGTCCCCCGACTCCTGCCGCGTATTATTTTTGCCGCTTTACCTTGCCAAATAGTCTTCCACTACGTCCCGAAAATGTACAGCCGCAACACCATTTTCTTGAAGAAAAGCCGCCAGCACCATGGTTTCTTCCAAAGAAGATGCAATATCGTCAATGCTGTCCATTTGCTCCTGTTCCCCCATAACAGCAATTCCATATTGCTCTCTGCCGTCCGCCTTTCCTTTTGTCACCACATAGCGAACCACTCGTATCACCCCCCTATCTTGCTTGCACAGCGTTTTCCGACCCGCTCGCCCATCTTTCTTCTATCTTCATTTCCACCATAATACTGTTTTCATTCTTCAGTATCATGTTCCCCTGTGGATCGTCTTTCTCATTCATTTTACGCGCAAACAGTTTCTGTCTTTGTCGAATTTCGTCGAACAAAAGATAAAATAATTACCGCAGATGCCTTGACATCTGCGGTAATTGATTATTCTGCCAAAGTTTGTTCAACCAATTTGCATGCATCCTCAATACAGCCGTCGCAGGAGCGGCGCACCTTTCCGTCCACAACCCCTTTAAGCTCCCGACACAGATAGGTTCCATTCTTCTCCTTGAACGCTGCTGCCAACGCCTTGGTCGTCTTGTACGTCTGTCCCTTTGTCTCGCCTGGATGATCGGTTCCCTTGCTGCCGCGCAAGCCTGCCAGCATGAACACAGCCGACAGAGCACCGCACATCTCCATCATGCCCATACCAAGACCAAATCCCTCTGCAACACGGAATGCAGTCTCCTCATCCATACCAAACTGGTCGCAATATGCACAAGCCACCGCCTGCGCGCAGTTATAGCCCTGCGCGTGCAGGCGCTGTGCCCGTTCTGCCCGTTCTGTCATAAATTCAATATCCTTTCTCTTGTTAATATTCTACCTGCGTGAAATAGTACATGATTGCATTATACTGCGCACGCGCCTCTGCCTGCCATTCTTCTTCGCTGTCAATGAATTTCTGATCTTCTTCATTGTCAATGAAACAGAATTCACTTGTCACTGCGGGAATGAACAAAGACGCCGCAATGCGGTTGGTATAATAATAATCTCCGTTGCTGCCTTCCTTGAACACCACCTGCCGAATCGGGATGCCGAGTTCACTGTACTCGTCCAGCAGCGCCTCACCCAAAATCTTGCTTGGGCCGCCGTTTTTATCCGCGATCTGCGCGAGCACCTCCGCACCGCGCGCCGTTGTATTAGCAGCATTATGATGAATGCTGAAGAACAAATCCGCAGACGAAGCATATTGCTCCATCACAGTGCCGCGCAGCGAAAGCGAGCTGCCGTCTTCCATCGTATCACGCACCATGATCACGTTGATGCCCGCATCCTCCAAATAGGATTGCAGATATTGCGCCACATACAGATTCACATGCTTTTCGTCCAGCGACATATCAGCATTATGTGCGCCGACATCACTTCCGCCATGACCTGCATCCACGATGACCGTCATCTTTCCATCCAGATGCGAAGTTCTCGGCGGGTCAACCGGATCTTCCGGCTCACCTTGATTGGTGTCGTAATCCCCAATACGAGTCAGATAATCCATACTGCAATATCTTCCGGAGCCCGCGCTGGTATCCATCAGATGCGCCCAGCCATTTTCCACGCTGTCTACGACGATTTCATCACCGTTTTGCAGGCGGCCTATGATACTGTAGCTCGTCCCCGGACCTGAACGGACCGACAGGGACGAATCAACCTTCACGCGATAGACACCTGTCACAAACGGTTCCTCCGGTTCTTCTGGTTCCTCCGGCTCGTCCGGTTCTTCTGGTTCCTCCGTATTCGAATCATCACCATAATCCTTTATCCGCGTCAAATAATCCGCGCTGCAATACCCGCTGGTATTTTTGATATGCGCCCAACCGTTTTTGAGTTCGTCCACAACGATCTGCGCTCCGTTGGACAGCTGGCCGACAATTGCATAGCTTGTGCCCGGACCCGACCGAATCGAAAGCGTTGAATCTACCTTCACCTGATAAATACCCGTCACAAACGGCTGGTCTGGTTCTTCTGGCTCATCCGGTTCTTCCGGGTCAGGCGCAGGTGCCGATGGTGTTTTGATCTGCACAGTTTTAGTCGTGCTCTCATAAGCCGCCGTGAAGCCGATAGCGGAAGATACATCAGCAATTTTATAATAATTGTTGCCGTTGATGTTATATCCCTTGATGGAAACGCCGCTGCCATCCAACAGCACCTTTGACGTAGACTCCTGCACGCGCAGTGAAGTCGTTGATGCTACCGTCATTTCCCCACCGACAACCGTATAGGCTTGTCCGGAAATCAGGTTGACCGCATTCTTACTGCTATCCCATGTGACATTGAACGACATGGTAGTACCATTGAGCAAATAAGCCAGATCGCGCAGTTTGAAATAGTTATAGCCGTCAATATTATAGGCCTGCGGATTGACTGCCTCACCGTTGACCTCTACATGGTGCGTAGAAGGTACGATCTTCAAAGCTGTCGCCCGCGCCACCGGCAGGTCCGTCTGGGTTGATGCCTGTTCCGCCGTCTCTACCTCTGAAGAAATCAGGCTTTCTGATTCGCCCGAAAGCGCTGTCTGCGGCAGTTCTGCCGCCGCCGCTCCTGATATAGTTATGTAAATGGCCGCGCACAGTAACGCGATGATTCGCTTGAAACGCATGTAAAACCTCCGTGCCGTCCCGCATGAATAAGTGCTTATTTGGTATGTATTTTATCACGAAACGGCTCGAAATTCAATGCCACTTGTCAGAAAGCGGAGCATTTGTAATATTACAAATGCTCCGCTTATGTTACAATATCTTATCTTTTACAGCATTGCCGCGCCAATCAAACCTGCATCGTTACCAAGTGAAGCACATACAATTTCGGTGTTGCGCTTATCGCTGCGGAAGGTTTGCGGCGCCGTCAGACGGCGCAGCGGATCCAGCAGCTTTTCCCCATAACCGGCCAAACCGCCGCCCAATACCAAGCACTCCGGCTGGAAGATGTTGATATAGCTGGCCAGACCGCTGGCAAGATTGACGCAATAATCATCAAACAATTCCCGTGCCAGCAAATCGCCCGCATCCACTGCATCGCAAATCATCTTTGCATTCAGATGACCCGCATTTTTGCTGAGCAGGCTCTCACGTCCCTCTGACAATGCGCGCTCTGCAAATTTGACAAAGGCCGCCGCGGACGCATACGCTTCCAAGCATCCCTTTCGGCCACAGTTGCAGGGATCGCCGTCACGCTGGATCACGACATGTCCCATTTCACCTGCAATGCCGTTGCAGCCGGTATAGAGCTTGCCGTCAATGATGATGCCGCCGCCCACGCCGGTGCCCAGCGTGACCATCAGCATATTACGCGCATTCTTGGCTGCACCCGCTGTTGCCTCGCCCAAAGCCGCACAGTTGGCATCGTTGTCGAGCTGCACTGCGCAGGTAAACTCCGGCTGAAACGCATCGGCAAAGCAAACATTGCTCATGCCGAGGTTTGTACCGAATTTCAGCGTGCAGGTCTCCTTATCGAACGAACCGGGTACGCCGATTCCGATGCTGGTCACCTGACTTGCCGCAATGCCGCGCTCTCCGCACAGCGCCAGCGCAAGCAGCTTCATGTCTGCGCACAAACCAGCCGCATCTCCCGTTCTGGTCGGCGTGCTCTGCTTTGCCAACAGCGTGCCATCCTCTTCGCACAGTGCTGCCTTGACCGATGTTCCTCCCAGATCAATGCCAATCCGCATATTCTTTTCCGTCCCTTCCGTTTATTCAAATAAATGCAGCCCGCGGCCGCGGAAATACGTATCCAGTCGCTCCCTGCTGCTGTTGACAATCAGCTCTTCCGGAAATCCGATTTCCTCCAGCATGGCTAGAGCATTATCTACATAGCCAACGCGATACTCAATATGCGAATCGCTGTTCAGAACAATCGGCACCTGGTGCTTTTTGCATAGCTGAGCGATTTCCGTGCAGTTTTCCCGGCTGCCCTTGCGAATAGCAAAGGAGTTGCCGTTGATCTCCACCAGCTTATCGTATTGATTGCACTGAGAAATAATATATTCCTTATCAAAATCATAGTTTGCGTTGCCGAGATGCCCCAGCGCATTCACCCGCTTGTCGTGCAGCACAACTTCCAACGCTTCGGTATGCTCCGCTTTGGTCGCAGGCGCAAAACAGCATTCGTGAAAGGATGCCAACGCAAACTCGATTGGCTTCAGGCTGCTCGCTTTCATGTGATCCAGTTCTCCGCCCGGACAAATGTTGAATTCAATGCCGCGAATCACAGTGATGCCTTCGATTTGGCGCGGCAGGATATCCAGATTGGAAAAATGCCACTCATGCGGCCCGTCTACCATGTCCGGCCCATGATCGGTAATACCAATTGCGATCAGTCCGCGATTTTTCGCGCCGCGCACCATCTCATAAACCGTGGAATAGGCATGTGTGCTTGCAATGGTGTGGGTATGCAGGTCTGCTACGATTTGCATGAATTACGATGCTCCTTTTATGATATGCTTGCTGCTTCCGCAGATATGTGTTCCCCCAAAACCGCATCCGCTTACACCAAAAGCCCAGCGTCGCCGGGCTTTGGATAAAAACACTGTAATAAATCAGAACAGAATCGGTTGGAAGACATAAATCAGTTGCCGTACTGCTTGAGCATACGCTCCTGCAGCTCCTTGGCGGCATTAAAGCCCATTTTCTTCTGACGGTCATTCATAGCCGCCACCTCAATGATAACAGCCAGATTTCGACCGGGCTTGACCGGAATGGTCATGCTGGGCACGGCAATGTCCAAAATGGAAGTGGTCTGTCCATCCAGTCCGAGGCGGTCATACTGCTTGCCTTCTTCCCAAGGCTCGAGGTTGATGACCAGCTCGACCTTTTCGGTCATCTTGATGGCGCCGACACCAAAGATGCGACGCACGTCCACAATGCCGATGCCGCGCAATTCGATAAAGTGACGAATGACTTCGGGCGCGGTGCCAACCAGTGTCTTATCCGACACGCGCTTGATCTCCACCGCGTCATCCGCAATCAGACGGTGTCCGCGCTTGACCAGCTCGATTGCCGTTTCCGACTTACCAACACCGGAATCGCCCAGCAGCAACACGCCCTCGCCGTAAATCTCAATCAGAACGCCATGCAGTGTAATGCGCGGCGCAAGATTGACCTTGAGCGACGCAATGATGGCGCTCATAATGGTCGAAGTGAACTCATTGGTGCGCAAAATCGGTACGCCGCATTTCTGCGCCGCTTCCATGCATTCCGGAAACACATCAATGTTGCGCGAAATAATGAGCACCGGAATGCCAGTGGAAAACAGCCGCTCAAAGCAAGCCTTTCGCGCATCCGGCTCCATCATCTCTACATAGCTTGACTCGACCTTACCCATGATCTGAATGCGGTTGGGGTCAAAATAATCGAAAAAGCCCGCCAGCTGCAAGCCGGGACGATTGACGTCATCCTTTGTGATTTCGGTTTTCTCAAAGCCTTCAGGACCATAAACCACCTCAAAATTAAATTCCTGAATGAGGTCCCCCAGGCTGACACCGAACTCTTTTAACTGCATAAACCAAACTCCCTTCCGCAATGGCAGGTGATAAGATGATTGTATTATACCCCCTTTTCCCCCACTTTTCAACGGTTTCCGCTGGGAGTACGGCAAAACTTGAAAAAGCATTTTTTTTGTAAAAAATAACTTGCATTTTACTATTTGTTGTGGTATTATAATATCCGTTATGCAATGCACAAGAGAAGGAGGTGCAGGAAAATGGCAAAGTGCGATATTTGCGGCAAGGGCGTGACCTTCGGTATTCAGGTTTCCCACTCTCATCGTCGCTCCAACCGTACCTGGAAGCCGAACGTTCGTCGCGTTAAGGCTCTGGTAGACGGTACTCCCCGCCATATCAACGTATGTACTCGGTGCCTCCGCTCCGGCAAGGTAACCCGCGCGATCTGATTTGCAGACGCGATACCGTTGAAACTGTCAAAGCGCTCTGTTTGCAGAGCGCTTTTCTATTGCCCATTTGCTTCGAGAAGGTGATCCCCCTATGAAAAAGGCTTTCCGTCCCGCCTTCGCGGTGACGATCCCCGTACTTTGCGGCTATCTGTTTATCGGCTTTGCATTCGGCGTGATGCTGCGTGACATCGGCTATACCTCCCCATGGGCTTTTCTGACCAGCCTGACGGTCTATGCCGGTTCGGGGCAGTATCTGCTGGTTTCCCTGCTTGCTGCGAATGCATCGCTGGTGACAGTCGCGCTGATGACTCTGCTGCTCAACTGCCGGCATATTTTCTATGGCCTGTCCTTTCTCGAAACCTTTCATCAAATGGGACACGCCAAATGGTACATGATTTTTTCTTTGACCGACGAAACCTATTCCTTGTTGTGCTCACTTAAGACACCAGAAAACGTTGATCCCAATGCGATGCGCCTATGGATCGCTATTCTGGATCACAGCTACTGGATTTTCGGCTCTGTGATTGGTGCGATCATCGGCGGCGTACTGCCGTTTGATTCCACTGGCATCGACTTTGCTATGACCTCACTATTCACGGTCATCTTTATCGAGCAGTGGATGAACACCAAGCAGCATATTCCCGCCTTTCTCGGGCTAGGTGCCGCTGCCATTTCTCTTGCGCTGCTCGGGCCGGATAACTTCATCCTGCCCGCAATGCTGGCCATCTGTGTGATGCTGGTCGCACTGCGCGGCCGCCTTGCAAAGGAGGTGGCGCAATGACACCTGTAAGAGCACTGACCATGATTCTGATTGCGGCGGTATGCACCTTCGCCACGCGCGTTGCTCCGTTCCTACTGTTCAACGGAAAAAAGCCCATTCCGCCCATTGTACGCTATCTGGGCGAAGCACTGCCGCCCGCGGTCATTGCGCTTCTTGTCGTCTACTGCGTCAAGAACGTCAACTGGCTGGCCGCACCGCACGGTGCGCCCGAATTGCTGTGCATCGCCGTAACTGCCTCATTGCATGTATGGAAACGCAACAATCTGCTTTCCATCGGTGTTGGTACGGTATTGTACATGTATCTCATCCAGAATGTATTCGTCTGATCAGTTTTCCGCGCTGTGAAAAACAGCGCGGTTTTTTATTTTCTCCTCCCGCCATCTGTGGTACAATAATCCCAGTCAGAAAAAGGAGCATCACCATGGAAAGCATTACACAAATTCTCGCCCGTGAACTTGGGCAGAAGGAAGAATATGTCGAAAACATTGTCAAGCTGCTTGATGACGGTAATACCGTCCCGTTCATCGCGCGTTACCGCAAAGAAATGCATGGCACAATGGACGATCAAACCATCCGACAGTTGGCCGACCGGCTTGCCTACCTTCGCGGACTGGACGCACGCCGCAACGAAGTGCGAGAAGCAATTGAGGCCCAGGGCAAGCTGACCGACGAGCTTGCCGCCTCTATTGTTGCGGCACAGACGCTTGCTGCGCTCGACGACCTTTACCGTCCCTATCGTCCCAAGCGACGTACCCGCGCGTCTGTGGCCCGGGAAAAAGGGCTTGCACCTCTGGCCGAGGTGCTGCTCGCTGCGCGCGGCCCGTCTCCTACAGCGGAAGACCTCGCCCAGCCCTATATTGATGCAGAAAAAGGCGTAGAGACCGCGGAAGCCGCCCTTGCAGGCGCAGGAGACATCATCGCAGAAGATCTATCCGACGATGCCGCTTTGCGCGGCCGTCTACGCGCACTGCTGCACCGCACCGGCATCATTCGCACTACAGGCTGCGACGAAAATGATTCCACTTATACCATGTACCACGATTTTTCCGAGCCGGTTCGAAAGCTGCAAAGCCACCGCGTGCTGGCTATCAATCGCGGTGAAAAAGAAGATAAGCTGAAAGTTACTCTGGAAACCGATGAAACCGAAGCCCTTGCGACAATTATCCGAGCCGGAGTGCATCCCAAAAACCCGTATGCCGCATTCCTACGCGATATCTGCGCGGACAGTTGGAAACGCCTTCTATTTCCCTCACTTGAGCGTGAGTTACGCAACGAATTGACCGACGCAGCCAACGAGCAGGCCATTCATACCTTTGCACTCAATCTGCGACCGCTGCTCATGCAGCCGCCCGTGCGCGGCCGTGTGACGCTGGGCTTTGACCCAGGCTACCGCAACGGCTGCAAGCTGGCGGTTGTAGACGAAACCGGCAAAGTGCTTGATACGGCTGTCATCTACCCCACCCCGCCGCTCAAAAAGACCGAGGACAGCAAGCGCACGCTGCGCCGCTTGTGTGACCGTTATAAAATCACTTGTATCGCCATAGGCAATGGCACAGCCTCTAAGGAAAGCGAAATCTTTATTTCCGATTTTATCCGCGAATACGGCGGCGGCATCGACTACATGGTCGTATCTGAAGCGGGTGCGTCAGTCTACTCGGCCTCTCCGCTCGGCGCAGAGGAATTCCCTGATTTTGACGTGAATTTACGTTCCGCGGTATCCATCGCACGCCGCTTGCAGGACCCGCTGGCTGAGCTGGTCAAAATCGATCCCAAATCCATCGGTGTGGGACAATACCAGCATGACATGCCACAGGGACGTCTAAGCGACGCGCTTGACGGCGTTGTGGAGGACTGCGTCAACGCGGTGGGTGTCGACCTGAATACCGCCTCTCCCGCCCTGCTGCGCCGTGTCGCAGGTATCAGCCCGACCGTTTCCAAAAACATCACTGCTTTCCGTGAACAAAACGGTAGCTTTCAAAACCGCAAGCAGCTGCTCAAGGTCAAAGGGCTTGGGCCTAAGGCATTCGAGCAATGTGCAGGCTTTCTGCGTGTACCGGATAGCGCCGATCTGCTCGACCGCACCGGCGTGCATCCAGAAGCCTACGATGCTGCGCGCACACTGCTGACCCTGTGCGGCTACACAACAGAAGATGCCGCACAAGGCAAAATCGGTGAGTTGAATACCCGCGTCAAGCAGCTCGGCCTGAGCGATACCGCCGCCCGCTGTGGTGTAGGCGTACCGACGCTGACCGATATCATGCAAGAACTGCAAAAGCCCGGCCGCGACCCGCGTGACGAGTTGCCGCCTCCGTTGCTGCGCTCAGATGTGCTGGATATTGCCGATCTCAAGCCAGGCATGAAGCTCAAGGGTACGGTACGCAATGTTGCCGACTTTGGCGCCTTTGTAGACATTGGTGTGCATCAGGACGGCTTGGTGCATATCTCGCAGATCAGCCGTAAATTCATCAAACACCCCTCGGAAGCAGTCACGGTTGGAGATGTAGTCGATGTGGTCGTACTGTCTGCCGATCCCAAAACGCACCGCATTTCCCTTTCTATTAAGCAGGCTCAATGAGTTAAAAAACTTTCTGTATGAACAAAAAACGGTGTAACCAAAATGGTTACACCGTTTTTTCGCATGTTGTATGTTCTTACTGGCACAAAGCGATCACTTACTGCTTATCAGCATAGGTGGCATCCATCTCACGGCCATAGGGATCGATATACTCATTGCCGTAATGACCGGTCGTCTCCTTGATCTGGTATGCCTTGTTTGCATGCTCGATGAATTCCGCGTCGCCCTGCTTTTCATCCGGAATGTACGCCTTGCCTTTTTCACGAGCGCGCAAGTTGAAGTGGGTCATCTTGCTGCGCAGGAAAGCGGCCTGATGGCGCATCTCCTGGCTGGATGCATCCGACTCTTCACTAATGGCCGCATTGCTGGTAGCCGCTTCCGTAATCCGTGCAACAGACTCTGCAACCTGCTGAATGCTTTCCAACTGATCCGTAGACAAGCCGGAAACATTTTCCACAATTTCAACAATCTTTGCAATCTTCTTATTGATTTCCCCAAAGATAGAGGCAGATTCGCTTGCGATATTGGTGCCCTCTTCGGTTTGCTTAATGTTGTTTTCGATCAGCATACGGCTTTCCTTTGCCGCCTCTGCGCTCTTCATCGCCAATGCGCGCACTTCATCAGCAACAACAGCAAAACCCTTACCTGCCGCACCCGCGCGAGCAGCCTCGATCGCAGCGTTCAACGCAAGAATATTGGTTTCAAATGTAATATCGTCAATGGTCTTCATGACTGTCGCAATCTTCTTGGAAGCTTCCTGCATATGCGTTACCGAATCAAACAGTACCCGCATGTGCTCATTGCTGGTCTGAAGATCTGCCTCAATCTCCTTGGTGATGGCATGTGCTTCTTGTGCCTTTTCATCATTGAACATGATCAGTTCGCTGACATGCTCCATTTCATCGGAAAGACGCTGTGCAGCCGCCGCCTGCGTGGTACTGCTCTCTGCCAGCATACGGCTTGCGTTAGCGATCTCATCCGCACCGGCTGCAACCGAATGCGCCGATTCTACGATCTCATTGAACATGATATCGTTGGACTGCACCAGACGGTACAGACTCTTGCCCAGACTATCGCGGCGAGAACGAATCTTGACAAATGCAGTCATATCGCCATCTGCAATGCGCTGAACCACTGCCACATTTTCGCGGATGTTCTCGGCCATGGTATGGAACGCAGTAATCATCAGACCAACTTCATTATCTGCGTTCTCCTTCTCCATTTTTGACAGTTCATCTCCAGCGACACTCAAGTCGACCGCACCCAGAGACAGATTCTTCGCCCAATCCGCTACCATCATAACAGGCGCCGCGATCTGGAGTGCCAAACGTCTGCCATAGAAGAACGAAAAGATACCGATGGCAATCACTGCGACCACGATCACAGCGATGATGACCGTCATCAGCGTTTCAAAGTTCTTCGTATTCTTTTCCATCTCCGCGGAATATACATTGTCAATCTCATACAATGCATTGATAACCTCATCGGTTTCCGGATCAAGCTGCTCGAAAAACTTCTCCACTGCCCCATCGGGATCGGTTTCGCGCATGTTGATCAGGTCTTCCGCCAAATTGTGGATCTCGTCATGCGTCTGCTTCATCTGCTGCGCCATCTGCATGACCTGCTCGGATGTACCGTTCGTCTCATAATTATTCAGCCACTGACCGAAAGAACAGGTTTCCGGATCCAAACTGCCCGTAAAGTCCGAACCGGTCTCCAAGCTATTGATCAAATCGGAACGCCATTGATGATGCGAATCAATGATGTTGGACAGCGCAACGCGCTCTTCATCCAAGCTGGTCATATTGCCATAGAACACGAACAATACGCCCAAAGAGATGATGGTTATAACCCCCAACAAAGCGGATAGCAGGATGACCTTTAAATAGCCCTCTACAATCCGCTTGCGTATGCTCTTTTTGATCTTTACATCCGTCTGTGTTTTACCCATGTGCCTTCTCCCCTTCAAGAAAATACTTTTTTCCTCTAAATTCAAACCATTCCCAAAAAGAACCGCTCACTCAAGAAATCAGCTTCCGATCTGGCTATCCGCGTCCGCAAACACCATGCGCACAGCCTATCTTGACCATTTCTAAGGAACGGATGAAGCAACTGTATGTTCTTGTTTATTTTACCATAATTCCATATTGGTTTCAACCTTAAAAATACATATTTAAACAAGACGTCGTATCTGAATCTCTTTTGTCTTCATTATATAAAGTAGCACAGTAAGATGCGCATGCTGCAAAAGGCGCAGTCCGAATCGAACTGCGCCTTTTGCATAATTATGAGAGCAATATACAATCTGCTCCAGTATATAAAACAATCACTGCAAACCAGCATGCAAGCGGATAAACCCATTGCAAACTTCTTGTTTGTTGCGGAGAAAACCGTGGACACATTTGCAGCAACAGTTTTGCCAGCAAAAAGCCGATTGCTGCCCCCGCTGTGTTGAGAACCAGGTCATCGACCGAGGTCACGCCGCCCGCTACCAGCTGAATCAGCTCAATGCTGAGCGATAATCCAGCAGCAAACAAAACCGTATGCTTTATGCTGTGAAAATACCGCCAGAACAACGGCAACAAAAAGCCCAGCGGCGCAAGCAACGCCAGATTACCAACGATATTCGCGAACGCTCCCAAGCCTGGTGAGCTTGTGTCCGTCCATACGCTAATGATATCACTAAACGGAACGAGCTCCAACCGCGGCGTAGGCAAATGCCAAACCAGAAGCTGATACAGCGACGGTCCGGTTACCAGCCCCACACCCAGAAGATAAACCAGCAACAGGAGCACACCGCATAAATCGCGCCGTCTCATCCGGCGGCCTCCGTTGCCATGCCGCTGGAAGTGACATTGCCATCTGTCGCGTCAAACCCGTTCGGACGATATTTTTCTACCACTTCCTCCGGCCAGTCTTCCTCGGCATAAGCCAACCAATGCCAATCCTCCGAATTTTCCTGCTTCACATAAGCCACAATATGCACACTATCCATGCGCTCATCCAATAGGAATCCATTGATAGACGCTTCATTGGTGTCGTACAGGTTCATTGCATCGCAGTTAACCGCATTTTTCAGCAGTGCCGCGATATCAGCCGGATCGGTGACTTCCACGCCCTGCCACACCGTATCTCCGTTTGCATCCTGCATACGATACTGAAGCTCCATCAACTCAACTTCATCCATTGACAGCGGCATAGGTTTCACGCCAGACAGCTTTTCAATCAGTGCAAGCGTCTCTTGATCCTCCGCCGTCACATATGCATCGCCCTTCCATTCTTTCACACCGTTTATATCTACATGGTAGATCTCCAGACGAAGCACAGGCAGATCATTTTCCGTTCTTGCAAGCGTCTCTTCCTGCAGCGCGGCGAGAATCTGACGAATGCTATTCCAGTCATTTAATGTGGAGGCCACTCCATAACCGCTTTCGTTTGTGTAAATATCCAAGCTGTACCGATTCTCTGCATTCTGCTGATCTAAATCCACCTGGAACAGCGGCAACGCGACGCGCTTGTATTCCTCAGAGAAATAAACCTGATTGCAAAGCGCGTTGACCTCTTCGTTATCAGGCAGCAGATAATAGCGCATCGCTGTTCGGCCGCTCAGCCAGAACCGTAGCGTCAAACCGCGATAATTTCCTTCCTCATAGAGCGCGCCTTGGTTGACCTGCGTTCCCATTTCTGCCAGCTGATACACTGCGTCAATGTTATCGGCGCCGGTCAGCTTCTCCTCTGCGCTGCCGCTGATGCTTACCGCCTGAATGCTGTTGCGGTCCGGCAGCCACGTATCGTAGCCGGTTACATCAAATTTCATGCACAGCGTACCAGCAAACAGAACCACCAGAATAGCTGCAAGGTGCACCGGCTTTGCGAAAATGGCGTGGAAATCAAACGCATAGATCATTTCCACGATCCAGTGGAACAGCACCGTGCCCAGTACAAGACCGACCCAGAGCCAGAAGTCCCCTGCAATCATGTTGAAAACCAGACCGAATGCCACACCCATGACCAAGCACATATATACTTTGATCGGCAGCTTGGCAGGCATAAACGCCAGCGCCACACCAGCTCTTTCGCTTTTGCGAATACGGAAAAGATACCAACTCAGCACCGTGACGGCAACCGCCACCACCAAATACACCAATAACAGCCCCAGAGCCGAAGTTTGCTCCACATATTCCACACGTTCATAGTGCAAGCCATCGAGCGAAAAGAACTGCACCAGCGGCGACAAGTGGAATACCGCCTTCATATTGACCGACTGCATCGTGTAGGTTTGGTAAAATTTATTGCACAAACCGCTGTACAGCATATAAACCAGCATCGGAGAAAGCATCACCCATGCAAGCAACAGCAGTGCGATCACTGTATTACCGCATACCACCGTTGTCAACACGGTCAGCGCATACAGCAACAGGAATACAATCAGGTGACTCAACACCGCGCCGCCAATCGCACTCCAATCGACTGCCGCGCCAAAGCCCATGGCAAAGGTGCAAGCCAACGCAATAGCCAGCATCACCACATAAGTTGACACAGCAAAAATCACGCCAGTCAAATAGTTATTGACAAACAGCTGCGTGCGAGAGATCGGCAGGCTGTGATAAAAATCTACCTTTTGCCGCGCATGCAGATATGCAAACATCGCAACACCACACACAATCGCCATCACAACAAATGTTGTTTTCACAAAGGGGTTACCGCCCCCCAGTAAGGAGGACACGGCCGAAAGCGCACTCTGCCAGTCTTGGTCAACTAAATCCGGGTACTGCTGCAATTGATGTGCGCGGGTTTCCAACGCGCGCTGCATGGTCATCAGAATCGGCAGCAGCAGAGAAAAGAAGAACCCCACACCGCCCAGCACAAAGCCCCACAGATTCCGACGCAGGCTATCGCCCAGCAGGCCTTTAGAAGAGAAGCTTTTTGATGTCATAGCCGGCCACCTCCGTTTCGTTGATAAATATTTCCTCCAGCGTCAGCGGGAGCAGCTCACAGAAGCTGGGATTCATGGCGTTTACCTTTGCCAGCAGTTCCTCTCGACTGCCGCGCGCCGTAAGCGTATACAGCGAGCCGCGCTGCTCGAGTCGCAGTACATCGATACCCTGCCATGCATCGGCAGGCAGCGCACCCGTAAAAATACACTGCATCTTGAACATATCCAGCTTCATCTCATCCAAATCGCGTGAGAACAGGATACCTCCGCGATGCAGCAAACCAACGTGGTCGCAAATGTCCTCCAGCTCACGCAGGTTGTGCGACGCGATGACCGGCGTCAGACCGCGGCTTTCCACATCCTCGGCAAACAAGCTCTTGACTGTCTGGCGCACAACCGGATCCAGTCCGTCAAATGTTTCATCACAGAACAGATAATCCGTGCCCGCACAAATGCCGCAAATCACCGATACCTGCTTTTTCATTCCCTTGGAAAAGG
Source organism: uncultured Agathobaculum sp. (assembly GCF_944380975.1). Lineage (GTDB taxonomy): Bacteria > Bacillota > Clostridia > Oscillospirales > Butyricicoccaceae > Agathobaculum. The sequence continues at coordinate 100,198 of NZ_CALWJK010000002.1, read as the reverse complement.
TACGGATTTTACGTTTTTCGTCCAGCCCAAATCCCTGCATCAGCTTACGGTAGCGCTCCTCATTAAAATGACGGTAAAAGCGCTTGTAATAATCCTTCATTTCCGCAGGCGTGCAGTTGGAGAAAAAGAACTGCTCATCCGAAATGAAGAAAAATCGCTCTTTCAGAGCCGTGTTTTCAAAAATATCTGTACCGTCAATGCGCACCGTACCCTCGTCCGGCTGCAGAATGCCCGCCAGCATACGCAAAAACGTCGATTTGCCAGCACCATTTGATCCAATCAGCCCATAAACCGAACCATCACGCACCTCTGCACATATATGATCGACCGCAGTAATGGTATCAAATCGTTTGGTTGCATTTTCCGCTGTAATCATTCCGTTCCATCTCCTTTCTGCTCCACCCATTCGCGTATCTGCTCTTCCTTAGCGCCAAGCGAACGTGCCTGATCTGCCAGCGCATGTACCTGTGCGCCGATTTCATCCAAGCGTCGCTTACACAACGTCGCTGTATCATCTGAAATAAAGTTTCCGCGCCCCTTGGCCGCGTAGATCACACCGCGCCGCTCCAATTCCGCATATGCACGCTGAATGGTGTTCGGATTGATGGAAAGCTCCATTGCCAACTGTCTGACACTGGGCAGCTGGCTGCCGGATTGCAGTGCGCCACGCAATGCAAGTGTTTCCACGCCATCGACGATTTGTTCATAGATTGGTCGCGCATCCCGATAGTCAATCTTGATCACATCCGCGCCTCCTTTCCCACATGTGTTCTAACTGCATTGTGTGTCTTAGTACAGTTATAGTATAATCAAATCCACACATTCTGTCAATGGCTTTTTGGTCATGCTTATGGTATAATGAGTGCAAACTTGTTTAGGAGGCTGTTATGGTACATTTAGGAAATGACTGGGACGAAATTCTGGCGGATGAGTTTCAGCAGGAATATTACAAACGCATCCGCTATTGGCTGAAAAAAGAATATGCAGAGCAAACCATTTACCCTCCTATGAATGACATTTTCAATGCACTGCGCTATACCGCTTATGCGGATGTGAAAGCCGTTTTACTCGGTCAGGACCCGTATCACGGCCCCGGACAGGCGCACGGCTTGTGCTTCTCTGTGCAGCCGGGCGTTACGCCGCCCCCCAGCCTGCAAAATATATTCAAAGAACTGAAAAGTGATCTTGGCATTGACCCACCGCAAAACGGTACGCTCACCCCTTGGGCCAAGCACGGCGTACTGCTGCTCAACACGACGCTAACGGTGCGGCGCGGACAGGCCAATAGCCACAAAAATATCGGCTGGACTACTTTCACCGATCACGTCATTGAGAAACTGAATGAACGCGAAAAGCCGATTGTATTCCTACTCTGGGGCGGCAACGCGCGATCCAAAAAGAAACTTATCACTGCACCGCAGCACCTTGTGCTGGAATGCGCACACCCCTCTCCCCTCTCTGCCTACAACGGCTTTTTCGGCTGCCGTCACTTCTCCAAATGTAACGCCTTTCTGGAACAAAACGGTATTCCTCCGATTGATTGGGATTTGCGCCATACGGCATCTGAGGAATGATTAGTCCCATATCCATACCTGTTAAAACATAAAAAACCGACTGCACAATTAGCAGTCGGTTTTTTATACCTATGATCTTCAATTTGCTTTCTCGCTGAGTAAGCTATATACCGCCGATAATTCCATCGGCCGATAATAATAATAGCCTTGGATCATGTCGCAGCCCGTATCGCGGATAATGGTATTCTGATCGGTACGTTCAACGCCTTCACAGCATACTTTTTTACCGAACTGATGGCATGCATAAACAATACTGCGAATAAAATGCATCTTCTGATCGGATTCCGTGATTTCATGCAGCAAAGAACGGTCCAGCTTGATGATACTGGACGGATATTGCAGCAGCATCCGTAGCGAGGAATAACCGCTGCCGAAATCGTCTAGTGCAATCCGCATCCCCATCTTGCTGCAAGCATCCACAAAATGCTCCAACATTTCCGGCTGCTCATCCAGACAGCTTTCGGTCAGCTCCGCCACCAAATGAGAGCCGTCCAACTGATACTTCTGCAAGGTTTCCTGCATAAAGCTGATTAGTTCTGTGTCGGAAAGCTGGTTCAAGCTGACATTGAAGGTCAGATAGAACCCCGGGATATACGTAATCATCTGCATGCAATTTCGAGCAGCCTGCTCAAAGACCCATCGTCCTGCAATATGGATCATGCTATCTCTTTCCAAAATTGGAATAAATACAGCAGGTGAAACATCCTTTCCTTTGAAGTTCCAGCGCAGCAACGTCTCTCCGCCAATCACTGTTCCATCCTTTGCGGATACCACTGGCTGCACCACAACACGGAAATTCTTCATATCATTCAGGACATCCTGCTCAAGCGCCAACGCCATATTCGACATTTGCTGAATTCGTTTGATGCTTTCCGCAGAGTATTCCATATATGGCTGATCGGTCTCCTGCTTAGCAATCCGAATGAGCGCCACCAGATTCTCCACCATATCCTCTGATGTCAAATCTTCAAAGGGATATTCCATCACCGCGAACGAGCACACATGATGGATCGCAATACCCATGGAGTCATAGCACTCCTCTATGATCTCACGAATCTGTGCGACCGCGTCTGCATTCGGTTCCACGCACATCGGATTGACCACCGCCATGCAGCGCATCCCCTCTAACCGATGGAAAGTCATCTTCCATGACAGCGCTTCGGTCAGCTTATTAGCGATATTATGGATCAGACGATCCGCATATGCGCGCCCTTTTGTGCTGTTGATCTCCGTGATGCTGTTGAGGCTAAAGCCAATGATCTGTGTTTTTTGCCCATTTCTGCGCAATTCATCCAATTGATTGAACGCAGAGGTCTCTCGTGGGAAATTCGTAATGGGGTCAACGACAAAATCCGTATCCTGATGCGAAACACGTCCAGAGAAGAACAGAGGTGTGCTCTTATCCTCGCTCCATTTCATAATGCCATAGCAATGCACCCATTTGATATTGCCATGAACATCGCGCACCTGATAGCGCAAATCGTGTGAACTGCGTTTTTCGCGCAGCATCGCGGAAACATCCTGCCAGAAAATATCCTGAAATTCCGGTGTACTGATTCGCTGCGACCACAAGCGGAACAAACCGGAGACAACATTGTTTTCAAAGCCAAAATCTTCCCGCATGTTATCCGAAATGTAGAACAGATCCTTCTGCATATCGCCAAAATAAAAATAGCTTGACGAATTTTGCTGCGCGATGGATTCAAACACCAGTTCCATGTCGTTGTAGGTATTTTCCAAAAATCTACAAAACTGTGTTTTTGACTGTCCGCACCGATCCACCTCTCTCGCGAACCCATAGGTATGGTAGTCGTCATGCGCCGCAACCTGCCATGTATAATAATTCCGCTTATCTGCATACATCATGCAGTCCGCCTGATCGATCATTGCCTCCAATTGTAGCGGCTGCTGATCAGACCATGCATAACCAATGGCAATATGGTACTCATCTTTCCGAATCAGGCGCTTGAGCTGCCGCACTTTTTCGTTAAAGTTCTCTTGGCTGTACTGCGGACACAACACTACAAACTCGTCTCCGCCGGTTCGATAGATCAAATTTGTGTCTAATGCACCATGGATCAGATCATAGCAGTGTCGGATCATCTGATCGCCCTGCACATGTCCAAACACATCGTTTATCTTTTTCAATCCCGTAATGTCGCAATAAATCACACCAGCGGAGGACATGGAACCCTTTTCCGCGAACTCTATGAGAGCATTTCGGTTATATGCGCCTGTTAAGGGATCGTGAAATCCGATCTCCTGCAAATGATGAATCATTTCACGTTTCTTCAGCAGTGAAACCACAAAGTAACCAATGACTTCCAATATCGGCATAATCAGAGGCAACATGCGCGGGGCCGGCTCGTCCACACCGACGAAGCCCACAATTTCACCATCGTTCTTCATCGGCCCTGCCGCAAACGAAGAAATATCCAAAGATTTAAAAAACACATATGCCGCGGGATATTGCTTTGCAATCGTCTCGATATCATCAATAACGATTACTTTTTTCTCCTCTAATATCGGGAAAAGACATTGGATGCTATCCACAGACTCATTCTGCAAAATCTGTTTTTGTGGTGCCACACCTTCTGCACACCATTCATATGTATTGCGCATTCGGTCCGAATGGTTCCACTCGAAAATATAGACCCGATCACAAAGCAGATTCTCGCCAATGTAGGCTAAAATGTTGTTTAAAGCCGTATCCGGACTGGTTGTTTCAAACGCACACTGCAAACAGCCGTTAAGGATTTCAGCTGTACGCGGGGGCAACAGTTTCGCCTGCCCCAGCTCCTCCGAATCCATATCTAAGGCGATTTCAATCCGATATTTTTTCCCATTATAATGGAACAAACTATCTTTTACCAAGAAGCGTCTTTCCATAATGGGATTTTTATAAGTCCATGTGATGAACTTTCCCGGTTCAAGCCTGCCATTATTGCAAAAACGGCACGGCGAATCATTTCCTTGCAGGACACAATAACATTTCTTTCCCACATATTCCTCGTGGGAATGATATCCCAATGCATTGCGCAGGTATGCATTCATATACACCAATGTATTGGTTTCCACATCGGAAACATAGACCATATCTCCCAGTTCTTCAAAGAACTCCCATGGAAATTCCACGCGCAACTTCCTCTCCCTCTTTTCCCTCGATCTATTTCACCTGACCCTATTATGTCCTCATTATACCATGGATTGAAAATTTTGTCTCCCTTTTCAAAAATTATTCCACGCTGGGTTGTGTTAGTCCATAGTACTCTGCATAGATATGCTCAAATGCCTCCGCCGTGTGCAGTCCCTCTTCTAATACAGCATGGTAAATATCTTCACAATGATCCTCCAGCATTTTGATCACCCTAGGACAAATTTTACCTGCATCACACATTTGATTCAAAATACTCATCACTTCATGCAAGGGAAACGCCTGTTTATAGCTTCTTTCCTCTGATAACGCGCTGACAATATCACTTACCGCTACGATACATTGCGGCAATGTCAAATCCTTTGCACCGATACCGCGCGGATATCCCGATCCGTCCAGTGTCTCATGATGCCGAATGGCGATTTGCAAAATTTCATCGCTGACATACCCTTTGAGAATATCCTCCGTAATCATAACATGGGATTTCATAATTTCCCACGCACGGCCGTCTAGCTTTCCAGGGCACTCCAAAATCTCGACCGGTATTGCGATTTTCCCCAAATCATGTAGAATCGCCCCAACATGAACGGCGTTTTTGACGTCTTCATCCAGATCAAAGTAGTCCGCAAGCATATCGCTGGCTCGAACCATCATAGAGCAATGCAACGCAGTATAGTGGCTTCGGAAGTCCATAGAACAGACCAGCGTGCGCAATAGCGCCTCCTTTTCTGCACTGCTTAGTGTCATTTTCCGCATGCGCTTGAGCAGCAAGCTATGAATGGCATCCATATCCTGCATGGCAGAAAACCCTTCGACCTGCACCGGCTCTTCTTCAGCAAAAATCTTTTTAGACCGCTCTCGGAAAAAATATCTGACAGCGTCCATATCTTTCCGCCCATGCTTGATAAAGACCAGATCAGTCTCATCCACGATGCGCAAGCATTTCATCACCCATTCCAGCTTTTCGTCTACGCCAGAATTGGCGATCTCTGCATCGCTCGCATGATGATAACGAACGATTGGCGCATATTGCGAAAATGGGAAAAATGTTTTCAGAAACAGAAAACCATAGATCGCATGGGGGCAATTCTCTTCGGTATCCAGCTGCACCACATTCCATGTATCGGTTTTCCGAAAGCTCCCAATATCGTGGAACAGTACGGTCCAAACGATTTGCCCAATTTCATTTTCAGAAAAACGTCCATCCTGTTCCAGAAAGCACATTACACCATATGCGACGCGTTCGCCATGTCCCACCAACAAATCGTTCATACGATTGAGGGAGCGCGTGATTATTTCATACAAACTTTCATTGGATAATTGAATCATTGTGTTCTTCCTTTGTTCCGTAAATGCTCAGGATGGATTGAAAAGGCGGCGGCAAGGCTGTTTTTACACCCCTGCCGCCGCCATCATTGCAATCTTCATGCAATATTTAGATTATTTTCACTTGTTATTCCAAGGGTTGCTCCGCAACCTCTTGTTTTGCCGCCGGAGACGGATTCAGCATCTGATCCCAAATCCGGTTGACCTCTTCCATGCAGTTAAAGTAAATAGTCGCCAGCTGCGCAGACGGGATACCAAGCTCTTCTGCATCCGCAGTAATGTTCTTCCAGTCAGCCTTTTCATAGCTGATAACCAGCTCCAGCAGCAGACCGCCTTGACCCTCATGACGAAGCAGTGCGTTCTTCAGTTCATCCACCATCGGGATATCTGCGATAATCTCTTCCATCGGTGCATCAATCAAATACTCCAAGGTTGAGAACATACCAAGCAGATACGCCTCCGAGCGTGTCAGCACGGGCTTCTTAATATACTTCTGCAGCTCGCTTGCAAAGCTGGCGCGCATAAAGGAAATCTTGATAAACTCTTCAGAGTCGCCCAATTGCTCCTCATCCTGATCTCCTGCGCTCAACAGATAAACCCAACGCTTGAGCTGGCTCAGACCCAGCGTTACAATGGCTTGCTGAATCGAGGTCGTCTGTGTTCTGCGCGCAAAATACGCAGAGTTTGCAATTTTCAACAGGCTGTACGACAGTGTAACATCGGTCGATACAATCTGCTCAATCTCATGGATATCCGGCTCTTCTCTTGTGACCGCAACCACCAGACGGAAGAAATTGCTGCGCAGATAGGTGCTCTGATGCACTTTGTTGGCCATCTGATCGGCAACATATGTACCCTGCATGCCATAAACGCCCAAGCTAATCGCCATATCACGCAGTTCCTGCGTATCCACGCCGGTCGCAATAACTTTTTTGTGCATGCTATGCGCTACCCGCATGATGTTTTCCGCCGATGCCTGACTCATCTCCTTCAAATCGATCTTGATATAAGCCAGGTACTCCATCAACGCCAGATATCTCGGCATGAACTGAAAATCATTGGCCGCGATTTCATAACCTTCCTTGACATATTGCTGCACCAAATGCATCGCAAACGGATGGATGATCACGCTGTCATCAATTTGAATCACCAGATCCTTGCTTTTAAACAAGTGTGGCGTCCGCTTGGCCAGCAGAGAGCTGGTAAATGTCATAAAGCTGCGGGAATCACGAAGTCCTTTTTCTGAATTTTGCATCAAAAAGTTGTAAATCGTTTCCGCTGCCGAAATATCGTTTCCGCTTTCCCCGCCATAAGCTTCGCTGCCGGAATATTTGATTTCATACCCAAGGATGTGGTTATCCGCATCCTTAATGGCCTGTCTTACGATGAATCTGCTTCTTTCCATGGTTGCCGCCCCCGTTTTCCTCAATTCGTGCTATTGCCTCGACGCTCCAGCAGCCCATCCATCACGTCCACCAAATGACCGATTTCCGGTTTGGACAACTGCTCATCTGCACCGAGCTGCTTGCCTTTGATTCTCATTTCCTCCGTGACAAGCGAAGAGAAGATAATGACCGGCACCTGTTTCAGCACATTATCCGACTTAATCAGCCTAGTAAGGCGATGTCCATCCATGCTCGGCATTTCGATATCCGTAATAACCATCGCGACCTTCTTCGAAAGCGAATCCGGCTCCTTTGCCAACGGGCTGATATAATCCCAAAGCTCCTGTCCATTGGCAAACATGGTCAAATTCGTATATCCCGCCTTATTCAGCGCTTCCTGAATCATGCGCGAAAGCAAAATCGAATCTTCTGCGATCAGGATGGGGCAATCCCGGTCAACGCGGTTGCCCATTCTCTCGATTTCCTTCATCTGGATGGTGGTTTCCGGCGCAATTTCCGCCACGATCTTTTCAAAATCCAGCACGGTTACCAGCTGGTCATCACACTGCGCAATGCCGGTTGCCACGCCCTCTTCCCCGCCGGAAATGGTCTTATCCGGCTTTTGGATCGCGGTCCACGAAATACGGCTGATACCAACCACCGTATGCACGCGGAAGGCAATGTACATTTTATTGAAATTGGTTACGATAAACAAATGCTTTGGATCCGGCTCAGACCGCTTACCCGTCAGGTAATACGGCAGATCGACCACCGTCAGAACCGTATCGCGGGGCTTGAAGATGCCCTCGACCGCAGGATGCGCATGCGGCATCGACTTGACGGGAGCGCTCATCATGATCTCCCTTACCTTTGCCACATTGATACCATACAAGTTATCATCAATCGTAAACTGCATGATCTCGATCTCGTTCGTACCGGATTCCAGCAAGATTTTACCGCGTTCATTTTCCTGCATTTCTCTCACTCCTTCTCAATTCTATCAAAGAATACGCTCCGCCTTGCCATATATTTTGATACAGCCTTCTCCCGTGGCAACATCAAACAAAAGGGTGCGCGCAGTGGAGCCGCCAACATCCTCGCACAGAAGCCGAATACGCTCCTGCTGCAGCACATGATGCACACTGTCAATGTTTCGCTGTCCGATATTGCCCAGGCTGCCATTTCCGGCAACATCAAACATTTTAGCGCCGCCCGCGATCTTTGCCACGATACGAGAGCGCCGTGCCCCCATTTGCTCCATTTTGCTCAGTGTCGTGCGAATACCTGTGTCTGCGTATTTGAGTGGAGAAGTCCGATTGGTCTCCATATTGATCGGCAGCATGATATGAACCAATGCGCCCAAACGAATGACGGGATCATAAAGGCAGATGCCGATGCACGACCCCAACGCGTAAGTGATCAGAACCCCTTCGCCCCTGGCCATTTTCATATCCGCAATGCCAATAGTCAGCTTATTCATTCACATATCCCCAATTTATTTAACAGATAGTTCAGGGACCGCATATCAGGTGCGAGCAGCAACCTGCACGGCACCTCTTTTCCTTCCACCAAAAAGCTGCCGCCAATCAGCATAATATAATCCGACTGGTTGCCATATGCCGCCATCGGCACCGTAATAATAGCGCCCTGCATGTCGATCGACAACTGCGGCACCGAAGGCGTAATGCGAACGCCCGACAGTCCGGACAGCGCATTGATAAACGACGAAATCAAAATATTTCCAATCTCAATCACAGCAGAATTTTCGATCTCCGTCAGTTCGTCGTAATCCTTGATCTGCTTGCCCATGGTGCGCCCCAGCAGAAGATTGATTGCATCGAGCTGAAAAAGCGCCAGCATCAGGCCGTTGATCTCGCCACGCAAATCGGAAATGATACCCGCGGCAATCGTTTCAAAACCACCAAGCTTTTCAACTGCGTCGTTAAATTCCAGAATTTGAACCTCTGGGAGAGGGATACGCACTTCAATTCCCAGTAAGCTCGACAACGATGTTGCTGCGTTGCCTGTACCGATACTGCCTATTTCACGCAGCGCGTCAATTTGTAGGGAATTCATCTCCTCATACTTTTTTAACACGAACTACCACACTTCCTTTAACCGTTCCGCAAGCCATTGATCGTTGACTCGATTTCATCCTGCGTCTGAACCATCTTCAGCGCATAAGTAAACGAACGCTGTGCCTCAATCACCTTGACAAATTCCGTACCGACATCCGCATTGGATGCTTCCAGCATGCCGTGAATCGCTCTGCCCTCTCCCTGCATCACCGGGCCATTCTTGGCCACCGGCGCAAAGCGATTGCTGCCCAAATGCTGCATATTATCCGTATTGGCAAAGTCAAACACACCAACCGGATAATCGGCTTCGGCATCCTCTCCCAGCGCAATCGGCTGCTGATTCTGATCGAGCACATAATATCCATCGGGATCGCAGAGGTAAAAGGTCTCCAGACCACCCTGTGTCACGCTGCCCCAATGGAAATTGCCCGCACGGCTGTAGCTGATCTCCCCCGTTTGCGGATTCAGCAGTGCAAAAAAGCCGCTGCCGTTGATGGCGTAATTCTGACCGCCCTGCCGATCCATCATCGCGCCCTCTGCAAAATCAGTCGTTGTCTGGATCATCCGGCTGCCAGAACCGCGAGGAAGCTGCGCGTTGTCCGGTCCGGTCCAGTTGCGGTACAGCAAATCCGAAAAGTTCGCCTGCTCCGACTTAAAACCTACCGTATTGACATTTGCCAAGTTATTCGCCGTCACATTCAGCCGCTGCTGCTGCTGCGAGGCCGCAACCGCCGCGGCATAGAAAGATTGGTTCATCTGGATTGACTCCTTTCCCCCATTATACGCGGCCCAACTCGGTCGCTGTCTTTGACATGATCTGATCGTACATCTTGCTCAACTGAGATGCACTTTGCAGCGCACGCTGGCAGGTGATCATTTCCGTCATTTGCTGCACCAGATCGGTATTGGCGCGCTCCACCATCCGGTGATGCACCACCGTGCCATTCGCCAGCTGCGGCTGTCCGGCTGCGGTGAACATCCCCTCGCCGGTCTTTTCCAAATCCTGCGCAGGGTTGGCAAAGGTGAATACGCCAAGCTGGCCAAGCACCTGCCCATCTTCCGTAGAAATGGTTCCATCTGCCGCAGCATTGATTTTATCCGTTCCCAGATAAATTTGCTCACCGTTGCGTCCGAGTACGCGGCCCTGTCCTGCCAAAGCCAGATATCCCTGATCGTCGAGCATGAACGAGCCATTACGGGTATAGATCCGTCCTGCATTCGTCTGAACGGCAAAATAGCCATCCCCTTCCAGGCCGAAATCCAAAGGCAATCCTGTCGATTGCAAAGCCCCCTGAGAATGGTCAGTATATACCTCATCCAATGCAGTGATGTAGCTGGTGGTCGTACCAAGCTCCTGCGGATTCTTCTGCTTGTTGCCGATCTGGCTGCGCATCACTTCATCAAAGGTCGTATCCGCATAACGGTCCGCCTTATAACCCACCGTTGCCGTGTTGCTCATATTGTTGCCCACAACATCCAGATTTCTGGTCTGGGTCAACATGGCGGAACTCAAATCATAGAACCCTTTAAACATATCCTCAATCTCCTCTGCTTATGTACCGTATATATATTTTTGCATTGAGATTCGCAGCTTGCGGATCGCATTGGAATGTATCTGTGATACGCGCGGTTCGCTCACACCGAGCACCTGCGCAATTTCCTTCATCTGAAAAGATTTTTGATAATACAAGGACAAAACCATCTGTTCCTTTTCACGCAGTTCACTGATGCTTCGTTTTAGCTCTTCATACAGCTCTTTTTTTTGATAATTCTCCTCTGGCTGCGCATCCGCATCCGATTGCGGCAGGTGCTTTGCCGGAACATCGGAATCCCGTTCGTCCAACAGCATGTCGAGCGACAACACATTGCAGAGCGCCGTCTTTGCCAGTTCCTCCTGATAGCGCGCCTCGCTCAGTCCCATATGGTCGGCAATTTCCTTATCGGTTGGCGCACGGCCCAGCTGAGAAAACAATTCGCTGCTCGCCGTATCAATTTCACGCATACGCTTCCGAACCGACCGCGGCAGCCAATCCTGACGGCGCGCCAAGTCAATAATCATGCCGCGCAGGCGTTTGGAAACGTAGGTTTCAAACTTGACATTCTGGCTCAGGTCAAATTTATCCAGCGCGCCCATCAGCAGAATAATTCCCTCATTAATCATATCATCGACCTGAGCGAAGCTTAAATAAACCCCTCTCAGCTTCAATGCTACATTTTTTACAAGATAGGAATACCGCATCACGAGGACCTTCTTCAGTTCAGGGTCTCCGGTTTGCTTATATTCTTCGAGAAGCGCCTCATTCGTCATCTGCTCCCAATCATTTTGTGATCCCAAGGCGTTTCCCCCCTAATCTTAAATCAAAACTTACGAAAGTGTGATATTGCCCAGCGCCTGTATCTGTACGCTCGTAATCACCTCATTAAAAGACAGTACGGTAAGATCCGGATAGAACTGCTCCAGCAAACGGCTCAAATAGATCCGGATGATATGGCTGGTGAGCAGAATCGGCTTTTGTGACAACTCCGAGAACTTTTTGATGTGCTCGTTGAGCTGTGACAGCAGCTTCTGCATCAGATCCGGTCCCAACGCAAGGTATACACCCTGATCGTTTTTGGTCAGGCTGGCAACAATCTTTTTCTCTACTTCTGCGTCCAGCGTGATGACGCTGAGACGACCGTCCTCACAGAACCGGTGCGTGATGGTACGCTTGAGCTGCGCACGCACGCTCTCTGTAATCAAATCGACATCGCGGGTGATGGCCAAGGCATCGACCGTGGTCTCCACAATCGTTCCCATATCCTTGATCGGGATGCCTTCCTTCAGCAGATTGCAAAGAATCTTCTCCAGCATAGCATAGGACACCACACCTGGAAAGGCTTCTTCCACCAGCTGCGGCGCAGAACGCTTGAGATTCTCCACCAGCTGAATGGTCTCTGCACGGTTGAGCAGCTCATAGGTGTGCTTTTTAACCGTCTCAGACAGGTGTGTCAGCATAACGGACAAGGGATCAATGACCGTATAGCCATAAATCTCGGCCATTTCCTTGTTTTCCGGCAAAATCCAACGAGACGGAATGCCGTATGCTGGCTCAATCGTTTCAATGCCCTCAATTTCGCCCGCCGGATTCGCAGGCTCCAAGGCAAGATAATAATCCAGCAGAATTTCGCCGCGGGCCACTTCTTCACCCTTGATCTTGATGACATATTGGTTGGTGCCCAGCATAGACGCATCGCGCAGACGAATCGACGGCACCACAAAGCCCATATCCTGCGCATATTGCCGGCGGAAAATAACAATTCGGCTGATGAGCTTACCGCCGCGCGACTCATCCACCAAAGGAATCAGGCTGTAACCAAATTCCATCTCAATTGGTTCAACATTGATCAGCGAATAGATATTGTTGACATCCTTGTAATAATCCATTTCGCTTTGCTGCGCTTCTGCCTGTTTTCGGGCAGCCTCCTGCGCCGCAGGCAATTCTTCCTTCTCTTTCTGCAACGCCTCCATTTGATGCGCCACACGACGGCTGACCAGAATCAGCGCCGCTGCAATCAGAATCAACTGGATATGAGGCGTGCCAGGGAAAATCGCAAACACAGCCAGAATCAAACCGGCAATCATCAAAGACTGCGGCTGCGCAAGGAACTGCTTGATCACGTCGTTGTTCAAGCTGCCCTCAGAAACCGCACGGGTGACGATCATACCGGTTGCCGTGGAAATCATCAGCGCCGGCAACTGGGAAGCCAGACCGTCACCGATCGTTGCAATCGAATAAACGCTGAGTACTTCGCTCAGCTCCATACCAGACTGAACAATACCAATAATGGAGCCGGCGATAAAGTTGATCGACGTGATGATGATAGACATGATCGCGTCGCCCTTGACGATCTTGGTAGCACCGTCCATTGCGCCGTAGAAGTCCGCTTCGCGCTGCACCTTGTATCGTCTCAGCTTTGCTTCCTGCTCATTGATCAGGCCGGACGACAAATCCGCGTCAATCGCCATCTGCTTGCCGGGCATCGAATCCAGCGTAAAGCGAGCTGCTACCTCAGCAACGCGCTCCGCGCCCTTGGTGATAACGATGAACTGCATCAAAACGATGATCAGGAAGATGATGACACCGATGACCACATTGCCTTGAATAACAAATTCACCGAAAACCTTGATGACCTGTCCTGCCTCACCGCCATTGGAAAGAATCAGACGAGTGGAAGATACGTTCAGTCCCAACCGGAACAGCGTGGTAATCAGCAGCAGCGATGGGAAAATCGAAAACTCCAACGGCTCATGAGTATTCATGGTAATCAGCAGAATAATCAGCGCCAGAGAGATATTGATGATAAAAAATACATCCAACAGAAACGGCGGCAGAGGGATCAACAAGAACAATACGATGACCACGACAAACACCGATATTACGTTGTCAAAAAGTCGCTTCATAACTCCACCATTTCTATACCAGTTTCAACATTACTGCGGTAAACTCCGCTTATTGAGTTTATAAACATAAACAAGAATTTCAGCCACCGGGCCGTATTGCTCGGCCGGAATCATCTGACCGATGTCTGCAGCAGCATACAGCGCACGTGCCAACGGCTTGTTTTCCACTACAGAAACGCCATGCTCTTCCGCCACCGCAACGATACGGAGCGCCAACTCATCCTGACCCTTAGCCACCACGACCGGCGCGGCATCCTGCCCCGGTTTATAGCGAAGCGCAACCGCAAAGTGCGTCGGGTTACGGATGACGACATCCGCGCCCGGAACAGCCTGCATCATGCGGGACTGCGCCATTTTACGCTGCGCTTCTTTAATTTTACCCTTAATTTTCGGATCGCCTTCGGTTTGCTTATATTCTTCTTTGATTTCCTGCTTGGACATTTTGAGTTGTCGTTCAAACTCCCACCATTGATACAGATAATCAAAGAAAGAAAGGATCAGAAATGCGACGCCGACCTGCAAAATCAGCTTAAAGCCTAAATCACGCATAGAAGCCAGTGCAACACCGATGTCACTGCTCATATAGCGCGAAAAGACCAAGAGCGAGCCGCTGACAAACTTATAAATCAACACCAAAAGGATGGTGATCTTCAGCACGCCTTTAAGCGATTCAATGATACTTTTCAGCGAAAACAGTCGTTTGATACCCTGCAATGGGTTCATGCGGCTGAATTTTGGTTTCATGGTTTCAAAAGAAACCAGTAGTCTGGTTTGTGCAAAGGTCGCAACCACAGCTGCCAAAACTGTCGCCAGCAATGGAATAGCAACCGACTGCGCCAACGCCATAACCGACTTTGCGCTCAGTTCAGTTCCAATGGCGCTCGCGCCGCCGGTCGGTACACTGCCGACCAAACCAATGCAATAACGGACGATTCCAGTCATTGCATCCACCATAAACGAAAGCCCAAAGCGCAGCGCAGCGTAGCTTGCAAACAGCGTTGCCACCGCCACGACATCCTGACTCATCATGACGTTACCTTTTTTTCGCTCGTCACGTCGCTTTTTTGGTGTGGCTTTTTCTGTTTTTTCGTCCGCTCCGCCCGGCATGCTTGGTTCCCCCCTTTGGGCCTACCTAACCACCTGCAACTACTTTCACGGCCTGTTCAATGGCGACCAGCATCTGCTTTTCCAGCCCAAGGACAAATTCGCCCATCAGCGGCAGAAGCAAAATCACCATCACCAGCCCCAGAATAATTTTCAGTTCAAAATTGATTGCAAAAACATTGATTTGAGGAATGACTTTCATCAGAATACCCATTCCCAACTGGCCGATCAATTCAGCTGCCAGAATCGGCAAACACAATTTCATCGCCAGAACAGCACAGGACGCAAACATCTCCAACACGTAGGTAGATGCCGACGTGCCAAACGAAGCAGATCCATATGGAATCACCTGTCCGGAATTTAACAGAATACGCAGCAGAGTGATATGGCCGCCTGCCACAAAAAATAGCAGCGCCATCATAATATTCAGCAGCGTACCCGTCATGGAGACATTGGTTCCCATGGAGGGATCATACGTCTCCGACATATTCATACCCATTTGTGCATCAATCATTTGACCAGCCTGCAAAACCACATAAAAAAAGAAGTGGACGAGCAAAGCGACCAAATAGCCCAGCGCAAGTTCCAGCAGCGATCGGACGGCAAACTCGAGCACCGTTGTCGGTACTTCCGGCAACGGCAGATCGGTCAGTGAATAGACCGCCACAGCCAGCATCAGGCTTGCCCCTGCTTTCACCAGCCCCGGAACATTCGAACGCCCTCCCAACAGCGGGTTAAATACCATAAACCCGGTCATGCGCATGAGAATATACAGGAACAGCGTCAATTGTGCATCATCTATCATTGCGCTCGCTGTCCCCTTCCTTCTAAGCAATCATTTGGGTGAATATCATCCTTGTAAAATCCTGCATCGTATTGAGCATCCAACTGCCTGCAAGGAGGAGAAATGCGATGATCAACAAAAGCTTGGGAATAAAAGACAGCGTTTGTTCGTGAATCTGTGTTGCAGCCTGAAAAATTGCCACCAACACGCCAACTGCCATACTGGCAATCAGCATTGGCCCGCCAATTTTGAGCGCAACCCATATCCCCTCCCGTAAAATATCAATAATCTGGTTCTGATCCAACGCTCAACCTCCTCCCATGTGCTATCGGAAGCCCTGCGCCAGCGTAGAGAACAAAAGCTGCCAACCATCCACTGTAATGAACAACAAGAGCTTAAACGGCATGGATATCATCGCCGGCGGCAGCATAATCATGCCCATGCTCATCAACGTCGAAGAAACCACAATATCAATCAGCATGAATGGGATATACAGGAAAAAGCCGATCTGGAATGCCGCCTTCAGTTCGCTGGTCATATAAGACGGAATGATAACACGCATGGAAAGCGCCATAGCCTCCTCATCCGTTGCCGGCTCGTCCACACCTGCTAAATCGCAGAATAAGGTCAACGACGATGGCTCCGTATTACGTAGCATGAACTCCTTCAAAGGAACCGATGCGCGATCGATCGCTTCCTCCTGTGTGATTTCCTGCCTTGTGTACGGCTCGTATGCCGTCTCCTGAATCTCTGTCAGCACCGGATTCATGATAAACAGCGTCAGAAACAATGCAATGCCGATCAGTACCATATTGGGTGGATTCTGTGACGTTCCCATGGCCGTCCGCAAAAAAGAAAGCGAAATGATGATTCTCGTAAACGAGGTCATCATGATCAGCATGGACGGCAACAGTGCAATTACAGTAGTCAGGAAAAGTATTTCCAGTGTTTGCACACTGTCGCCGTTTACATTGATCAGACTATCCGGCATGAAACACTCTCCTTCCTACTTCTTGTCATTTTTCTTGCGTAACACATCTGAGATAATGTCCGAAAATTTCGGTACGGCAGCTTCGCTGCTCACCTGTTTTGTCTGTCTCCAGATACGCGATTCTTCTTCGCTCAACTCGGTAAGCAATGTGATCTCTTCGTCAGAAACACCCAGCACGAGCCAGCGCAACCCGACTCGCGCTACTACCACTGCCTTATTTTGCCCAAGCGGCAAACGATCATAAATTCGCATATGGCCGCCGGATGTGATGGCACCACCCATATTCCCCATTGCGATGCGGCGCGTAACCCAATACGCCAGATATAAAATCACCGCAACGCACAGGCACATGCCAATTAAAGAAAACCACTTCATCCTTTTACGGCTGTCCTACGATCGAGCTCACAGTCTTAATAATACGGTCCGGCTTAAACGGCTTTACAATGAAGTCCTTTGCACCGGATTTGATGGCCTCGATAACCATTGCTTCCTGACCCATTGCGGAGCACATAACGACCGACGCATTGGGGTCTGCCTTGCGGATTGCCTTCAGTGCCTCCAGACCGTCCATATTGGGCATCGTGATATCCATGATGACCAGATCCGGCTGTAACTCGGCATATTTATTGACCGCTTCCGCACCGTCGCTGGCTTCATATGTATCCGTGTAGCCGTTCTCATTGAGCGTGTTCTTTACCATCATTCGCATGAAAGCTGCATCATCTACTAACAAAATCTTTGCCATGGTTCATCCCATCCTTTTCATTTTTCAAAATAATATATGAAGTATTATTGCTTATTAGAGGTCTTCCAGCGCAAGCGGCTCGATAATTTCGGCGATGCGCAATCCAAAACTGTCGTCCACGACAACAATATCGCCCTTGGCAATGCACTTACCATTGACATAGAGGTCTGCTCGGTCACCTGCCAAGCGGTCCAACACCACAAGTGAACCCTTGGTGTAATTCAAAATATCCTTGACACGACGACGCGTCCGTCCGATTTCTACCGAAACATCTACCGGAACAGACATCAGCAAATCCAGATTGCCTTCCTGCTCCTCGTTCAGGCTGGTAGCACGTTCCTCAAACTTCGGCATAGCCGGCTTGGATGTCTTAATAGTTTTCGGCTCCGGCGCCGCCTGCTGCTGCGGCGGCATATAGTACATCGGCGGATACGGCATCTGCATGCCATACGGCGGATATCCCATAGCAGCATATTGCTGCTGCATTTCCGGCGGCATTTGCTGCATCGGCTGCGGAACTGATGCTTGCTGCGGCTGTGTCTGTGCTACAGGCTGCTGCTGCGGCATAGCGGGAGGCGTTTGCTGCGGCGCTGCTTGCGGCTGCGCGGGAGCAGCAGCTACCTGCGGCTGTGCCGGCTGCTCTACTACTGCCGGTGCCGCCGGCTGCGGCTCGGGCTCTGCTGCCTGATCGCCGCCCATATTCTGAGCCAACAGCTTTTCAATTTCCACTTGGCTCAAAGGTGCTCCGCTATCGCGAGGCTCTTCCGGTTCAGCTGCCACAGCAGACTGCACGGCAGGCGCAGGTTCAGATTCCAGATCAGCTCCCATGCCAACATCTTCCCCTTCGATACCAAAGCCCTTCAGCAGTTCGCGTACCAAATCCATACTGAGCGCACTCATAAATTCGCTTTCCACCGCATCTTCAATGCTGAACTTGAAGCGAACGACAACCAGCATGCCATTTGACGGGAAATACTTATCCACGAACTCATGCAAACTGCCGATCTCAAACGCCTGCGGTGTGGAAATGTTGACCATGCGATTGAGGAAGTCGGACATCGCCGTGGAGGCTGCACCCATCATCTGATTCATGACTTCACAAATCGCGCTCATGTTGAGTTCGTTGATCTGGAAGTCCTCATCCTTGGTCGTACTGCCCATCAGGATATCAACGATTGCCCGCACGTCGCTTCGCTTGAGCAGCATGATATTGCTGCCGCTCAGACCTGCTACATAGTCAATCTTGACACCGATTGCAGGCTGCAAATCCCCCAGCGTAAAGTCCTGTGCAGATACCACGCTTACCCTCGGCGTCGTAATATCAACACGACGCGCAAGCATATTGGAAACCGCAGTCGCGGAGGAGCCTAGACTGATATTAAAGATTTCCCCAATCGCATCAATCGCCATTGGGCTAAATACATTCGATCCCATTCTTACTGCCTCTCTCCTTCATCCTGCACATTTTCCATGTCGGATAGCACGTAAGTATTGTCTATCCGCACCGCCTTATTCTTTTGAAACACTCCCATTTTGCCGTCGAACCATCGCTTTCCACCAATATTCAAAAAGATTTTTGAATCTTTTGGCTGATCCAGAAAGATTACGTCCCCGACATGCAGATGATAAATATCCTCCAGCCGCAGGGTAGTATGCTGAAACTCCGCCGTAATCTCCAAATCTGAACCACGCAAGTAATCCATAATCTCTTCGCTGTCATGTTGATTGGTCTGCCAGATGCTTGCCGTTTCTCGGTTCATCTGGCCAAACACATCACTAAGCATGGTACCCGGCAAAACGATACTGAAACGACCGTTGCACACCGGTGTACGAATTGTGATACCAACAATGACGACAGCCTCTTCCAATCCGATCAACTGCACCAGCGTGGGGTTGACCTCCACTCTCTGAAATCGGAAGTTGAGATCAATATAATTTTTCCACGCACTGGACAGGCTGTCAATCAAATTCGTCATGAGATCGGTATACAGACGCAATTCAATATCCGTATACTGATAATCCGAACTCACTTCTCCCTCGGTTTCACCATCTCCACCGAGCAACCGGTCAAGCATACTCAACATGATGCCTGTCGTGATATGAAAGAGAATCGGTTCCTTCTCCGCCGTATCATCAAATGAATCTTGTGCTAACGTCAGTACATCCCGCTCTGACAAGGCATTTGAGAATTCAAAATACCGTTGCTCCTCTACCGAGTCAACCTCCAACTCGCACGACATGTGCAGCATTGCATTCAACCGGGAGGATAAAATCCGCACATAGCTTTCAAAAATACTGCTGATCATCTTCAAGCGATCGCGCGTGAATTTTTTCGGGCTATAGAAATCGTATTTTGGATACTTTTTTTCTTCGGATTTATCCTTTTCGGTCGATGACATGTCCATGTCGCCGTTGCGCGCAGCAGCAAGCAGGGCATCAATCTGACTTTGTGATAAAACTTCAGACATTATAACAAATCCTTTTACTCTTTACTCTACTCGGCTCCGCCTTCGCGTATCGTAAAATACTGATCTACGCTGGTTTCCGCACTGTCTGCGTCCATACCGGTGATCATAATCTCGACACGGCGGTTCTGAGCCCGTTCCGCATCGGTATCAAAACCGGCAATCGGACGCCACTGCCCGTATCCCACACTGACCAGCTTATCCGGATCAATTACGTTCTTTTCTTGCAAATACACCGTTACCGTTGCCGCACGATTGGAGGCAAGAAAACGGTCAACCGTAGGATTATTGGGTTTTGACGGATCGCCTTGCGAGGTATGTCCCATAACACGCATTTCATCGATCAACTCATTTTGCGGCGCAATCGCTTTTGCCACCTCATCCAGCATACGCTTGCCTGAATCCAGCAGCACATAACTGTCGCCTTCAAAAAATACGGCGTCACGGAACGTGATAAAAACATAGTCCGCGCCCTGTGTGATTGACATCTGCTGCTGCAGATTATTCTTCTCACTATATTCATTGAGCGCCATTGCAATCTGATTGAGCGCTGCAGTGACGTCTGCCTGTGAAATCAATTCGGCATCCTTGGTATCATCATTTTCCTGACCAGTGCCCTGACCGGGTGTACCCATCGTTTCAGACGTAGATTCGCGCTTAAAGCTTTGCACAATCATCGCCCATTTGGTCTCATTGATGGTGGACATACTATACAGCAGAACGAAAAAGCAGAGAAGCAGCGTGACCATATCACCATATGTATCCTGCCAGTTAGCTCCGCCCCCACCCTTTCTCCGTCTTTTCACATCTGCGACTTCCTTTCTCTTTCTTTCAAGGCAGAGCGTTTATTCCTGCTCCTTGCCTCGGCCCCCGCGCCCTTTTTTCTTCTCAGAGCCGCCACCTGTTGCATTCTGCTCCAGATAGCCCTCCAGCTTTTCACGAATAAACTTCGGATTTTCACCAGACTGGATCGCCATAACACCCTCGACGATCAACTGTCTGCAGAGGCATTCTTCCTCATCTCGGGTACGCAGGTTGTTGGCAATCGGGTTAAAAACCAGGTTAGCCAAAATAACGCCATAGAACGTAGTAATCAACGCAACACCCATATCCTTACCAATATTGGAGGAACCGCCTTCCGGATCCATATTAACCAGCATGTTAATCAGACCGATCAGCGTACCAACCATACCGAAAGCCGGTGCAGCCGCAGATGCCTTCTCGTACATGGAAGCAACATCATCATGTCGCGTGCTCAGCTGCTCGATATCGCTTGTCAGCATATCCCGCACCTTATCGGAATCGTTACCATCCACGATCAACATAATACTTTTCTTAAAAAACGGATCTTCCAACTGATTGGCACGCTCTTCCAGTGCCAGAAGACCATTTTTACGAGCAATCTGCGCAAACTCAACAATCTCGTCAATAATAGCCGATGAATTGAATTTTTTCTGGTTCAAAATGATTCCAATATGCTTTGGAAATTTTGCCAACATTTTTCCAGGATGACCTGCAATAATTGTTGCTAACGTACCACCCAAAACAATAAAAACACTGGCGGCATCACCAAAGTTGGTAAGCTGTGTAAAGTCAAACGGTCCCGGATCGCCGCCGATTGACATACCTAAAACAAGCAAAATAATGCCGCCAACGATACCCAAAATAAATGTTAAATTCATTTCTTACACGTCCCCCAATCTGAATCCGTCCAAAGACGAGCTGTCAGAATGCAGTTGTATCTATATTAAGTCTCCGCGTTTATCGGAGATCGTGATTTCACGGTAAATATCCCGCACGCGTGCGGTGTAGTTTTCAATCTGGCGAACCACTGCCTCCGGCGTTTCCCGTACGATATAATAATCATGGTTCATCATAATGATTTTAGTTTCAGGAATCATTTCAATTGTCTCAATCTGCATATGGTTCAATAAAAATGGTTCTCTGTTCAGTTTTGTCAGCCGGATCATGTCGTTCACCTTTCCCCACTTCAGAAGATTTCAGGCTTTGGGGGGCGCAATACGCGCCCCCGGCCGCCTTCATTTACGCGATATATCTCACAAGAGAATCATTAACGTTTCATACTAACCAGATCGGACAACATTTCATCTGTTACAGTAATGATCTTGGTATTTGCCTGGAAACCGCGCTGTGTCGTGATCAGATCAGCAAATTCCGTTGCAACGTCCGTCTTGGAGGACTCCAAGCCACCCGACAGGATCTGGGTCTTTCCAGCACCGGTGAGTACAATTCTTTCGGTATCGTCTACGTCAGTATTATTATTGAGTGCACCTACGACGGTACCGCCACAAGTACCCACTACAACGTCGCCTGCGTTGTTGCCAGCCCTATAATAGCCATCGCTTTCCTTGGTCAGGCCATTCGGGTTAACAACGCTGCCAATCGGGATAATGCCGACGGTAAGCGCCTGATTATCTTGCGTTACCGCAGTGATAAGGCCGTTTTTATCAACACTTAAGTTAACACTTTGCACGTTTACACGCTTATCTTCATCGGCAGCCGTGCCATCAACATCCGGCCACGTCAGGGTATTGTCATCAGGATTTAATGTCGGATACAACGCACCGCCTTCTTTAATGCCCGTACCAGCATCACTCGCCGGTGCAGAAACCGGCAAACGAATCGGACGCAAGCAGGTATCCCATTGCACATTTCCATCGGCATCTTTGGACAAGTTACCGTTTGCATCGCCCTGCGGCATAAAGCCATAGACACAATAACCATTGTTATCGACCAGATAACCATCCGAATCTAAGAAGAAATTACCAACTCGCTTGAGCGTCAGATTATTCGGATCCGGCTCATAACCAACATCCTCATCCGGCTTCGGACCAACCATAAAGAAACCATTGCCATTCAAATAGAGGTTGGAATTGATACCGGTCGGCGCATAGGTGCCGCCAGACATATTCAAATCAATGGAGGCAACTTGCGAGCCATAGCCGATCTGAGATGCGTTGGTACCACCATACTGGGTACCGCCCGCCGTACTGTTGCTGATCGAAGTATACATAGACTCGCTGAACGAAGTAACGCCCGGCTTAAAGCCATATGTATTGGCATTGGCAATGTTGTTGCCGATTACATTCATTTTCTGCATGTGGGTCTGCAAACCCGCAATTGCAGCGTACATAGAACCTGTCATAAGTTATATTTGCTCCTTCCAATTCATACGGTGCGGTCGGCAGCCGTCATACGGACAAGCTTCCAAAGCACCCTAAAAAGGACCTGCTTTCTTACCGAAGAAGAACAGCACCGTCTATATTGGTAAATACATTGTCGCGCATTTCATCTTGTGAAATGGCTGTAATCACTTTACTTTGCGGCACGTTTACAATAAACGCACGCCCTGCATCCAGCACCAAAATATTCTTGGCGCCTTTTTCCTGCGCCTTACCAACAGAATGCGCCAGCTGACTCATCAGATCGTCGGTCATCTCGATACCCCGCTCCTCTGCGCGCTGTTGCGCATGCTTGGAAAACTCCACGGTCGGCGTTGTTTGCTGCGCCGTGCCGAGCTGCTCCATTCGCTGCCGAAGCAGATCACCAAAAGTACCTGCTGAGGTCTGCGCTGTCTGTTGTAATGGTTGGCCTAATGAACTGCTTCCACTAATTCGGTCAATCATTTTTTATCGCCATCTTTCCTACCCGGATTCACTCCGCGTTCAAAGGATCGGGAAGCTGTTTGTCCGGGTCAACCCCAAAATCAGGATCCGGGTTATCCGGATCAGGCAGATCCGTGTCTCCTCCGTCTTCTTCCTCCGGCAATTTACCAACCGCCATAATGGAGCTGAGTGAATACGACTTACCATTCACAAAAATGACCTGTTCGCCGTTATACGTTCCCGTACCGGTTACTTCACCGACAATTTCGTTCAAGCCGGTGCCGCTGGTGTATTCACCAATCGTAACCGTCTTGCCAACCAGAGAAGCCGCATAGGACATCGTCGCCGCGTCCGTCATGGTTGCCATAGACTGAATCGTCGACATCGAAAGCAGCTGATTCATCATATCGCTTGTAGACGCCGGATTATCAATATCCTGATTCTGGAACTGGACAATCATCATCTGAAGAAAGTCCTCCATCGTCAGCGTCAGATTATCCGCGCTGCTATCCTTCAAATAACCGACATTATTATCCGTATCTGCATCCGAGGCTTTGTTTGTCTGCTTACTGTTATTATAAGCATTTGTGTTCTGATTAGAGGTTCTCGCTATCGTAGGAGTAAACAAATCGCTCATATAGCTCATTATACTTTCTCACTTCCTTTCATCAAACCGCATCGAGTTGATAAAGCCCTAGGCGCAGTTGACCCAGAAAACTGTCTTGCTCCGCTTTGCTCTGCTTCGGATGGGATTGCTCTTCCTGCTGCTGCCGGTTCTGCTGGTTGTGTCCATCATACTGCGGCTGCTCCGGCTCCTGCTGCTGCACCTGAACATGCACTGTCTGGCCGGTACGGTCTTCCAGCAACGCGCCCAGATTGCCTGCATGCTGCGCCAGCAGCGAAGTGGTCTTTGCATTATCCGCAAAAATCACCAAGCCCATTTTGCCGCCATGCTGCACTAGTTCGATTGTGATATGACCGAGGTTTTCCGGCTGCAATTGGATCTGCACCTTGTCACCCACGGTATTCAGCTTTGCCTGAATGGTATCTGCAAGCTGCTTCTCCATATCCGGTGCATTGACGTCGACCGTCGGCGTAGCATCGCCCACCTTGACGGGTACGGTCTCCACATCACGGAACAAAGGCTGCTCCTGCTTCGTCACAACAACAGATTGATCGTCCGGCTGGTCTACTTCTACCATTTTCTGTTCGGTAGCGGCCTCTCCGGTCGATTGCTGCTCAGTCTGTGCCGATGCATTCTGCAAACCTTGCTGCTGCACGCCCTCCTGCGGTGCCGTGACCTCGGGAGCGGTCTGCATCTGCTCAGGCGCTGCCTGCTGCGGGACTTGCACGGTCGGCTGCGCTGCCTCCTGCTGTACTGCGGGAGCCATCGTCTCGCCTGCCACTGCGGTTTGCACGGTCTGAGCGACTGCTGCGTCCACTGTAGGCATTGTGGCTACCATATCCACATTCTCCTGCGCGGTCTGCTGCACTGCAACATCCTGCACCACATATGGCTGGAGTAACAAAGCCGCCATAGCCTGCCGCACATCATCGGAAACTTCCGGGACATTCTCCTGCGGAGTTTGCTGATCGGTCTGCTGCGTTTTGTCATTCTGCGCCGGTTTCGACTGTGTCTGCTGATCGTTCGAACTGGGTTTATTGGACGATACCGCGTCTTGCTTCTGCGACATCATGTCCTGAAAAGAATCCCCATTCGAATCCTTGCCAGTGTTGGAACCAGACACCTGACCTTGCTGCATGATCATCTGCATCATCATGTTGATCTGCTCCATATTCATTTCTCTCTCACCTCCTTTCACCTAAGGATAAGGACAGGCGCGGCTTTGTGACAACGCCCGCAACGCCCATTTAATGGACCGCTGCGCCTGCCATCACACGGGCGTTGGATACAAACTCATCAATAAACTGTTCTTCGCTCTTTTGCACAGACTTTTGATAAAGCTGCCACTTCTTTTCTTTGAGCTTTTCAATGGTTGCTTTATCCGTTTTGGCATGAATAACTTCATTCCGCTTGCTTTCTTCTTCTCTTTTGCGTAAAGCCAGCGTTTCCTGTGCCTTTTGGATCTCCATTTCCTGTACTTGCAGCATCAGGTCATATCCGACGGCATCTGCAATCGTCATGCCCTGCTGCTTTTTCTCTCGATATTCCTGATTGACTTCGTCAAACCGCTGCTGCAACGCTGCGACAACCGCTTCCTGTTCGCGTACACGCGCAATAGCAGCCGCATGCTCGATACGGAGCGTATCCAGAAGCTGTTCCCGGTAGTGCAGCACTGTTTCCATGGAGAAACGGAACTTCTTCATTGGAATCATCCCCTTTTCTTTCGCATTCCTTCAAGAATTACTGTAAAATCGTTTCCAACTGGTGCAGACTGTCATCATAACTGAATGATTCATTGATACCCTGCATCAGAAACGCATTGATCTGATCGATCTTTGAAATCGCATAATCGAGTCGAGGGTTTGTGCCCGCCTTATAAGCGCCGATGGACAACAAATCCTCGTTTTTCTCATAGACGCTCAAGATATCGCGCAACTTACTGGCCAATTCCCTATGTTTCGGAGAAACGATCTCAACCATCAAACGGGAAATGCTAGCCGATACGTCAATCGCTGGAAAATGGTTTGCGTTGGCGAGCTTACGCGACAAAACGATATGTCCATCCAGAATACCTCGAACAGTATCTGCAATCGGCTCATTGGTGTCGTCGCCTTCTACCAGTACGGTGTAAACGCCAGTGATAGAACCGCGCTCAAAATTACCGCTTCGCTCTAGCAATTTGGGAAGCTCTGCATAGATGGACGGCGTATAGCCGCGTGCCACCGGCGGTTCACCAACCGCAAGGCCGATTTCACGCTGCGCCATGGCAAAACGCGTCAGCGAATCCATCATCAGCAAAACATCTTTTCCCTGATCCCGGAAATACTCCGCGATAGCCGTCGCAACTGACGGGCATTTCATACGCAGCATGGCAGGCTGATCGGAGGTCGCAACCACCAGAACCGAACGCCGCATGCCTTCCTCGCCCAGATCCTTCTGAACGAATTCCAGCACCTCACGTCCACGTTCGCCAACCAGCGCGATGACGTTGATGTCCGTTTTAACATTTTTTGCGATCATGCCCATCAGTGTAGACTTACCAACACCAGAACCTGCAAAAATGCCGATACGCTGTCCTTTACCAATCGTCAGCGTGGAGTCAATGGCACGCACGCCAAAGTCCACACGCTCCCGAATCGGCGGACGCGTCAACGGGTTGATATATGGGCTGTCCACATAATAACTGTCCCCTTCCGGGAAGGGCTCCAGCCCGTCAATGGGTTTCCCCATTGCATTGATGATTCTCCCGCGGAGGAAATCTCCTACCTGTAACCGCAGCCGCCGTCCTGTGTTGCGGACAAAGCTGCCAGGTGCAAGTCCATTCATATTTTGATACGGCATGAGCAGCATGCGGTCGCTTTTGAAGCCAACCACCTCAGCCAACACCTGGCTGTTCGATTCCGCCGAGTAAATGCGGCAAATATCACCGATTGCCCCGCGGCCACCCGATGCCTCGATCGACATACCGACGATGTTCTCGATTTTACCAGTGCGACTCAGCATATCACCGTCTTTAATTTGTTGAATGACTTGCTCAAACATAGGTTTTCTCCCCGAACAGGCTATGAAAAGTTCTCATGGATAACCGAACGGATATTTTCCAGCTGCGTTGACGCACTTGCATCAATGATCTCATCGGGCATTTCCACAATGCAGGTTCCTGATTCGGCATCCCGCATGGGTACGATCTTGATATGATCAGATAAACTGGACAGCGCCGCAGAGAGAGATGGATCACTTTGCGCGACACCCTTTACATCGCAGTCTGCAACATATATCTGCACCCATTCGCGGCGCTTTAACTTTTCTGTCGCCGCAACGATCATGCGTTTGATGATTTCTTCGCTGCTTTTTAGACTAACGTGAATCACCTTTTCCGCCACCGTCACCGCAACATCCAGTAGTTCGCCGCTCAGCTTATCTATCTTCTCATCGCGCATATTGCTTGCCTGCGTGAGAAACCGCTGCACCGCCTCCACAGATTCCTGTGCCGCTTTGTGCATCGCGGCGGATGCCTCTTGCTGGCCTTTGCGCTGACCTTCTACATAGCCTTGGTTATAGCCTTCTTCCGATGCCTGTTGGTGGATTCTTGCCACCTCAGCTTCGGCTGCTTGCTTTGCCTGTTCTATGATATGCTCGGCCTGCGCCTGCGCATTCCGGATCAATTCATCTGCCTGTGCCTGCGCCATAGAAAGCGCTCGCTCAAAGCTGCCGCTTTCCGGCTCCTGTATTTCTTCCTCCTGCGCTTCCGCTTCAGCAGTATGCACTGCTTTCGCTTCCTGCGCAGGCTTTCCACCGTCCGCTCCCTCGCTGGGAACGCTTTCTTTGAGGCGGATCATCTCCTCCAACTGGCTGACCAGTTGTTCCTCATCCGGCAGCTCGTATTCTTCAGCCTTCGGTTTCATGAAATACTTCAGAATACTAGGCAATGATCTCATCCTTTCCGCCCTTCAGAATAATGATTTCATTGCGCTCTTCCAAATCACGAATGATACCAACAATACGCTGCTGTGCCTCTTCCACGTCACGAATACGCACATTGGTCGTAATTTCGAGGTCTTCCTCGATATTCTGACGCATACGGGTAGACATGTTGGTAAACAGCTTGTTGGCGACATCCTTGTTGGCGCCCTTGAGCGCCAGAACAATATCGCGCATATCGCAATCGCGGACAAAACGCTGTACCGAACGGTCGTCCATATGTACGATATCCTCGAACACGAACATACGCTTGCGGATTTCCTCGGCCAGCGTATCGTCGTTTTCTTCCAAGCCGTCGAAAATAGCCTTTTCGCTCGAACGCTCCAAATTGTTCATGATCGCAGCAATATGATCCAGACCGCCGATCTGCACGTTCTCCGTGACAATAAGGCTGGAGAACTTCTTCTGCAGTTCGTCCTCGATCATCTTGACCGCCGTCGGCGATGCGCTCTCCATACGCGCGATGCTCTTTACCACGCGCAGCTTCTTCTTGGGCGGCAACTCTTCCAGAACCGCCGCCGCCTTATCAGGATCGACATACGACAGCACGAGCGCAATGGTCTGCGCACGTTCATGCTGCAATGTAGAAAGCAATGTCTTTGCGTCCGTCTTGTTGAGGAACGAGAACGAACGGTTGCTCAGTGCCTTGGTCACCTTGCTCAGCAGCTGCTCGGCCGCCTGATCGCCAAATGCCTTTTGCAGTACCGAACGGGCATATTCCATGCCGCCCTCGGTAATGGCCTTGTTGGTCAGGCACATCTGATAGAAATCTTCCAGCACCTGCTCCGTCTGTTCCGGATCAATATAACCGAGCTTTGCAACCTCGATAGTCAGCTGCTCAAGCTCATCCGAATTCATGTACTGATAAATCCGGGATGCTTTTTCCGTGCCAATGGCAACGATCACGGTTGCCGCTTTTTGTGCGGGCGTCAACTCCTGCTCAGCCATTTGCACCCTCCCCTCTGAGCCATGTACGGATCATCTGAGCCGCAATTTCCGGATTCTCCTCCGTAAACTTGCGGATCTCCTGCTTCAGTTCCATACTCTTTTCGTTCTTGATCTCCAGAACATTATCAATCTGCTCCTTGCTCTCCTCAGCAGCCAGCGCCTCTTGCGCTGCAAGCTCCTCAGCCTGCTGAGCAAGCAGCAATTCCTCTGCCTTCTTGCGGCGCTTGGAACGGATGACCAGCAGAACAATGAGCAGCAACAGCAGTCCAAATACGCCTGCGCCGACATACAGCGCCCACTTATGAATCTGCAGACCCGGCAGGAGCGGCGTGGTCGTCGCGTTCTCCGCATCCGGATTGTAAAACGGTGCTACCAGCACATTGATCTTGTCCGCTTGCTGATCGGTAGAAATACCGGCCGCGCGCGCGATGTGACTGATGAGCTGCGCCGTGCCAACATTGCCGGCTGTGTCCTGATTGATGGTGACCGCAATCATCACATCGGTTACCACACCAAAGTTCTGCTCACTCTGCTGCGTCGAGGTATTGACATGCATATCCTCCGTACCGCTGTTTTTCAGATACTGCTCATCACCGTTTACGGCATTCTGCGACTCCATGTAAGTCGGAATATCGGCATTGGTCGTTGTACCAACAACACCGCCATTTTCGGTGTCCTCGCCGCGTATCAGTTCCTG
This sequence comes from uncultured Agathobaculum sp., assembly GCF_944380975.1. Lineage (GTDB taxonomy): Bacteria > Bacillota > Clostridia > Oscillospirales > Butyricicoccaceae > Agathobaculum. Next base: position 70,274 of record NZ_CALWJK010000002.1, on the reverse strand, counting down.
ATCATATTCCCGGTGGCCGATGATGCCTTCGCCATCCGGCGCACCTTCCGGTGTGGTATATTCGGTCGTCTCCTGTACGCGGTGGCTGACATCCACTGTACTGGTCACGCTGACCCGTACATTATCCGCGCCATAAATCGGGCTAAGCGCCTGCAACACTTCATTACGGACACGGTTGTTGACCTGATTCTCCAAACGCAGCTTCAGATCCGACGCGGACGCCGTCGAAGTATCCGTGCTGCCGGGGGTATAGCTGTTGCCAATGGAGTCTGTGATCGTTACGCTTTCGAAATCCAACCCCTGCACACTGTGCGCAACAAAGTTGCCGATCGCATCCACATAGCTGTCCGGCAGCGCACCGCCGTCCTGCATCTCGACAAATACCGCCGCAGTTGCAGGCGTTGCGTTATCGCTGTCCAGCACATAGCGCTGGTCCGAACCGGGGGTGATATCCACGACCGCGTTTTTGACGCCCGAGAAATTACGGATAACCGCAGCCATGCGATCCTGCAGCTCGTAGTTCTTCAGGGTTTCCCGATCGGATTCGCTCGACATCATGCCGACGTTATCCAAATATGTACCGTACAGGAAGCCACTCTTAGGATAACCGTCTACCAGCAGCTTGGCTTGCAGGTTGGTCACCTGATCCTGCGGCACCTTGATTGTGTCGCCCTCTATTTTATAGTCCGTCGCACCATACTCGTCCAGCTTGCCCACAATCGCTGAAGCTTCGTCGGTCGTGAGCCCCGTGACCAGTGTTTCATACGGCTGATTATTCAAAACCAATGCCAGGATAACAGCAACAGCAATAACCACGATCAATGCGACCGCGGTAATTTTGATATACTTGGATTTGTTTTCCCCAGCATATAAGTCTTTGACTTTTTTCAGGCCGCTCTGAAATTTCTCTTTCACAATCTTCTCCGCCTCGTCCCAGAGTTTCCCTCATTTCAGAGGGTTCGCAGTTGCACGATTAAATGCTCATGCGTGAAATTTCGCTATAGGCATCCAGTGCTTTATTTCTCAATTCCGCGAGCAACTGAACAGAAAGCGTCGCTTTCGTGCCAGCAATGGTAGCTACAGCCGGATTGTCCAGCTGACCTGTCGCCAACAAGTACTGCGCCTCGCTGTACTCTGCATCTGTTTGCTTTACGTTATTGATCGCATTCTGAAATACATCCGCAAACACCGGAAAGCCATTCTGCGAAGAAGCGGTATTCTCTTTTGTGTTCGTTTTATCCAGAGAAATCGTATCCCACAAAGGCTGTATCGAACCAATTGTCACCATGTTCTTTGCCTCCTTATTTATTTACAGTTATCTACCGATATCAAGTGCCCGCGTGGCAACCGTTTTCAAGGTATTGAACGCTGTAACATTTGCCGAATAGGCCTGCGTAGCCGCCATGGCATCTGTCACTTCCTTGACCAAATCCACATTGGGCATTTCAACATATCCCTCTGCATTCGCATCCGGATGTGTCGGGTCATATTGCAACTTAAACGGGCTGGTATCCTCCACGATCTGCGTGACGCGGACACCGCCCGCTTGTGACAAATTATATGTTTCCGCGGGAACATTACCCGCCGCTTGAGCGAGCACCTCACGAAATGTATTCCGACCTCCGTCGGCTTCCATAACCACCATCTTACGTTGATAAGGGCCTTCTCCACCCTCAACACGTGTGGTATTGATGTTTGCAACATTTTCCGAAATAACATCTAACCGCAGCTGCTGCGCTGTCAGCGCAGAACCGGTAATGTTCATTGAACTTAAGAATGCCATGACCTTTTACTCCTTCCCTTATTGTCCACGAATTGCGGCACGAATCAGCGAAAGATCCGTAGAAATCGCATTCATTACGTGCTGCTGCTGTAAAGCGTTTCTGGCCAGTTCGATGCTCTGCTCTGTCGCATCCACACCATTTCCATCCATACGGGCGGTTTCGTTGTCCGCAACATGCACCGTAGCCTGTGCATTTTCCAACGCATCCCGCATATCAGATGCATTGCCATTCGCCGCCGCCTGCAAGCGCGACCGGAATGTCTCTTCAAAGGTGACATATTTGGTTTTATAGTTTGGTGTCTCCACATTAGCGAGATTATCTAAAATCGCCGTCTGCTTGGTCCACAAGAAGTCCATGGAGCGCTCCATCATCAGAAGCGAGTTACTAGTTATTGAATTCATATAATCGGACCTCCCGTATCAGCGCAATTTGCGCAACCTAAAGATTTTTTTATATTGTACTATAATTTGTTGATTTTTTCAATCACTTTCGACATATTTTTATAGCCCTACTCGGCATTTTTCACAATAAAAGCAATTTTGCACCTTTTCCTATCATTTTGAGCATTTAACATATGCTATTCCGAGCAATTTAATTGTATTTTGAAATTTTGAATTACAAAAACAGCATATGATTCATCAATTTTGTAAATTGTATGAAGTATACGGGTTTTTTCAATGTGGAAAATATTGCTTTCCCAACATTCCTTGATTCCCTGCGGGAGAAAAAGCGGGTCCGGCTTTCACCGAACCCGCTCTTGCACTATACATAAGAAGATGCAAGCTGAATATAACGATATGCCCAATATGAGTAGGGCACGTCCTTATAGTAAACGCCACCGCCGCCCGTTGTCCGGTTCAGCACCCGGGTCATCATGGTCGCAACCTCACTGCGCACAATGTACGCATAAGGCCGGAAAGTTCCATCAGAATAGCCGTTGATCCACCCTGCGGATGATGCATAACGGATTGCATCGCTGCTCGATGTTCCGCTGATATCGCTGAAACGCGTCGCAGTACTACTGCTCACGCTCGGAGATCCGGACAAACGATAAAGCATCTCCGTCAGTTCAGCACGTGTAATATATTGATCTGGATAAAAATATGTGGTTCGGTCAATAATTCCTGCATTTGCAAAAGCGTTGACTTCCTGTGCGCACCACATGCCCCATGGCACATCCTGATACACACTTTGCGATGAGTCATTTTCGACATTGACTGTGCTCAAGCGATACAACATGACCACCGCTTCCGCGCGTGTCATATAGTTTTCCGGTCGAAATGTACCATCAGAATAGCCGTTCATAAATGCGCTGCGGCTGGACGTATTCAACCGTATTGTATTGGTCGGTGTAACCGGATCCTTAGAATAATACGCCCGTCCCGAAACCGTCACGTTCTCATCAATATCCGTCAAATAAACGGAAACCACACCATTTGAGTTGCGGCTCATCTGATAGGTCGTGCTGCCGACACGGATTGAGGTTTTTTCTGCCCCAACTGTTCGGCTATTGCTGCCGATTTTTACTGTGATTTCGTCAATTTGATAATTCGTATCCGGCGTAAAGTAGAATGTTACATCATCCCCTGCATCAATTCTACTGGAAGAAACACTCTTGGTGATCTTCATATGGCTGGAAGAATTAATGGTAAGATATGGTCTAGAAACCGAACTCGATCCTGACGAAGTTGCATATATTGTCACCGGTTCCGTGACATTATCCACGTATACCGCATATTCTCCGTCACCCAAATCCTCAATCTCGTAATTCTTGTTGCCTACGCGGATTTCGCCATCCTCCGGCTCGGCAGAACCCGAGCTATCACCAATGGTAAGCGTAATTTTTTTGACAGAGTATCGGTCAGAAGTGGTGCTGATATAAAACTCCACATCATCACCACGCGCTACCGTTTCACCGCAGTTGGTATCAATGTTAATGCGTGTGCCCTCATCGATCTCGATCGGAATATTATCCGGATCATAATCCGACGTAAAATATATATTGGTATCCGAGTACATTTCCGGAAGAATAAACCAGACCTCGCCGGATTTTTCGCGAACCTGTACTCTGTCATTACCCATTACCAGAAAAGTCTGTCCTGTTGCCCAGCTCGCATAGCTTTTTCCATACTGAACAGTGAAATCACTGATGATATAGCCCGGACGCGTACTGACTCGCACTTCGCAAGTTTCACCTTGCCCGACACTGGTCACACGGCTGCTCGGCCTCTCCAACTCCAAGCCATCATCCACATCTACCGTCAGTTCATAGACGATGGGGATTTCTTCCACAACAGCTTCTACATCCAGATCGGCATACAGTTCTCCTGAAACTGTACTTTCCTCTTCAGCGTTCCATTTCACATTCAGACCATTCCAATTGGTATTGCCCGCCGTCAGAGTCTCTGTTACCGTACCGTATTTTATTATTAGACTTTTAAGACGATATCCGTCCTCCGGAACAACGCTCAGTGAAACCTCTTTGCCGCGATTGACTTCACCATCTTCATTTCCGTTCACTTTCGCATTCCCGGATTCCTCGTGAATGCGCACGTTATATCCTTCGGAAGTGCTTTGGCAGTTGATGCTGGCATCAAACAATCCAGACAATGCATTAGTAGAGACAGTCAGTGTGAAGTTACGCGACCGCTCCGGCCATGCATTCATTTTAATAGAAACGCCTTTTGCGGTCCCCTCCAGATGAGTACTATCCAATTCAACAGATTCTTTCTTGTCTGGCATAGCACTGGTCGCCACTTCAAACGTAACCTTATCCAGCCTTCGTCCTTCGTCCAAAGTAATTTTGAAATCCTGCGTGTCATTGGCTCCAACGAAAACGGATTCATCTGCCGGATCCACAGTAAATGATGACTTTTGTGTAAATTTGACAGCAACACCATTCGTTAGGTCTTCTCCCTCATCGCCTGCCAACGCCGCGGGAGGAACCAAAACAAGCGCCGATAAAACCAGCGCTATCAATCTTCTCCATGCCTGTTTCATCTGAAACGCCATCTCCTTCCTATCCTCTTAGAATCCATATAAATTATATCGTCCAGAGCGACAGAAAAATAAGGCAAAAAAACAAGCCCCGTCTAAATCGACGGGAGCTTGTTTGTACTTATACTATTATTCCTGCCGCAGCTGGAAGCCAGCGATCAGGTTTTTGAGCATCTCAGACTGACCGGAAAGTTCTTCACTTGCTGCCGCAGACTCTTCCGCAGTCGCGGAATTGGTCTGTACAACGCTGGAGATCTGGTCAATACCTTGCGTGATCTGGACAATCGAGTCAGTTTCACGCTGAACCGCATCCGCAACCTCATCCATACCGGATACTGCCACACCAGCCGATTCCATTACGCTGCCAACGGCTTCGCTTACCTTCTGCATCATGTCAACGCCTTCATTAACCGCGTTGATAGATTTCTCAATCAGATCCTTCGTAGCCTTAGCTGCCTGATCCGACTTATGCGCCAGATTGCGAACCTCATCCGCAACAACTGCAAAACCCTTGCCCGCAGTGCCTGCACGTGCCGCCTCTACTGCTGCATTGAGTGCCAGAATATTGGTCTGGAATGCAATATTCTCAATCGTCGAAATGATCTTGCTGATTTCCTGCGAAGATTCGGAAATATTGCTCATAGCATTGCCAAGTGTTGCAATATATTCACTGCTTGTTTGCAGCTCCTCACCCGCATTATCTGCTGCCGTTTTTGCCTGAAGTGCAAGCTGAGCTGTCCGCTGGCTATCCGTCGAAATATCGTTGATCGTCGCCGAAAGCTCCTGAACCGCACTCGCCTGTTCCGTTGCGCCCTGCGCCAACGACTGCGCACCAGAGGAAACTTGCTCTGCACCCGCAGAGACCTGTGCCGATGCAGTATTGATCTGCGCCAGCGTATTGCTCAATTCCTTATTGATACCGCGCACATGCAACAATAACTGCTCGTAATCGCCAATGTAATAGTTGTAATCACGGGAACGAACATTGAAATTGCCACGCGCCATTTCGCCAAGCAGATAACCAATGTCGCCAATCAAGTCCTGCAAACTCTTGACGATGATAACAGTCTGTTGCGCCAATCTGCCGGTTTCATCCTTGGTTTTAATTTCCGGAACCGGAGAACTCAGATCACCTTCGCTCAGCTTGTGAATACGATCTGCGCAAAGCTGAATCGGTCTGCCGATCGAAGTTGCCATACGAATCGCAACAAATACGCCAATCAAAACAACTACAACGATCAAAATACAAATGATGATAGCTGCACGGTAAACCGCACCCATGAAATCACTTTCCGGAGCCGCAACACCTATGCTCCATCCATCCGTATCACTAATAGGTGCATATGCCAATAATTTTGTAGTACCATTGATCTTATATTTACCTACACCGCTATTGCCTGCCCGCATATCAGCCGCGTAAATAGCCAACTGCTTTAATGAAGAATCCGACTGAGCCTCTTCTTCAATATTCTGTCTTGCGACTGTATCCATCGTAATATCTGCAATGGTAGTACCGGTCTTATCCAACATAAACGCTTCGCTGTTTTGGCTGACATCAATAGACGTCATAATATTATTGAGGAAAGTTTCTTCCGGAACGAAGTACACAACGCCTACAATATCGTTTCTTCCGTCACCATCTCGATACACCGGAGCCGCAACCAAAATAGAAAGCTCGCCTGTCACCTTGCTCAACGTCGGCGTCGAAACAAAACTTTCACCAGCCACAGCCCGCTGGAAATACTCACGATCCGAATAGTTGTTTCCGTCAAAATAGCTGTTGCCATCCAAATCAAGCAGATTGCCGCGCGTCATATTATTGTTCGTCGCTAATTGATTGATGTACTCCTCCTTTTCATCCAGAGGAACTTCATCACTGCCCAAGACCTGGTTCTGTCCTGCCGCAGTAGCAATCTGAATATAAGAAGTCAATTCATATTGCACACGGCCCGCCGCGATGTCTGCCGTTCCCTGCATAGCAGTCTTCAACAGTGAATGCGAGCTTTGCAGACTCAGCACTATACTGACAATACCAACAACCAACATGCCTATTACTATTGTGGCAACCATGCCAAGTAATATTTTTCCTTTCACACTTTTCATTTCATACCCATCCTTTTTTGACTTAACTTTAAAAGCATGATATTTCATATATCGTCAAAATCTGGTTTTAATTAACGACCGTTTTCGATTTTTCCTTATTTTTTCTTTATCCCTGCCTTTTTCTCAATATGAGGTTTTTTTACAGGTTTTCCCTTGCGTTTCCATGCAAAAACATGTACTATTATTACTATAAAAAACTAGTCCAAAGGAGATTTGATGAAGCGAATGAAAAAACAAGGGTTATTGTTTTGCCTGATCCTGTGCACGCTGCTGACTGGCTGCGGCGACAAAGGCGAGTCGGGCGATGAATCTCTCGCTTACTATACGTTTGAAGGCGATACCATTCCTTCTATTGAACAGTTTCTCAACGATGATACCGGCGGACGTCTGGTGGCGACGCTTAGCCCGAATGCATCAGGAGAGAACGGAGAAGAAGGAACATCGGAAGAGACCGATGAGCAGGATGCCACGGATGAAACCGATGCCGATCAAACCACTGGCACCGAGGAAGTACAAAATTATCTTTCTTACGATTATCAGCAATTCACAGAAGGCAAGCCCGCGTCCATTGCCAAATCTTATGTTGAGCTTTTGGAAGGCGATGATATCTCCCTTCACACTGAGGGCAAAGATGAACCGTCCTTTGATAGCAACGCAGGTTCGGTTACTCTGATTCGGCAGGCTGTGGCGACCGACAGCAACGGCGCGCCGCAAACCAAGGCCACAGCAACCGCCTCGACGGAAACAGATGCAGAGAGCGAAGATACGGAAGAAGGAGAGGGTGAAGAGGACTCCTCTGCAGAATCCACGCTTCTCCCTTATTCCGATTATGAATACGATACGCAAATGCAATTCCGTGTGCGCATCGACTGGACGCCCACCAGCTGCCTGATTACGCTGGACAAGATTGCAGGCGAGGACTTCGTCACTTCCCTTCAGGAAGCCGGTACATTCCTTTCGTTCTCCGGCGCCAAAGCGATGATGAGTACTGTCACACCGGCTGAGATTGGGCTGCCTGGCGAATCTATGTCGGAATACAGCCTCAAGCCCGGCCCCGGTTTTGTCATGGTCGACGGCAAGGCGTGTCTGACAGTGTACGTATACGGAAAGAACTCGGTTGGAACCAACTCCCTGATGGGCACCTACTTCATTTCTTCTGATTGTACCACATTGTATCGTCAGGTAGGCGATACCTCGGACGAGGTCGAGGAGATCGAATTCCCAGAGGATATGCCAGAAGATCTGCCCACCGAAGGCGAAACCGCAGTCAAGACAGCCAATACGCCTTAAAAGTCAAAAAAAGAACGGCACTTCATGTGCCGTTCTTTTTTATGCATACGTGTCAATGACCTGTCCTCTGCCGGAAGTATCCGGAAGCATCTGTAACATTTCCTGTGCCGCTAATTCTGCGGAATCCATTGCTTTCTTTGCCACAGAGATCGAAACACTCTGCTGCAGCTGTGCCGCATGCATGTTCACAGACACCGCGGCGATGCTATCCATCATTCAAGCCACCTCCCTTAGCATTTGCGACCCTTGTCCGGATCGCTATTGTTAGTATCGACCGTGCCGAATGACAGTTAAGGCTATCTATCAATCTTTTAAAATATATACCTTTGCCGGACGAATACCAAAATCATCAGCTTCATCACCTGTCATGAAAAACAAATCGATCTTTGTTCCCTTGATCAAACCGCCTGTATCCTCTGCAAGCCCCGGTCCGTAGGACCATGATTGATCGCCGCCGTCTGATACGACATACAGCCTGCTACCCAACGGAATGACACGCGGATCCACCGCAATGGTTCCGTATTGGGTCACTGTGCCGGATGCAGTGATTTCACCGCCGTCCTCCACCCGATGATAGGCAGTGGCTGTTACATCAATCACCGCTGTATACTCATAGCTTGAGCCGTCACCGGCTGTAATGATTTTATTCTCTGTGTCATCAGTAATTCCTGCCGGCACAGACCAAACCTGAGATCGACCGGCCGTAGACAATTCCCCAGTACTTTCTCTCTCGGTTTCCGGCTGACTCGATGGTAAGGTCTGGCTGCTCGCCGCCGCTGCTTTGGCTTCCTCAGAAGTCGCCTGCTTCTCCTGCGCATTCTGCGCAATCCGGATGCCTTGCTTGACGATGCAATTGATCGGCGCCTTTACTTCTTCCTCCTTGACCAGCTCGCGGGAAACCTCTTCCCCGTCGTGCTCTTCCACGCGGTACTCAAGGCTCTTTTCTCCGTTTTCGCCGTATCGAGCAATTTCCTGCTGCCCCTTAAGCATCTGGCTGTCATATTGTACTTCCACGGAGAACGGTACGTCCTCGGTTTCCGTAACGGTTGAATAACTGACGCGGGTCACTGTAACCTGAGTGCTGTCGGAAAGCCAATCATCCACATCCGGCGTAACGATATCATCGCTGCCCACACTGATACCGTTTGCTTCCAACAGCTCTCCCACTGTACAGGGTGCTGTGCGCACGGTCAATGTCTCTTCACTGGTCTGGATCGACACATCAAAGGTTTCTTTAAGCGTCAAATATACAATGCCGTCATCGTCTTTCCGATTCACGACCTCTACATTCCGGAAACCAGCCTTGCTGCATGCTTCTTCTACAGAACCCGGATACAGCCGCACCGTCTCATATCGTTCGCCATCCGTCATCACATAGGTGCAGGCTGCGCTGCGGATAACGATAATCCGAAATATACAGAAGAGCAGCAAACAGGTGATAGCAATTAAGATAGCAAGCAGTTTGAAATCTATTTTCCTTTTTTGAGGCTCTTTTTTGCCGCGTGATTTTTCCAATCTGTCATTGCCTCCCCCAAGTACCAAATATGCTTATCTTAATATATCGACCATATTTTCTATTTCCTTAGCGTATTATGGATTATATTTTTCTGTCAAGAGCATGTATGGAAATAAAGCAGCAAAAAACCGGTAAGTGCTTCTGCACTTACCGGTTTAAACCCTGCATTTGAAGGATTTATGTAGCAAACCCTAACAGCCAAGATATATCCAGCGGAATTGGCTTTAACAAATTGTCTGGATGTACTGCTTCCCCATGAAAATCACTGCCGCCTGAGACATATAACGCATACTTTTGCGCGAACTCCAGATAGCGCTGGGTCATTTCTGGTGTATGCTGCGGATAATAGCATTCAATTCCGTCCAAACCTTCCGCTTTAAGCCGAGCGATCATCTGCTCCAAAGCATCATCCGGCATTCCAAGCTGATACGGATGCGCGAGCACTGCCTTTCCGCCACCTTGATGAATCACCTCAATACACTCTGCCGCAGACGCTTTGAAACGCTCGATACGCTGATACTCATCAGTGTCCAAATAGCGGTCAAATGCCTCACGTATCGAAGATACATAGCCGTGCCGTAACATCACCTGTGCAAAATGCGGTCGCGCAATCACCTCTCCGCCGGCCAACTCGGTGACCTCATCCAGCGAAACCTCTATTCCTTTTTCCCGTAGGAAATCCACGATACGATACTTGCGTTCATCTCTACTTTGCCGCAGCTTATTGCAAAGCAGCTGCAATTCTGTGGCGTTCTCGCAAAAGCCCAGTCCAACAATATGCAAATGCCGGTCTTCCTTTGCACCCAATTCGATTCCCCGCACAACCGATATACCGTATTCCTTGCCTGCTGCTTGCGCCTCCTGCAATCCGGATATCGTGTCATGGTCTGTAATGGCTAGACAAGTAATTCCTGCCCGTTTTGCCATTTCTACTACCTGAGACGGGCTATACTGTCCATCGGAAGCCGAAGTATGGGTATGCAGATCAACCATCATCCTATTTTTCATTGCCTAACCCTCTACTTTTTTGCAACCACTCGGATAATCGGAGGATCGTCATTCCCATATGGCGCAAAACCGGTTTTTTCTTCGGCATACTCAATTAAAAACCCTTGTTCTTTCATGCGGTCTATCAGCTCATCCATCACGATAAAACGCCGATAATGATTATCGTAATAAAATGCATTTCTTTCCAGCGCTTCTCCTCTTCCATAGAGAGGATCTTTTACACTGCGAACTTCAATAAAGAATTTACCACCTTTTTTCAACGACCGGTACATGGTTTGCAGCAAAAGCTGCTCCTGATTGACGTTGATGGAATGAATAGTAAACCTACTGTAAGCATAATCATACGTTTCCGGTTGATGTTCCTCGCAATTGACGAAGTCATCGCATAAGAATCTGATATTGCTCTTTTCAGAAATATCCTGCTGCTGTATCGCTGTATCCGAAAGATCAATCGCCAACACATTCAAACCAATATCAGCAAAAAACAAAGAATCTCTGCCATTTCCACAGCCCAAATCCACCAGTGTTTTCCCTGGATCTACCAAAGTTGCGACATAACGTGCAAACGGCGACGGCTCTGTAGAACAAATACGATTTTGATAGTATTGATTCCAATATGCCGTATTGTCAATCGGATTCTGCACAATACACGGATACAAGATCTTTTCAATCCGCTTAACAACCTCTATCGGGCTCTCATCGCCATCATTTTGCACGATTAGATCCGGATTTTTCGGCTCGTCAAACGGCAAATCCACACCTACCACATTATGTCCTGCCGTATATAAGCCTTTCTGATTGCGGGACAGGAGTGTCTCCTTTTTAACCTTGATATAGATTTCCTTGTAGTTGGCGATATTTTCCCTGTTCCACTGCCGTATTGTTGCAAACATCGCAATACTACAGCAAACCACATCAATTCCCTGATTAGAAAGCAATTGACAGACACGAAAAATTCGTCCTGCCCAGCGCAGCCGCTCCTCGTGCGTATAGCCAATATCCTCACCAAATGCAGGGCGCATCTCGTCTCCATCCAGATAAACCGCATTGGGCTTGGTCTTTTTCAGGCGCTGATAAAACAAACCGCCAATCGTGGTCTTTCCTGCACCAGAAAGACCCGTAAAAAAATAAACCGTTCCTTTGTTATCCATGGCGTTCTCCCTCTTTAGTGATAGAGCGGCTGCTCCAGAAGATCCGGGTCAAGACGAAGCGGCATCATCATGTGCAGCGGCTGGCCTTGCTTGTTAACAAAGCGCAAGCCTCTCATCAGAAGATGCGCAATATTCATACGATTCTCATCATAATTTTCCGTCACTCGCTTTGCCTGCGCAACAATGTCCTCATATTGCTGTTCTTCATCCTTCTTTGACAACAAATTATCTTCCCACGATTTTTCTATGACTTCATTAATGCAAGTAAATCCTTTAATTTTATTAGTCACCCATTGCTCATCGACAGGTTCACCCTTATAATACTGAAAATCATATCCATAATATTCATAAGCATCCCGCATGAAATACTCAATAAAGGCACGCTCGTCATCATTTGCGAATTCATCATAGGTTCGATAAACAGTAGCTGTATCAAAGCCACGCACATTACCTTTTAATGATTCAGGATTAATCCCATCTTTACTAGAGCAATATGTCATACTTTCCGTATAAGGAATATCCAAAAACTCAGCTAATGCAGTAAATGTTGCCTTAGGATTTAACTTACCATCCTCAAAACGGACAAGCACGCTATCTCGATACAAACGATTATAGCGATCAACCATAAAACTCCGATTCAGCAACCTTTCAGCCATTACATCAGGGGTAACAGCGTCACTACTCTGAAAATTAGAGTTTCTCATAAAACGAATGGTTGCCGCATAACTTGTCGTAATACGCCTCATTGGAGTAAAGGTCTTGATATACTTAAAATGCTGGAAAATAGAGGACTTAGAAAGTTCATCAAACTGCTCAGAATACAATAATGTTTTTCCTGTTTTGTCATCAACACGCATTTCGCATATCACATTATGGAAATGGGGTTGGAAAAAAAGTGCAGGTGCAATCCGGCATGTATGAACAGAATCCGGTGCGGTTTCTAAAAACAACGCAACCAAAAAATCCTTGTCTGTTGGATGTTGAAGCTGAGAAAGTTGAATACCAAGCTTTGATTTACAACGCTTTTTCTTCAACTGCTCGCGATATTCTTTAATCTGAGACAAAACTGTATCAAACAAAATCGACTCAAATGACAGCAAATTCGGATGGCCATAAAAAATTTCATTAAAGAAGTCGCCGCCGTTATGTGCTGCAAGCTGCGTGTGCCAAATCAGGCGGTTTACCTCTCGGATACTGACCGGCTTGACAGGATATTTACTATAATCAATTCCAAAACGCTCTTTGAAATCAATCGGATACTGTGACACTTCATTTCCAATCAAAAACACCTGTTTGCTGTCTCGCAACAAATTATAGATAGAAAGGCATTGCAAATAGGCACAAAATACTGCCCAATCTGTGTAATGCAAATATATGTGATTTTCCCGACCGACCCACTCACTTTTACGTACGTTATCGGTCAAGTACTCTAACTGATATTGTGAATAAACATCCTTTGCAAGGATGGGATTTTCCAAATCATTAAAGAAATAGCGGTCGATCACCGGATCGTTAAAATTCACATAGCTACCAAACCGATTTTCCGCTTTATAATACGGGATATATCCTTCATCATTGAAGGGAAAAAACTTAATCGGCAGATCACCAAATGCCAAAAAATCCTTACGAAACAGATAAGGATAACGTCCTAACCGCTCACAATTCTGTTCATATCGCTTCATCTGCTCGGCAACATTCGGCAGATAAAACGCCTGTGTCATCAAATCCATCAGTTCAGCCTGATAGAAACCACGATTATATAAAGAAACAAATGTTGTGTAGGCGATTTGATAATCGCCCTCTGAAAAAAAGATAAAGCTGGCAGCTTCCATCTCCAATTCCGGCTGTTTCTCAGAAACCTCCTGCAGAACCATAAGATAAGCCTGCTGCGCATCCTCTTTCTGTCCTAACTCTGCTAAACGACGAGCAAGATCAATTGTATTACTGCTCATTCCGGACTCTCCTTTATCCATTACAGAAAAACGGGACGGGCAAATGCCCGCCCCGCTCTGTATGGTTGAACTAAACTGTTGGTTTGGCTTACTGCAGGAGCTGGAGAACGCCCTGCGGAACCTGATTGGCCTGTGCCAGCATAGCCTGCGCAGACTGAACCAGAATGTTGTTCTTGGTGTAAGCCATCATCTCGTCTGCAACGTCGGTGTCGCGGATGGTGGACTCAGCATCCTGAATGTTCTCAGTCATGACGGACAGGTTGTTGATGGTGTGGTCCAGACGGTTCTGGGTAGCACCAAGCGTACCACGTACGTCAGAAACGATATTGATTGCATTCTTGATGAGGTCAACTGCCGCAGCAGCGCCGTCCTGCGTGCCAATGTCGATGCCCGCGATGCCGAGCGAACCAGTGTGCATATCCTGAACGGATACCTGCAGCTTGTTGTAGGAATCAGAGGTATCGCCGATCTGCAGGGTCAGCGCCTTGCCGCTGGCAGTGCTGATCGAAATACCATTATTGCCGACCTGCTTCTCAATATTCAGACCGGTAGCATCTGCCAACTGCTGCGCAGCTTCACCAATGTTAGCACCGATAACAACCTTGACATCATCGCCTGCCAGCTTCTGTACATGATCCAGTGCAGCATCGGTAGCAGCCAGCGCAAACTTCTGTCCATTGATGGTAAAGACCGTTACAGCCGAAGCCGTAGCATTAGTGCCGGCTGCCGTGATAGCATTAGATGCAATGTTAATCTTATCCGCCACCGGCGCATTTACAGTCGTAGTGACTGATGCTGCCGTGCCATCAACAGAACCGGTAATACCGGTCACCGACGGGGCGTTTGCACCGGTCTCTGTGCTGGTAATAGTCAACTTAGAGCCAATACCACCGGTTGCAGTAAATGCGCCACCGGTTGCATCCTTGATCGCGCCGGCGATCGCCGCATTGACCTCCGAAGCCTTTGCCGTGGAGGAAATCTTATAAGACTTGCCATTCTCGTCAACCAGCGTATTGCCATCGCGCGTCAGCTTGATGCTGTAGCTCTTGCCGTTGTCAACAGCAAGGGTAAGCTCAATCGTGTCACCAGATGCAAAACCAGCACCAATCGCAGTAGATGCAGCCAACGACGCCGAAGTCGACGCAATGCTTGCGCTGCCTTGCGCAAAGGTTGTCGCAATGCCGGAGATCTCAATGCTCTTGTTGCCGCTCTCGCTCAGCGAGCCGTCCAGCAGCTTGATGCCGTTGAAGTTTGCGGAATCAGCAATACGGTCGATTTCGCTCTTCAGCTGCTCAACTTCCTTCTGGAGGTTCGCACGGTCGGTCTCGTTGTCATAGGTGCCGTTTGCAGACTGGTTAGCCAGCTCGACCATACGGTTGAGCATGTCATGAACTTCAGTCAGCGCGCCTTCAGCGGTCTGAACGAGGGAGATACCGTCCTTCGCGTTCTTCTGAGCGGTTTCCAGACCGGTGATCTGGGCACGCATCTTCTCAGAAATCGCCAGACCAGCCGCGTCGTCGCCAGCACGGTTGATCTTGTAACCGGAAGACAGCTTCTCGAGGTTCTTAGACAGAGCCGAAGTGTTGTTGGAATAATTGCGGTAGGCATTCATTGCCATAATGTTATGTTGGATTCTCATGATTCACTACTCCTTTACAGAATCCGTCCGCAGCAAATCCTTTTGCTTGCGGTCCATTTGGTGAATGTTCTTCTATTTCAGACGAGACAGTTACACCCCGTTTGAAAGCTGGAAATGCATTTCCCCTGCACATTTGCCGGGGGTTAACTTACATTCATATCATCGGTTGCGCGCAAAAATAAATAAGCCAAAATTTTGTTTTTAATTTTTTTTGGCACAATGTGCATTTTATGCCTATATTTTTTGTATATTTTGTGCGCTCTGTCTTGTTATACAAGACTTAAAACCACAGCATCTATTTTCTTTTATGTGCTTATGCATCACACAACGCATGCGACATCGACTCAAGTATCTGGCTGCGCTCAAACGGCTTATACACAAATCCCTTCACACCAACATCATGTGCTTCGTTGATGGTATCGTCATAGGCGAGCGAGGAGACCATCAGAATACGGGCATGCGGATGCGCTTTTAAAAGCTGACGCGCTGTTTCCAACCCATCAATGCCCGGCATCAGAATATCCATTGTCACCAGATCCGGCTCAACTTCGCCATATTTCTCCAGAGCCTCTTCCCCACTTTGGCAGCATGCAACGATCTGATAGTCTGTATCCGCCAAAATCTTCTTCAGCTGCATGTGAACGATACGAGAATCGTCTACTACCATGACTCTCTTTGACATAATATAACTCCTTTTCATATATCATCTGCAAATACTTTTATGCAGAGATCAATTGATGAATTAGTTGTGCCCCTTCATTTTGGTCGCTCGCATAATTGATGACATTCTGCGTTCCATCATCCTCTATGGGGATATAACGTCCCATATAAAATACCGGGATGCGGAAACGGGATGGACTATGCGAAAGACGATACAGCCCGGCCGCAATTTGCCCACAGACGACATTAAAATATTCTTTCGCAAGATCCTCAAAGTCATTTGGATCTACTGTATCTTCCTGCATGACATAACGTGCCAGACGGGCCCAAAACGTGGTGTCCGCACATAATATCAAAGCGCCACGGTAACTTCCTTCAAACGTAGTATAGATTGTACACATGTCACTGGAAAGCACAGTATCCCGTTTACACAGGCATATACCACCAATACGCTTGGTCATATCCTGCATGACTTGATCCAAAACATTTTGAATCTCTGCTTGCGTGAGTGTGCCCAACGTACTACCTCCTATTTTTACTCAAAATCCCTTGTTCCAATACTGCATATACGCAAATCACGCCTCCCACTCGTTGCATGGACGCGATATGGAGACGTGAATTGGATCAGGTTGGCATTGCGAAGAAGCCACAGCATACAGCCCAAGTTCGAATCCGTGTTGCATCATCACAACATCATCCGACCCACAAGCTTGGGCTGTATACCGCCGGCTCCTACCCATTCATCTGATCATGATCTGCCATAACTGGCAAGCTGAATCATCACTCAGCATTGTTTTTAATAAACTCCGCCAAGCGCTTATCTTCATGGCGAATATGGTTGATCAGCACACTCGCCTGCGAATTGACTTCACCCAAGTTTTTCACATTGGGACCTTCCGTACGAATCTCGTTCGCCAATTCGCGAATTTTCTGCTTGTAATTCAAATGGAAATTGTGATGCGCCTCGTAGTAGGGATAATGATTCTTCCGCTGCAAATCTTCCTCATCCGCGAAATGTTGATCGACATAATCTGCAAGGAAGTCTGCGGTTTCACCGATTTTATCACGACCATGACCTGAATTACATGCGTCCATCAGGTCATTGATCGCATCAAACAACATACGGTGCTCGGAATCGATCAAATCATTGCCCGTTTCCAAGTCTGGCGTAACCTCATATCTCTTAGTACTTACCGGAATCGTCGTAGCTGGAGAAAGAGGTGTGATGGCTTTCTGGAAACCTATCCCCCGATACGGGGGAAGAACCTCCTGCATGAAAGCTGCCGCTGTTTACAGAGGTGGAAGAGCTGCTTTCAAAGGCCGGTGCCGCTGCCGGAGCTTGATAGTCAAACGAAGACGCCGATGCTGCTGTTGAAGCCGGCAACGCTGCCGGAGCAACATCCTCCTTGCCAACACGGAAAGCAGAGAAGATCTGGTGCAGCATATGTGCCTGCGAGGAAAGCTCCTGGCTGGCCGCCGCAGATTCCTCGCTGGTAGCAGAGTTAGTCTGAACAACCGTTGCAATCTGATCAATGCCCTGCGTGATCTGCTCAATCGACTCGGACTCACGCTCTGCTGCCGCTGCGATCTGCGTGATCTTTTCAACCGCTTTGCTCGTCAGATCAGTGCTGGAAGTAATAGATTCTGCCGCCGCATGTGCAATATTGGATCCATTCTCAACCGCCTTGATCGAATTTTCAATCAAAGTAGTGGTATTCTTAGCCGCCTCTGCAGATTTCGATGCAAGATTCCGAACCTCATCCGCAACAACTGCAAAGCCCTTGCCCGCAGAACCAGCACGCGCTGCTTCCACAGCCGCATTGAGCGCAAGAATATTGGTCTGGAACGCAATATCTTCGATTGTCTTAATGATCTTGCTGATTTCCTGCGATGTAGACGTGATTTCGTTCATCGCGTTAATCATCTGTGTCATCTGCTGCTGGCTTTCCTCATTCTGCGAACCAGCGGCATCCGCATTTTCCTTGGCCGACTGCGCCGCCTCGGTATTTTTACGCGCAGCAGTTGCAATATCGTTGATGGTGGCCGAAAGCTGCTCAACTGCACTGGCCTGTTCCGTCGCACCCTGTGCCAGAGACTGCGCGCCGGTAGAAACCTGAGCCGCACCGGAAGCAACCTGATCCACAGAAGCCTTGACATTGGCGATCATCTTACGCATCTGGCTGGTCAGCTGCGCCAGAGACTCCGTGATCGTATGGAATGCGCCAGGCAGTTCAACTTCACAATTAACGCTGAAGTCGCCATCTACCATAGCAGTCGTGATGCGGGTAATTTCATCAAGAGCAGAGCTCAACATTTGCTGGCTTCCCCGCAGAGCGTCTGCCATATCACCAAATTCATCTCTCGATTCATATGTAATCTGATGGCTCATATCACCATCGCGCATATCCTGCAGCGCCATTTTGGTTTCGTTCAGCGGAATCAAAATGGAGCGGATCAGCCGTGTTGCAAACATGATCACCAAAATCACAAATACTACCAGCAATACAATCATGAGAATCAGCATCCGGGTAACCGACTGTTCCTGTGCCGTCCGTACCTCTGTGATACTATCTTCAATTGCCTGATTGAGTTCCACTGCATTGTCACGCAGTTCATTGAGTGCCGGTGTGCATTCGTTGACCAGAATTGTCTGCGCTTGTTCAAAGTCGTTCGCTTCCACTGCGCTGAGAATTTTGGGAATGATATTTTCCCATGCGCTCACAGCGGCCAGATAACTGTCCTCCTTACCATCGCCCAGCGTACAATTCTCCGCAACATAATTCTGCGATTCCGTTAATGCATCCAACGCATCATTCAGCTGGGACTGGTTGCTGTTGAAGTTTGTCTTCTCGGTATCGAGTACCATATCACGCGCAAAACGCGCTGCCGTATTCGTTTGCACACGGCAATTCATAATCTGAAGTTCCAACTGTACTTCATGATTCAACAGTTCTTCATACTGGTTGCGCATCGAAAGCGAGTTCGTCAGCGCAATTACAAGCAAAAGAACCGCCAAAATAACGGGAATTGCAAATCCCAAGATTAGTCTTTGATTGATTTTCATGTTTTTTAGTTGCATACCAAAATGTGCCTCCCAACTAAAACTATATACCTTTTATGTTTTATTCAAATCGGTTTGTTGCTCTTAACTCGCCGTATTTGCCCTTCTCAACATCACCGGCCACTTTGCCGGCAACCAATGTGATCACTCTGCGGCACATGATATTGACAAAATCCTTTGCATGTGTCGCCATAATGACAGTTGTACCACAGCGGTTGATCTCATTGAGGATATTCATGATATCCCAGCCTGTATCATAATCCAAATTTGCTGTAATTTCATCCACAATCAAAATGGGCGGATTACAAATAATCGCACGTGCCAGCTCCACCATTTTGACCTGCCCGCCGGACAGCTCAAACGGATATCGATCCTCCATGGCACGCATGCCGACGATCGACAATGCTTTCTGTGTATTTTCCGGAATCACCTTGGATTTGACACCAAGCGCCCGCTGCACAAGCTCCAGATTCTGACGTACAGTCTTTTTCCGAATCAGGCTTGCATCCTGCCAAACCTGACCGATATTTCTACGGTATACCGGACGCCGCCAACCGCGCAGTCGTGTCAGCTCCACGTTATCCAGCCATATTTTCCCCTCGTCCGCTACGATCTGATTGGCCAGCAGCCGCAGCAAAGTAGTTTTTCCTGCGCCGCTACTTCCAATCAAGAAAACGAACTCACCGCGGTCGATGGAGAGCGAAACATCATCAATCGCTGCAAAACGTCTTTGCTCATTGCTAAAATATTTGGTTACATGCTGCATCTCTATCTGTGGCACAGTAAACCTCCTACTCGATCGGTTAGGCGCCACTAATCCATTTGCTTAGATAAAAGCCAAAGCGGTGCGCCCGCCGTTTTGCTGGAACTTAATTCATTTAAAATAATGGAGGCGTCCCATTCCTGCAGACTACGTGCTCTACTGTTCGGATCAGCAACTAGAATATTGCCATCCAGTGTTACGCCACGTAGCAAGATAAAATGTCCCCCGCTGGTAAAATGTCCGGCACTCATTAGTGCAACCGCAATGCGGCCACCGGAAAGTTGTATACGCAATTCCTCCGGTGTCATAGAACTTGGAGAAACGCATTCCAACCCAAAGGCATCGGCCACACCACGCACGATGCTATGATATGACCCGCTTCCGGCAGCCCAATATCCGTTTTGACTACACCAGCTGGCCATCTGCTTTGGATCGGTGTCCGTTCCCGTCAGGCTCTTCACTGCCATGGCCATGGCAGTAGGCCCGCAGCCATACGGGCCTACGCTATCCGATCCATACGGCTGATCCTTCCAAGCCGGGTCACTCTGCGCAAAATACGCAATCGGCACCGAACCGCCCGTGAGCACTTCCTGCCCATCCCGTGTGACCAGTTCAGTGATTGCAGGGTCTTGTATCAACACACCGCCATCCGGTATCGCTGGTTCCCCTGCCCGCTGGGATTCGATCTGCTCCTGCCGCAGTGCACTGCGTTCTGCGATGCGCTCTTTCACGCCGTCCACTGCCACACGCACCTGCTCGCTTCCAAAGCGCCACAAATCGCCCGTTTTCTCCATGATCGGATCAACGATCTTATGGAAAATCGGTGGGTCAAGCCAATAGCTGGCCGCTAACTCAGCTCCGCCAATGAAAGCAACCGCCATAAAGCATAATCCTATTCGTTTTGTCCAGCTCTTTTTTCTCACGTTATGACTTTCTTTCAGTAAGCACCCGATTGATTCTGCTATCAATCGGTACCAAACGATCAATCACACGCTTGTTTTTCTGCATTTGATTTACTACCATCTGCTCATCTGCGTCCCGTGGTGTATCTCCAGCAACCAGTGCCTGCCAACGTACTTCAATATCCGGCGCATCAGTTTCTACAATGCGCCGGATATTGCCGTCCAATTCCTGCATGCGAAGCACAGGCTCCTGACGCATGGATAACAGCATGCTGAAAGAGGTGCGGTCGTTTCGGTCCAGCGCCTCTCCCATCTGCACGGTTAAATCATACGTCTCTGTCAAAGCCGTATAACGCTTTCTGAGTTGTACCAGCAGCTTCATCCACTGCTCTTTCATACACCGCCCGCCTTTTGTGCCTGCCGGAACGTATCCCGGAGATCGGTCAATCGGGGCTTTACTTCGGCCAGAACCTTCTCGTTCCGCCCCGCCTGCACACGACTCAACTCATAGGAGAAGAAATCGTACAGACGGTGCAGATCATGGCTAATCGGATACTGCATATCAAGCGTATCATCCAGATACCTTAGGATTTCCCGACAACGGATAATTGATTCATCAAAAACCTCAAAATTTTCATTCTTCAATGCAATTTCCGCACGGGTCAAACGCTTAATCAATTCGTCATACAGCAGCATCAGCAGCTCGCCGGGCGTCATCGTATTGATTGACTGCGCTTTGTATTGTTGGTAGCCATGCATATCCATAGCCGGATTACCCCGTCCTTTCTATTCTACACCCTTTGTCAATAGCTGCTGCCGCCCATACTCGCCAAATAAGAACTTTGCGAGTTCATCTGTGCGATCAATACTTCCAATTTGCTGAATTTCGAGGTGTAATAATCAATTTTATCATTCAGTTTTTCGGTCAGGGAATCAATCACGTCATCGTAGCTGTCGATCTTATCCTGCAGCGTGTTGTCCAGCAGCGCCATCGGAGAATACTGCGAACCTGCCTTTTCGATCAGAATGCCCTTGGTCGATCCGGTTGTCGCTGCATACTTATCGAGCTGCACTTTCAGGCGCGACATTGCGCCGCCCGAAGACGTATCATCCACCCAAGAGGTCGTGCCGTCTGCATTGGTAACCTGCTTTTGCTCCAGCGGTGCTGTAAATGCTTCTGCCACTGCATTCGGATCACTTGCCAGCGCCGAGCGAAGCTTAGTCTCATCCAACGTAATCTTGCCCTTATCCGAGTAGCTGGTCGACACACTAATACCAATTGCATCCATATCCAGATTGGAGAACACAAAACGCAAGCCATTAGACAAACCGCCTAAATCGCTATCACCAAACAGCAGACCTTCCTTAGCCTTTGCTTCGTATTCCTCGATCTGCTTTTCTGTCATGTCAGCCTTCTGATCATCTGTCAGCGGCTTATATTCCTTTTTATGATCGGGCTGCGTGGAATATTGTTCATTGATCTCCGCGAGAACCTTATTATAATCCTCCACAAAGCTCTTCACCGCGTCAACGATCTTATCCGCATCAACCTTTTTATCAAACGTAACACGCTCGCCCTCATTATCAGCCTCAAACGTGCCGTTTGCAGTAACCGTGAAGCCATCAATATTGAAGGTATTCGTGCCGCTGGTCAGCGTAGTTTTTACGCCGTTGATATATGCCTCCATCTCGGCATCTTGACCTTGAATGACACTGAAGCCTTTTTGAGTTGAAACAGCATTTCCTCGCACTTGAGAAATATCTCCGTTAGAGTCATATACTACCGATCCAAACAAACTTGCTGCTAAATTCGTTCCGGCTGTACCATTTTCTAGATCATGTCCGATCTCAATTCTACCGCCTTCACCGCCGTGCTTGGAAGTAAATACAAATTGATTAGATGTAGTAGAATAACTGACCTTAACGCCTGCCTTCTCGTTGCTGTTGATATCATTGATAATAGTTTCCAACGTAGTGTCCGCTGTATACTTATCACCAATCCGCACACCGTTGATTTCCAGAGCATATGTGGCATTGCCGTTTTCATCAGTACCAACCGGTTCAAAATATTTTCCGTCGATCTTAGTAATTGAGGTACCATCCGCCTGCAATTCTTTAACCGTACCATACAAATCGCCAAGCGTCTTGCCAGTGTTCACTCTGTTCGAGGCACCGCGGTCGATACCAAAGATACCGCCCTTGCCAATTACATTTAAAGTGCCAGAATTGATGGATAACGTATCGCTATCACTTCCGGAAACCAGTTCAAAAGAAGGCACAAAAGAACCATCTGACTGCACACCGCTTACTTTAATCCGTTTATAGCCAAATGCTTGATCAAACTGGGTCTGCAGATAATCCTGCATCTTCTGAGCAGCATCTTTTTTGTCTGTGGAATTTACAAAAATCTCATTATACTCGTCCGTACCCTTTTCCGGCATCTTGATCGTCGCCGTCGTGCCGTTATAGGTTACATTCATACTTGCACCTGCAAGGATGTCTTTTACATCCTTTTCAGTCTTCAAATCTTCCGGCTTGATCGTAGAATGCGATGCCATGACACCACTGCCAGTCAGGGTATCACCAGCATTAAAATTCAATGCATCCAAAACAGATCGGGAAGAGTAACTGAGAACTTCCAGCGTATTGCTTTCCTTTGCCCCCTCCTTGAAAGTAAAGGCAATTGTTTTCTCCCCAGTCGGCTTGCCGTCCGCTCCCATTGCCTCAACGACCTGCGCCTTGACTTTGGTATCCATCTTAATGCTCGACCCATCGGACAAGGTGACAGATGCATTTCCCAGCTGCTTATTGATCTCATCCACCACATCATCTAAATCCTCATACTCCTTGTTGCTATCAAACGTGATGGTGAAAGATTCATTGCCATATTTAAACGACATCTGCTGACCCGCCAGATTGCTGACATCTGCAGTTCCTTTCAAATCTACGGCTTTGCTGGGATCTCCCGAAATAGTAGTCGTATTGGATACGCCATTAAGCCCAGAAAAGCTGACTGTCTCAGTTTTTGCCAGCTGTGTAACTTTGCTAATCTGAATATCGCTGTTGGTGCTGCCGGAGGCAGAGATCATGCTCGCATTTTTGCCCAGGGATGTAATGATGCTGGGCTGGAAGAACGTCGAACTCATCAGGTTGGTCGACGAAGTATACGACGTATACTTACTGGAGATCTGTACAAGCTGATCGCTGATGCTGCGATAGGCCTCCTGCTGCCACAGCAGGATCTGCTGATTCTGCTTCTGCGTATCAATTTTTGATTTGATGCCCGAAACCATTCCTTCAATCATGGATTCGGTATCCAAACCGCTTGCAAGGCCGCTGATAATATTGCTAGAACGACTTCCATAAATGCTGGAAGAACTGCTACTGCTTACACTGCTGACTGCCATGTTAATCGCTCCTTCCAAAATAACTGTTATCCGCCAACCAAAGATTGACGAAATAGAAAATAAGCAATAAGAAAAATTTATTCTATGTTTTTATTTCGACATGTAGTATACTAAACATAAGAGAATATTCAGATTTTTTTCAGATAAGGAAGTGTCTTCTATGGCGGAAATCATTGCCATCACCAATCAGAAAGGCGGCGTCGGAAAAACGACCACAGCATCTGCTCTCATCGCGTCGCTATCCGAGCGCGGATATAAAGTTCTTGGCGTCGATCTCGACCCTCAGGGCAATCTTGGTTTCAGCCTCGGTGTGGACATTGAGAATGTGCATACCATGTATGAAGTATTCAAAAAACAGCTTCCCATCGATCAGGTCATTTGCCCGATGACCTATGGCGACCTCCTCGCCTCCAACATCCTGCTCTCCGGTGTAGAGCTGGAATGCAACAAACCTGGACGCGAATATATGCTCAAAACCGAGCTTTCTCTGGTTTCTGACCGCTACGACTATATCATCATCGACACGCCTCCGGCGCTCAACTTGCTGACCGTTAACGCATATGTTGCCGCAGACAAGCTCATCATCCCGATGGCCCCCGAAATCCTCAGCCTGCTGGGTGTAACACAGATCAAGGAGACCATCGAAACTGTCCGGCAATATTACAACCCCAGCCTCAAGGTCATCGGCATCCTGCTGAACAAATTCAACGCGCGTTTGAACCTCAACCGCGACGTGCTGGAACTCTCCCAGCAAATTGCCCAGCAGCTTGACACCAAAGTTTTTGAGGCCAAAATCCGCCAAAGCGTCATGGTGGCAGAAGCGCCTGCACACGGGGAAAGTATCGTTTCTTATTCCCCCACTTGTAAGCCCGCTATGGATTTTGTTGCCCTTGTAGACGAAATCCTCGCTGATAAATCCTAAACCACGAAAGGAAAATTAAAAATGGCATCAAAACGCAGTAACAAAACCGCACGCGTGTTGAATCTGATTACAACCCCCAGCGAAGCCACGCCAGCCGAGCCAGAACAGCCGGCTGCACCGGCGGCTCCCGTAGAACCACAGCCTACACCAGAAGAGCCCCCCAAGGAGAAAAAACGCACCAGCACAAACAAACCCAAAAAAACATCCAAAGCAGCGTCAGCCGCCCCGGTATCTGCCGAACCAACGCAGGAGTCCCCTGCAGTGGTTTCCGAGGAACTCCCTACGGCAGAACAGCCGCAGGCAGCCCCTGTCCCTACACCACAGCCCGTAGTCCCGATTGTACAAACGGTCCGGGAAAAGGAGCAACAGGTTTCCGACGATATCAAATCAGGGTTATTGCAGGCGCTGATTGAGGCGGAAGCACCTGCGCAGCCGTCCGAATCACCCGCAGCTGCGGAATCCCAAACGCCGGTCGCAGAGGATACTGTGATGCAAGAGGTCGAAGAGAGCCCGGTCACTGCGTCAGAAGCCATGACGGCATCTATCCCAGAACCGGAAACCGATCCGACTCCAGTGATTCCGCAAGCCCCCGCACCTGAGGCTATTTCCTCTGCTGACGAACCTCCTGCACCCGCACAGCCTACCGTAAAAATGCCCCAGCCGGAAGCACCTGCCGAGCAGATTTATACCCCTACTGGGGAACAAGACGTAGAATATACCAATGTTCTGCAAGAATTGGCGGAGGAAACTTCGGTGTATTATACCACCAATATGCTGCATTGCCAATGCCAGCGCTGCATTGCCGATATGAAAGCACTCGCGCTGACCAATCTGCCCTCTAAATATGTAGTGCTGGAAAAATCCAAGC
Source organism: uncultured Agathobaculum sp. (assembly GCF_944380975.1). GTDB lineage: Bacteria > Bacillota > Clostridia > Oscillospirales > Butyricicoccaceae > Agathobaculum. The sequence continues at coordinate 44,251 of NZ_CALWJK010000002.1, read as the reverse complement.
GCGCCGCTTATATGAGCGTATATGCAGCCCGCTATGAAAAAGAACTATCTGTGCAAATGATGCGTGCTTGCGTCATCATCAACGAGCATCCACATCATTGAGTACAAAAAAATCCTGCGTCAACCGACGCAGGATTTTTTGTTTCTATTCATGCCGAAACTCCGGCATTATTTTTCGTTTTCCTTGCGGAGCATCTGCAGCAGCTGCATCGGAGATTCCTTCTCCTGCGCGGCCGAACGGTTCTCCCGCTGTGCCTCCACCAGCTCCGTCCGAAGCACCGCAATATCACGCGGCGCATCCACCGACAAGCGCACGCGTCCCTGCCCGATTTCCTGAACCGTGACCACGATCCGATCGTCAATCGTAAGAGACTGGCCTTCTTTTCGTTGCAGGATCAGCATGCTCCGTCATCCTTCTTTCTCAGCGATGACAGTGGGCATCGCATCTCATACTCGTCCAGAATCACCTGCCGCGCCTGCCGCGTCTGATCGTTCAGCACAACCGGGCATCGCAAATTGACCGTACTTTTGGAAACAGGGTTTTCCACCCTGCACAATACATAATAGCACAAGTCCTCACTTTGATCGACCCCCAGCCGCTGCAATTCTTCCTGCGGCAGCACAGGGCGGTATTCCGGCATTACCATGAACGGATTGAGTAGCGTAAACGCTAAAAACGGTGTTACTACGCTTTGTAAACAGAGCAGGAAGTCCTCCTCTTCCGAAAAAGAGAGGAGGACAAATTCCTTTTCCTGTTCAAATCCAAACAAGCCATCCGAAAACCGGAGCGTTGTGCTGTCATCAATATTTAACTCACCAAAATATTTGGTTTGTATTTTCATATTTTGCTCCTTATTAAGCCTGTTCATCTAACGGCACATAATCCGGATCTGCAGACGGTGGAACGTAGACCGGCCCGCCAATATATTTGATGATAACATCCGGCTGCTGTGTAACAGTAAACTCAATGTTGCCCGGAATGAATTCTACGTTTCCTTGATCCATCCGCCAGTCGAAATTAAGCTTATCCATTTCATACCGAATATTGAGTTCCCCGCCATCCCAAGAAATATCCGGTCCGGTCGTGGGCAGCCACTTCATCGCAAAATCGGTATTGACCTGCTGCGATTCCATCGCAAACTGAGAAATCAGCTGTTCTCCGATCTTTGCCTCCAAGAGTAAATCACCCCGACGAGCATAAGTTGCAGTGGTGTCGTAAACCTTTTGCTGTCCGCGCTGCGCCGCCTGTTCGATGCTCCGCATCGCAGTCGGCGACACCGAATTGCGCGCCTCGAACGTGTCGATATTCACTTTGATCGGCTTGCTTCGAATCTGCAAGCCTCCCTGATTTCTGGAAATCTCCAAATCAACCGTCGAACGCTTATAGTCCAGCCGTGCATGGTTTACCTTCATCTCCAGTTCTATCGGAACCGTTTTTATTTCGATCAGTCGCTCCATCCATCCATCACTCTTTCTCTTTTATTTACGAAGTTTTTTGTTAGCTCATATAGTCAATGAAGGATTGCGACAAAATATCATTTCCCACTCGAAGTGCCGCATTGTAACTATACTGTGCATATGCAAATGTTGTCAGTGCGTCGGCCAGATCCACGCGATCCAAGCCCTCATACTGCGTCTGCAACGTATCGCCGGTTGAGGTCAGGCGTGTATCATTGGATTTGAGGAACTGCGCCTTGGTGTCCAGCTTAGTCCACTCAGCACGGAAATCTGCATTGGACTCCTGTAAATTTCCGAACAGCGCTTCTGCGCGCTCCGAATCGGCAGGATTCAAAGCACCTGTCTCAGAATCTGCACGAGAGTAAATCTCGCCCAGTTCCGCGATCGCGCTGATCATGTTGTTTGGTACACCATCCCCATTCGTACCATATCCCAGCAAGCCAATACCGGAGATAGCGGAATTGAATGCCGTCGACGGCACCACCTGCTCATTCTCGTCCAACTGCATGCCCAGACCAATGTCGACATATGCAGCCTCGTTTGCCATTTCCTTAAAGGCTTCCTCATTAGCGGGATCATTTACATCCAAACCGCGGAACAGCAGCTTTCCGTCTTTCAACTCAAACGGAGCATTCTCACCATCCGTGCCTGCGAAGATAAATTTATCGCCGTACTGCGCATTGAGCGTCTGTACCATGCCCTCTGCAATGCCCTTGAGCGTCTCGCCCAACTGCTGGCGCGCGCCTGCCTTGCTATCATCCTGTCCCTGCTCCGCCGCATCCAGCGCATCCAGATACTGCTCCTGTAACTTCTGCAAGCTGCTGCCTGCGGCCTCATACTTGCTGATCATTTCCTCGCTCATACTCTGTTGAGCTGTATTGCGGGCGTATGACGAATGCAGACGGAAAGACTGCGTCGCCAAAGACGGCGATTCCGCATAAGACGTAAAACGCCGTCGTGTCAGCACCGTATTCATCGACTGATATTGATTGAGCGTAGCCCGCGCCAAGTGGCTACGATAGGTACGCAGCGTACCGTTTGTGGTAACACGTATCATAATTTCCCACTACTCCTTTCTATCAGCGTCCAACAACGCCCATGCCGTTGATAACCTTATCCATCGCTTCGTCCAGCGCAGTCATCAAGCGGCAGGCTGCCGAGAACGATTTTTGATATTGCAGAAGGTTAATACCCTCGTCATTCAGATCCACGCCCGATACGCTGTCACGGCTGGTATTGATCTCATCCGCCGCTGTCGCGTAAGTTTCATAGATCGTGGAAGTTGTGTTGATATGCGAACCCAGCACACCCTCCATATTAGAGTAGCAGCTCTCGATGTTACCCTTATAGATATTGGAGCTGGCAACCGTTCCACCAATCTTGCCGGCACCCATTTTGAAGTCATCTGTCGCCGCACCCTGATCGTCTGTGATCTGGATATCCGTCACCAGACTGCATAATACGCCGTCATCAATATTGCCATCGTTGGCTGTCATCGTGATAGAACCATTATCCACATTCACATTTGCAAACTGAGCCAAATCCGGATTTGCTGTGATGGCAGCCTGCAGATTCGCCAGCGTCGCATCCGCATCCGCACCGGACTGGAAGCTTACCGTTACGGTATGCTGCTGATTCATGCTGTCAATATAAGTGATCTGTGCCTGCAAATTCTGTCCAGCGGCACCCGTTTGCTCCAACTTTCCGCTGGTAAACGGTGTGTTATCTTGCCGGACAATATCCGTGGCTTTATAGCCGTATGCCTCATTCAAAATGTTCATGAAGCGGTTGATATTATCGTTTTCCGTACTGCCTGCCCCCGGTTTTGTTGAAGGTACAATCGTTGTCTCACCAGTCTGCCATTTGTCAGACAGTGATATATTCGACGCAGTAATTACCTTGGTCGGGTTGTCCGGATCGTCACCATCCGCCACAAACAGGTTGCCCGCGCCCTCAATACCCAGATCAACAAGCGACTCGCCATCTGCATTGGTGGTGTTGACCCGGTTCATTTCGGTTGCCAGCTTGTTGGCCATCATGTCCAGCGAGTGCATATAGTACGGGATGCCACGGATATTACTATAAGCGGCATCCGTGCTGAATTCACCAGAGCCAACCAGCATCTGGCGGGTGGACTCAAGCGCACCGTAACCCATGCCGTCCGTAATTGCACCTGCATTGCTCACCACTGCTGGCGTGGATTTCTGTGTATTGAAAGAAATCTGTGCACCGCCAGCCAACTCCATGTTGGTGATATTGAACGCATCCCCACCCTGCTGTTTGGAAATCATACTGATTCCATTGCTTGCCAAATTGACGGTGAAACGATCTTTCAACGTCGGGTCATCCTGCAACGCTTGCTGCAAACTCGCCAGCGTAGCATTCCGGGCTTGCTGAACAGAGTTCGCATCATTCGGATCGGCAGGAGCAGTCACATTGAATGTAATGTCAACAAACTTCTCGCTTCCCGTCTCATCCGTATAATTGACTCGAATGGTTTGAGGTCCGCTTGTCACACCATCCCCAAAGCTCAGTCCGCCAATCGTGAAGCGAGAGGCAGTATTGGACGTCTGGGCACCGTCCGGATCATGCAGTTCGCTGACATTCAGGAACATATCCGGGTCATCTTTGACCAAACTCAGTTCCGCACGGCTAATGCCGTCAATCAACGTCTGGCCCGGCTTGCCGGTCGTCTGATCCACCATTTTGATGGTCAGCTTTTCTACTTCAAAACCCGCACCGACATCTTCCTTGCCATAGGTGACGTCAATCTTCATGTACTCGGAAAGCGAATCGATCAACGTATTACGCTGGTCGCGCAGTTCCAAAGCAGAATCACCGTTGATATCCGCAATACGAATCTGCTCGTTCAAATCCTGAATTTTTTGCAGGATATTATTGGTATCTTGAATATCCTCATTATACTGCTGCAGGATATTGTCATAAACCTGCTGCAGCTTGGACGCGCTGGAGTTGAGCAGCGTACACAGATCCTGCGCCGATTCACGCATCAGTGTCTCAAATTCCTGTTCGCCCACATGACTGCCCAGCTCGCTGATACGGCTGAACAAGTCCTGCAACTGGGTTACGATACCCTCTTTATCGACGTTATTGATAACGCTTTGCAGCTGATCGAGTACGTTCAGCGTTGCATCGGTCGAGCCGACACTCGACATTTCCTTACGGAAACGAATATCGAGATACGGGTCACGCAACTGCGACACACCCGCAAGCATAACGCCCGAACCAACCGAAGCCGAACTGCTCGAATGATACATTCCCGAACTATTCGTGATAAAGCTGTACTGGTCGAGCTGTTGACGGGTATATCCCGCCGTATTGATGTTAGAAATATTCTGTCCAGTTACATTAAGCGCCATCTGACTGGCAATCATACCAAGACGCGCTACTGTAAATTCACCAAAAGTCGCCATATGGGCGGTACCTCCTCTTCAGTCATGCATGGAAATCCGTGTGTGCACCGCTCACAGAAGCCGTATGCTCCTTCGTCTGCACCGGATCAAATCCCAAATTGGTCATCATGCCTTCCACTTCATGCAGGCTGCATTCCAAAGCAGAACGCGCCACCTCGGCGGCACTTTGCATCACGCGATACTGCGTCGTCAGCGCCTCTCCGGCAGCTTTGATCTCCTGACGCATCGCTTCATCCTGTACATGTTCCGGCAGCTGTGCGAGCCGGATATTCTCCAGTCCCAGCTCTGCCTGCAGCTTAATACGGCGCTGATCTGCGTTGCGCAGTGCCAGAGACAGCGCCTGCTCCCGCTTCATGCATTCGCCCAGCTTCTCCAAATCATCCGTACGCACCGCAGAAACAACGTTCTTTTGCGTCTCCGTCAAACCCTCCAGCGTGTGCGTGAGGTCACGAATCAACTTCAGCATATCTTGAAAGCTGCTCGCCATCAGCACACACCTCCAAACAGCATAATCTGCGCCGCCAGACTATCAATGTCAATCTGATAGTCACCGTTTAAGACTTGCTGCCGGACTTGCGGCACTTCCTCGGACTGCTGCGTCCGCACCTCCTGCGAGAGGCGACTGGACAGCTCCAAAGAAAAACGCTGATCCTGAGAATAGTGCGCGGTTTTCAGTTCCACGCTGTCATATTGTCCGGAAGAGCGGTATTGCCCCTCCACACTTTCCATTTGCATGTGTGGCCTCTGGAGAGGGGTCATTCCTCCTGTTTTCGAAACCATCATCATCGGTCAACTCCTCTATTCCTCATTACTACCACATAGCTTTTGTTGCTACAGATATTTATCTTATCGGAAAGAAACAAAAAAAAATAAGCGTTAAACTGCATTTTTTGTTTAACGCCTATTTTTTTATTAAGAGTAACCCATCTTACCTATTGGAATTGCTCAAATGCCGCACCAGCACACCCGCAATATTTTCACAGGACGCCTGCTGCATCACCGCGCCAATATTGTGCGCAACCATCGGCATGCCGTAAACCACGCAGGAATCCTTATCCTGTCCAATCGTATACGCACCCTGCTTGCGCATTTCCAGCAGACCCTTAGCACCATCGCTTCCCATGCCGGTCATGATGATGCCAACCATGCGGCACCGGACATTCTGTGCCATCGACAGGAACAGTGCATCCACCGACGGGCAATGCCCGCTGACCTTTTCGCCCGGCAGGCAGGAAACCGTATATCTGCTGCCGTTGCGCACCACGCGCATCTGCTTATCGCCCGGCGCGATCAGCACCTGCCCGCGCACGATCTCATCCCCGTGCTCCGCTTCCTTGACCTTCATCTGGCAAATGCGGTTGAGACGTTCCGCATACATCTGCGTAAATCCGGGCGGCATATGCTGTACGATCACCATGCCCGGTATATTGGCAGGCAGGCGGCGCAGCACCTCAAGCGTCGCTTCGGTGCCGCCGGTCGACGCGCCAAGGCCGATAATCACATCCGTCGGCGCCGTGCCAAGCTTGAGCGGCAGGGACGGTGTCCGGTTCGCAGTGACCGCCGGACGCAGAGGTGGACGGCGCACCCGTGCGCACGAAGCCACAACAATTTTATTGGCCAACGCTTCGATAAACCGATCGTTCCCATCAGCGGTATCCGGCTTGCGCACGAAATCCACCGCGCCAACTGCCATTGCATCAAAAACGCGCAGATTCAGAGAGGAAACCAGAATAATCGGAATCGGATGGACCGGCAATATATCCTTAACGAAATCAATGCCGTTCATACCCGGCATTTCCACATCCAGCGTCATCACATCCGGATTAAGCAGCGGAAGCTTTTTGCGCGCATCCATTGCATTAAACGCCTCTCCCACCACTTCAATATTGGGATATCGTGACAGACCGTTCTGGATGATGCGGCGCGCAAGCATTGAATCATCTACAATCATCACACGAATTTTCTTCGTGTCAAATCCCATTGTTCCCACCCTTTCAAACCTTTTGGAACGTCGCCGGACGCAAAATGCGATATGGGCTATCCTTGCTGATATTCTCCGAATGACCGATCAGCAGATAGCCGCCCGGATTGGTCGCATCATAAAACCGCTGTATGAGGGCGTCCTTCGTCGGCTGGTCAAAATAAATCATCACATTCCGGCAAAAAATCACGTCGAACTTGAGCTTAAACCGGATTGGATCCATCAGATTAAAGGTCCGGAAAATCACATTCTTGCGGATTTCCGGCGTTACCGTATAAAGCCCGCTTCCATCGTCCCGCTTGAGGAAATACTTCCTGCGCCATTCGGGCGGGATGTCAGCCGGAACCTCATAAGCAGGGTCCCTCGCTTCTGCCAAAGCCCTCTGCGAAATGTCTGTTGCGAGCACGCGGGTATCCCACGCCGCAGCCTTTGCGCCAAAGTATTCCTTGATACACATGGAAATATTATAGGGCTCCTCACCGGTTGAACAGCCGGCGCTCCAAATCGAAAGCACCTTTTTGCGATCATTGCGTCTGGTAATCTCAGGCAGGATCACATTCATAAAAAAATCATAGTGGTCCTTTTCGCGCATGAAGTAGGTATAGTTTGTCGTCAGCTTATTGAGCACAAACTCAACCTGCTCCTTATCCTTTTTGTTGAGCAGATCGTCAACAAAATCCTTGAAACTGGTATAGCCCTGCGCCTGCAGGGACGCGGACAACCGGCTGTTGATGAGCAATCGCTTCTGCTTCAGGTTAATCCCGTAATTGTCCTGCATAAAGCGGACCATCCGTTGGAAATCCGAATCAGATAACTGCATCATATCTCAACACCCCTTTGCATGTATTTTGCTAAACCGTTTTTCAGCTTTGCAGCAGCAGCGGGCAATCCAGCACCAGCATGGTGCCCGACCCGTCCGGCATAGCGCACATGCCCGAAACATATTTCTGCGCATTATGGGCCGGCATCGGCAGAATGGTTTCCACCGGAATATCAATGATCTGCTTGACCGTATCCACCAAAATACCGATCTGCATCTCATTGACATTCAAAACGATGATGCAGTCCGTATCAACCGACATCAGGCTCAGTCGCAGACGCATATCAATAATCGGGATGGTCTGTCCGCGCAGATTGATGATGCCGCGCACATATTCCGGTACCATCGGAACTTTGGTCACAGGATAGTTGGTAATAATCTCAATGACGCTTTCCGCTTCGATACCGAACATCAGATTATCGGTCTGGAAGGTGAGATATTTTTTCGTCTCAACCTCATTTATCTCTTTTTTATCCAGCTCAGCCGCCTGCTCTTCTTCGGTGGCAAACAGCATATTCTCATCAGACATGTTTGATTCACTCCTTCTCCGGTACGCGTTTCATCATCAATAACCCGCAAAACCGGTATTTGATGTAAGCAGGCTTGCGACATCCAGAATCAGGCTGATATTGCCGTCACCCAGAATCGTGCAGCCGACAATGCCTGCTTCCTTGATGCCAAAGCTGTTCAAATAGGTCGGCAGCGGCTTAATAACCACCTGCTGCTCACCCAGCAATTCGTCTACAAACAGGCAGTACGAGTTTTCGCTGGTTTCCACCCAGACGAAAATGCCCTCGTCCGTGCTGGTCGCCTTCGGCTCCAGGCCGTACAACTCATGCAGGCGCACAACCGGATAGAAATTATCCATCTTGCTGATCATTTCGCCCTGCATTGCATCATGGATGATATCCGCCTCGGACGCATTAAAGGACTGGCGAATGTTCTGCAGCGGGATGGTGAAGATCGAATCACCAACCGAAACCTCCATGCCGTCCATAATCGCCGTAGTCAGCGGGATCTTGAGCGTCGTGCACGTACCCTTACCGAACTCGCTAGTCATCAGCACAGTGCCCGCAACCGACTCGATATTCTTTTTCACTACGTCCATGCCTACGCCGCGGCCGGAAAATTCGGTAACCTCGGTGTTGGTGGAGAAGCCAGGCATCATCAGGAAGTTCAGGATCTCACGTTGGCTGTATTCCACATCCGGGCTGGCCAGTCCCTGACGGATGGCCTTGCGCAGCACTGCGTCGCTGTCGACACCTGCGCCGTCATCCTCGATCCGGATGATGACCTCGCTGCCTGTATTCTGCGCAGACAGGATGATCTCACCTTCCGGATTCTTGCCCGCTGCAATACGCGTTTGCTCATCCGGCTCGATACCATGATCCATAGAGTTACGGACAATGTGCATGATCGGGTCGCTGATTGCGTCCACGATCGTCTTGTCGATTTCCGTATCCTCACCGATAATGGTCAGGTTCGCACGGCGGCCCAGCTTCTGACCCATATCGCGAACGATACGGCGCATTTTCTGGAACGTACCAGAAACCGGCACCATGCGCAGCGACATGGAAATATCCTGCAATTCGTCGGTCAGCTTGCGCAGCTGACGCGCAGACTTATTGAAGTTATCCAGTTTAGCGGCATCAATGCCCTTCAGGTCGGGCGACGCGGTTACCATAGCCTCGGTGATAACGATTTCTCCTACAACCGCCATCAGCTGATCCAGCTTGGACAGGTTAACGCTGATCAGACTCTGCTTGATCTGGTGATGCGCCGCATTCTGTGCGCTGCCCATATCCGCTTTTGCGTTGTCCGTCGACGGCTCAGCCTTCTTCTTCGCCACAGGCGCCGCTTCTTCCACGACTGTCTCTGTCTTGACCGGTTCGCTTGCCGACTCTGCTGGCGCCGCAGCCTCAGCTGCCGGCTCCTCGTCGATTTCCTGATACGTCTTGACAAATCCAAGACCACTTACCACCTGAATCGCCTGCTTACGGTCCTCATCCGAGCTGAAGTGCATAACGAAACCGTTCTCCGCAATGAATTCCGACAGAGAAGGATCATTCTCCAGGCCTTCCGGTTCATAGCTGAACGCATGCAGGCACTGATCCTTCACATCGGTGACCGCCATGAACGCGCGCAGATTTTCCATCCCGCAGCCTTCGTCCAGAAATACGCGCAGCGAATAACGGTTTCTGCCGTCCGAAGAGCTAGACTGCGCCGCAGAAGCGGCCTGCGCGGACTGTCCCTGCGCCGCTGCCTCGGCTGCATCTCCGTTAATTTTGTCGATGAACATATTAATTGTATTCAGGAAATTGTCGATATGTTTAGAAAGAGGTTCTCCACTCTCGATCTTGCCTACTTCATTGCGGAAGTAATCAATCGACTTGAACAGCAGGTCAAACAACTGCGGCCGATCCTGTTCCGGAACAACCTCCATTGTTTTTTCACGAATCAGATAGAACAAATCCTCAATTCGATGCGCAATCGTCATCAGAGGTTCAAATTCCATCATTGCCGCAGAACCCTTCAGGGTGTGCATGATACGGAAAATTTCATTCACATCATCTTCCGAAAGCGTGTCCGCCTGTTCGGCAGACAACATAATATTATCAAGCTGTTCCAGCAGTGTATTTGTTTCATACAAGTACATTTCCAGAACGCTATCGCTGTTATTTTCCATAAAATAAACGCCGCCTTTCTGAATTTTGAATAACCGTGTTTATTTTTAATTCGACCGAATGCGTCAGGAATTAAGACAGCATATCAAACTTTACAGAAATTTCTATGGAAACGGAGCCTTACTATGCAAAACATCACAAGCGTAACCAACCCCGTTCCGGGGCAGGAAGGCAATACATACCGATCTCCCATTACGCCAAACGATCCGCAAATACAGAATATACCGGATCCCACCCGTGTGGGCCGTGCGGATGCCCGCTCGGATCGGCAAGACACCGCCAATATGGATGTCGGCCGCCGGTATGACTCCTATTTTCAAACATTTTTGCAAGCGCTGCGCTCCTCCGGCTCAATCACTGAAACCGCCGCGCGCTTTCTGATTGCCCATTCGGGCACGCTGGTGCTCTCAGGGCTTTCCACCGGCATCGCGCAGGAACTTGCCCAGTTCATGCAGATGATCAGCGTCGGCCCGGATGAATTGCTTACCCTGCTGCAAAACCAAATGTCCTCGGGCGCCCGTTTCAGCGGCAAGCTGTTCGATGCCCTGCGAGATGTTTTACAGCACAGCCCGTCTGCCGGTCTGAAAAATGATATTCTGCAATTTCTCAAGCGGTTCAACGATTTTTCGTCCACCTCCCATATCGAGCGCAATTTGCAGCGCACCATCCAGCAGATGACTTGGTTTATGCCCAGCCGCTTTGGCGGCACACTGGAGGAACACGCCTCCCAGCTTCAGCAACTGCTTTCACAAGGCGACCGTGCCGGTGTGCTGCATCTGATGCAGGATACCATCCTCCCCTTCCTGTCGGACTATGTTTCGCAGATGCATGACCGCGGCATTGCCCGCAGCCTGCTGAGTCTGCTGATTTTAGACATCGCTCGCTACGAAAACGGCAACCCGCAGTCCATGCTGCAATCCTTCTATCAGCTGCTCGGCTATTCCTCTATGAAAGAGCATTTTGGCCAGATGGACAGTAAGCAGCTGATCCAACTGTTGCAGGAAAGCGCAGCTTCGATCAACAATGCCAACAACCCGATTGCCGATCACCTTTCGCAGATGTCTGCCGCTGCTCTGCGCAGCGAAGGCAATGCGGAACTCCGACAAACCTTCCAGGCGCTGGTCGATTCCATTCTGGTTAACCAGAGCGTCTATATGCCGCTGGCGCATGCGATGCTGCCAGTTGAGATGGACGGCAGAATGATGTTCTCTGAACTGTGGGTCGATCCGAACGCAGAAAACGAAAACGGCTCGTTCTCGCAGGAGAAATCCATGCGCCTGCTGCTCAAGTTCGATATACAGGAGCTCGGTATGTTCGATCTGGTGCTCACCTATCACGAAGGCACGGTAGATGCGTCACTGCACTGCCCGCCGCACCTAGAAAAGTTTACCGAGCAGTTTGAACGGAAAATGGCGGCGATAGCTGAGCAGGACGGCCTCAACGCAGCCACGATGCGCGCTTCGCCCATGGTACGGCCGCTTTCTATTTCCGAGGTATTCCCTAAAATATTTGAAAGGAAGGACAGCATCAATGTCGCAATATGATAGCCGCCGCAAAGCGGTAGCCCTGCAATATGAAAACGGCGCACCGGCACCGGTTGTGGTCGCCTCCGGCATGGGCTATCTTGCCGAAAAGATCGTCGAGGTTGCTTCGGAAAACGGCGTTCCGATTTATGAGGATACCTCACTGGCCACCATGCTGTCCCAGCTGCAGCTCGGACAGGAAATCCCGGAATCATTATATCGGTTCATCGTGGATGTTTATGTATATTTCCTGCATTTTGATCCCAACAACCCGCAAAAGCCGCGTGTTCCGGCTTCCAAGGAAACCGCACCAGATAAAAAGGAGGCAACTGAAGAATGAGTCGAAAAGGAATTCCAGAAGAAAAATTTGTTTTTCTGGATGATAACCACCAAACGCTAGCCAGCGCCGTTTTGCTTGGACAGCAAGGCCAGACTAAGACCTTCCTCCTGACCTATGCCCCAAACTGTGATTTGCAAAAACTCACCACATTTAATGTAATGAGCGTCAATTCCACCGAGTTTATGGCATGGCGCGGCCGAGTGCAGCAGATTCGAGGCGACAAGCTGGATTTCATCGCTGAGGAGCGGATTGATTCACGACTCCGCAGGCAACTGCGCATCCAGATGCCATTCCGTACTTATCTCTATCCGATGCATGGACATTCTGCCCGTCTTCCGATCATCAGCAAGGATATCAGCTGCGGCGGCATGGCATTCTATTGCGTTTCCTCGCTGAAGGATGGGGCGAAATACGATATTCCCCTGCCTTGCACTGAGCCGCCGATCATCGTCCGTTTAGAGATCATCCGCACGATTTCAAAAGAAAAGAACTTATACGCCGGCCAATTCATGGACATTTTGCCGCAGGAAGAAGCAATGATCCAGGAAAGTATTTTTGAATACGACCTGCATCATCACTCTGCGTAGGCGATTGCGAATCCAAAAGAAAAGGTGTTGTAAAACATATGATACACTTCAAAAAAACTACTTCTTCCATCCGGAAACGCGCATGCGCGTTTATTCTCTGCCTATGCATGCTGCTGGGCATGATACCGGTGTTCACCCCGACCGCACAGGCGGCGGAATCCAACTACTATCTGGATCGGCTGGTGTCGTGGGACATCATGCGCGGCGACCAATTCGGTAATCTGGAGCCGGATCGCTCTATCACACGCGCAGAATTTGTCACCATGCTCAATCGCACCTTCGGCTATACCAAAACCGGTGCGCAGCCATTCCGGGACGTTAATATCCACGACTGGTATTATGACGATATCAGCGCGGCCTATACCGCCGGATATTTTCAGGGCACCTCGAAATCGACCGCTTCCCCCAACGCAACGTTGACGCGCGAGGAAGCCGCGACCATGCTGTGCCGCAACCTGATGCTGCAGCCCCTCTCCGGCGAGGATCTGTCCTTCACGGACAGCCGTCTTGCCAGCAGCTGGAGCCGCGGCTATATCAAAGCGGCCGCGGAGGAAGGCATTCTGCGCGGTGACCCGGACGGCAAATTCCGTCCGCTGGACAATATCACTCGCGGCGAAGTTGCCATCATGCTGGTCCGCGTCATCGGCACGCCGATTCAAGAGCCCGGCACATACTCGACCAGCGTTGCAGGCAACCTGATGGTTTCCACCTCTGGTGTCACGCTGGAGAACATGACCGTGACCGGCGACCTGTATATCACGGGCGGCGTTGGACTCGGATATGTCACGCTCAACAATGTAACGGTATACGGTAAAATCATCGCCAGCGGTGCCGGCGAAAGCAACAAGGGCGATTGCAGTATCATCCTGAAAAACTGCACCGCCCCGGAGATGATCGTAGACAGCCCATCCAACCAGTATGTTACCATCCGTTCTGTTGGTGATACCGATATCGACAAGGTGTATGTCCGCACGGATACCTATCTGGAAGGCAAATCCACCGGACGGCACGGCTTCCAGTATATTGAGGTTGACGGCGAAGACGGCACACGGCTTGATCTTGCCGGCAATATCCACGAAGTTGTCACCGTAGCGCCGGATTCTGAAATCAACGTCGGCAGCGGTACGGTGGAAAAGATGACCGTCGATGAGAATGCAGTCGGTTCGACTGTATCGATTGCACAGGGCGCGGTAGTCGAAGAACTGAATCTGGATACCGGAACAACTGTGACCGGCAAGGGCGACATCGGTACTCTGAACGTCAATGCACCGGGCTGCAAGGTGGAAATGCTGCCGGATGATATCAACATCCGTCCCGGCATCACCGCCGATATCAACGGCATGACGATGGACAGCACGCTGGCCGATCAGATCTCCGACTATCCCCGTATTTTGAGCGGCTATCCGCGTATGGATGATATTGCGCCGACACAGGCTGAAACCTCTTTTGAAACCAATAAGCCCGGCACGATCTATTGGGCAGTCCGTCTGAGCGGCGATGGCCCGATGGCTGCCAGCGATCTGATCAAGCCGCCAACCTATGGCGCCAATATTGTCAAGAACGGCAATCTTGCTGTCAAGGATGCAAACGAAGTACTTTCCCAGAAAATCACCAGCTTGAAGATTGACACTTCTTATGTCCTGTCGGCTGTGTTGGTTGACAGCCGCGATGATCAGAGCGTTGTCAAGAGCGTTTATTTCACCACGCCCGACAACAGCAAACCCGCTTTTGCTTCCGGCTATCCGAAAGCGACCACCATCGAAGATACTTACGTCGACTTTGATGTAGCAACCACCAAGACCTGCACCCTCTACTGGGCGATCTACAAGAAGGGCATGCCTGCTCCGACTGCAAACGACTTCAAGGACGGTTCTCTCAGCGGTGCGATTGATTCCGGCAGCCGCAAAATGATCCGCAGCGAGGAAGACAGCGTCCGCATGGGCAATATCATCGAAACCGCCAAGAACGCACTTGCAGAGTTGACGGACTACGATGCATTCTTCTACCTGACTGACGGCATCAACGAGTCAGCTGTCACGAAGGTTTCGATCACCACCGCTGACCGCACTCCGCCGGAATTCCTGAACAACTATCCGCGCATCAGCAAGATCGACAAGACGGCGCTGACCGGCGAGGCCGCCATCAATGAGGATGGTAAGGTATACTGGGCAATCGTCAAGCACGGTGCAGACTATCCGGTAGAAAATGCCGCACTGACCGATGACGAAGCCAAGGAATTGGACAAAAAGCTCCAAATTAAAGGCGGCATGTATGCACTCAAGAGCGGCTCCTTCTCAGCCAAGGCAAACGCTGCCACCTCGTTCAATATGAGTGGTCTGGAAGCGGAAACCGCGTATGACATCTATTTTGTTGCCGAGGACAACTCCGGTAACCTGTCTGCGATCAAAGTGCTCGAAAACGCCAAGACACTTGATACCAAGGCACCGGAACTTGTAGAATTACGTTTCTCAGAAGCCAATGAGGAAGGGATTCCACTCGCAGACACTGATATCACGCTGGTATTCAGCGAGGATATCTACAGCACGCAAACCAAGCTGTCTCTCGTTGAGATGTACGAATCTGACAAAGACACGTTTGATGTTGCCGGCAGCAAGGATGGTAAAACCGTTACTTGGGCGGAAATAATCCGCAGCATGTTTACTCTGAACAATCTGGATATCACTGACCCGAACAAGGCGGTTAAACTCACCTTGGGCGATGAGACCGGCGGTACCGGCAAAGAAAACATGACGATTTCGCTCAACGAGAACGGTCAGACCGAAGTTACGTTCCATAATGCTGCGCTCAACCTGCTCAGCGGCACGCGGTATCAGTTTGTTCTCAACTTTATTACCGACTCTTCCAATAACAATATGGGTCGTGATACTAAGTCTCAGGAATTCCGCATCATGGACGCACAGGTGGACTTCAACGAACTCGAGACCGTCAACATTACAGTAGACGACGGCTCTGCAGATGGTGTCTCTGTTGCAGTGGATACCACGTTCTCCATGATCCCCTATGCCAACAGCACTGCCAATGCAGCTGAGAATACCCGCTACGATGTCATCATCGCATCGGATACGACAATTTCTTTCAATCTGTATCTAAGACCACACACGGAAGACAATACCGCCAAATGGCAACAAATTCCTACAAACGAAGATATCTCTATTGTCAATCCACCGACAGAAAAGTGGTCCGGTGTAAGTTATAACAAGGATATTGCGAAAATTATAGAACCCGATTCATATCCACGCTTGAAAGAAATGCCGAGCGAAGGCTATGATTACGCGATTAAATTGACCTCTATCAATGAAATCACCCAAGCGGACAAATGGAACGCAACCGTCCATCTGTATCTGTTCTGCGTAGCTGGTTCCGCAAGTAACCTAGATAATCTGGCGCAAAGCGGCATTAACGAGAGCAACTGGCAACAGCGTGTAATTACCGATAAGACCGTATCCTCTATCGGCAATCCTTCGGATTTCAGCATTGAGATCGTTCGTACCAACCAAAGTGCACCGAATTTCAACGAAGGCTATCCTCGCGTTTCGCCGGGCGACTCGCTCACAACAGTGAAATACCAGCTGGACCGCGCAGGTGATGTCTATTATGTTGTGGCTCCGGAAACCAACTTACCACCAAGAGATAAGCAGAACACAATTGTTGACCCACAATACAACAATCCCCAAAATCCTTGGGATGATGAAAACGCAAATTTGGGTGGCAAACCTGAAGAAATTGACGACTTTATCATCAACCTAGGGCAAATAGACGATTCTGATGCTAACACCTATCTCCTGTCTGGTCCACGTAGCATGAATATCACCAGCCCAAATGCCAGCCAGATTATGAACCCGAATCAATTTACCAGCGATATTGGGTATCGCACTGGCAAGGTATCATATTCCGGCGCTGGTACGTCCACGATCCAGATTGAAGATCTAAATGCCAATTCCAACTACTATATCTATTTTGTACTGAAGGGTTCCTATGCACTGCCCTCTAATGTCCTGTGCTACAAGTTCTCTACCACCGATGTAGAAGCACCACTGCTGGATGCTAAGGCCAACAACAGTAACGATGCTTATTATACGGTCAAATCCAACACAACCGGTACCATTTCCGCAAACACCTATTGGTTCCTCTATGGTGAAGGCGACGGTGGCTATCCGCCCATCCTCAACACCAAAATCCCCAGTAGCAATAAAACCTACCTTGAAGCAATGAAGGACACAACGATCGACAGTCTGGACTCTGCGGATAAGATAGCGCTCTGGGAGACCATTCTCGGTCAGGGCAGCGGCTTCGATTTGGCACAGTCCGGCAGTGAGCTTGTTGAAAATGTAACCAACTCCCCCGGTCAAACCATCAGTAATTTTATTGATCCGTCCAAACTGCTGCCAAACAACTCCTATGTCTTGGTTGTTGCAGCAAGAAACACACAGGGCGGCGATCCGGTATTCCGTGCAGTTGGCAATATCCGATTGGTTGATACTTCCGGACCAAAAATCAGTAACATCAGTACCACTGGCAGAACAACGACCGCTGGTGCATTTACCGGTCAGGTCACCATTCAATTTGACAAAGATTTGTATCTGAAGTACATTCAGTCTAACACTCAAACGCCTTATAAGGCTTGGACCACGGATGCGGTTACCGGTGCTGGCACGGCGACTGTGCAGAAATATGTCTCTAGAATGCTCTACATCAATGTTTCACAATTCCCGGAAGGCGGTACTCTCAGCATAATCCCCCATAACACAGAGTCTGATGAGCAGGATATGGTATATCCCTATTTTGTCACCGAGCAGGGATATGGCAGCGAGCTTGCTCCGATCAGTTTGCGCCTGGAAAAAGAAACAACAGAGGATGGCAATGACCTTTGGAAATTTGTCATTAGTGCCCCTGGCAAGGATTATGACGGTATGACCTCGGAAATCATCACACAGTAAACTCACACAAAAAAAGAAGCCCATCGGGGCTTCTTTTTTTGCACTTTTCCCTGTCACCTTTAATTTTACTTTAATCCTGCCGATATATAATGTATACTGTTAATAGAGTTTTAACAGATAAAAATCTTCCTGGAAGGAGAATGCAACGTGAAGGCTGTCTGGGAATTTTTAGAGAACTTCTATGCCGGTGTTTATGTCGCAGATATGAACACGTATGAATTGATATATATGAATGCAAAAGCCCGGGAATCGTTTCAAATCGCCAGTCCGGAGGACTACCAAAACAAAAAATGCTATGCCGTTCTTCAAAATTTTCCGATGCCTTGCCCCTTCTGTACTAATACGCAGCTCATTGACGATCAGTTCTACGAATGGGATTACCATAACCCCGTTGTAAACAAAACCTTTCATTTGAAGGATTATATCGTCAAGTTTGAGGGACGAAAATACCGGGTCGAAATTGCCATACCGGATGATACGGTCATTGATGCAGAAGATAATGAGAATAATACGAATGATGAGGATGCCAATAATTGTGCACTCAGCCCTAACTTTTTTATCAACAAGTGTCTGATGGCTACGCATTCCGCTTCCGACCCTTCTGTATCGCTCGAACTCATGCTGCAATATATTGGCACGCAGTTGGGATGCGAAAATGTTTTCCTCTATGAACGGATGGACAATGGTGAATTTCTCAGCACATATCGCTGGGCACCCACGTCATCCGAAGTACCCTTAAATCTCTCGCTTCAAATCGAGCACCCTCAGCATCTGCAAAGCCTATATCGCAATGAGGTTTTGATCTTCAGTGAGCACGATCCTCGTTTGCCCACACCTTCCAAGTTCTCAACCCAATCGGATTTTTCGAATATCCATGCGCTTATGCTGTCCCCTGTGCTTTCCAAAGGCCGTATTATCGGGCTTTTGCGGCTGGATAACCCTGCCGTCAAGCACCTGCGCAATATTTCGGGCACCATCAAAGTGCTGTCTCATTTCATGGGCTCCATCCTGCTCCGCCGGGATTTGATGGTACATCTGGAAGAACTGAGCTACCATGATTCCATGACGCAATTACTCAATCGGCATGCACTCAACCGGTACATCACTGGAGAAAAATATGAGAAAAGGCATACAATTGGCTTAATTTACTGTGATTTGATTGGTCTGAAACGGATCAATGATAACTTGGGGCACAATAACGGCGACCGTTTGATTTTGCAAGCCTCTCATATTTTGACCGATCTGTTTTCTCCCAGAAATGTCTATCGAATTGGCGGAGATGAATTTTTGGTGGTCTGTCAGGACATCTCCCAAAAGGTTTTGGAGGATCAAATCGCAAAGCTCCGTACCCGCGTTGCGGAAGAAAACTGCGCTTTATCCATCGGCAGCACCTGGTCGGATTCACACGAGGACAATTTTTCTCAGCTTATTACCTTGGCTGATGACAGTATGTATCGCGACAAACTTGCCTATTACGAAAATCAGCAGGCACACGAGCCGCATTTTGAGTCCTCTAAAGCTACCGCGTTTCAGGCATTCCTGCAACATTATTACTTTGACGCCGAAACCTTTTTCCATTCCATCGCCATGCCGGAAGCGCCATTTTACCTGTATTGCGGCGATGTGCAGCGCAACATCTACTATATCTCCGACAATCTGCGGGACACCTTCAATTTTGACAGTAATCTGGTTTATGATTTTATCGGTCTCTTGGAGCAACGTATCTATGAACCGGATCGACAGCTTCATATCAAGGATTCGCAGGCCATGTTCCGCGAAAAGCGTACCACACACAGCATCCGCTACCGTATCTTTGACAAAACCGGTCAACTGGTCTGGGTGCATTGCCGCGGAATCCTGACTTGGGACGAGCAAAAGAACTTACCGCTGTTTTTCTCCGGCAGTATGATCAGCCTTAACAATGAATCCGAGGTAGATCCCGTCACCGGACTTTTAAACCTCTCTTGTGCGCTCAAAGATCTGGAAACACTCTGCCGCCGTCAATCCAAAATTCTGCTCTTGTGCTTCCATCTGAGACATTTTTCTGATATCAACCTGTCTTTGGGTCGAAAAACTGGCGATGCCATGCTCCGTGAAATTGCCAACCGCATGGAAATGGAACTGGGCGAGCAATTTCAGTTCTTCCGTCTGGACGGCGTACATTTTCTGGTGCTCACGCAACTCGATTATGATGCCCGTGTACTGTCGGATACCATTCGTCAAATTGTTCTCGATGTCTACCGCCGCAACGGAATTCACATTATGTATCCATGTTCCATGGGCATACTGCATGCGCCGCAGGATGGTACAGCCCCGCAAGAGCTGATCGACAACGTCCTGTTTGCCACACAAAACGCCAAGAAATCACCTTCCACGGATTGTGTCGAGTTTTCCAACTATCTCTCCAAGGGTTACCGAGAACAAACCGACATCAGCATGGCGCTCAATTACAGCGTCAATCATGGCTTCCAAGGCTTCCGAATCAACTTCCAGCCACAGATCAAAACAGACACCAATGAGATTTTCGGCTGTGAAATCCTGCTCCGGTGGCAGTATCACGATCATGATATTCCGCCATCCAAGTTTATTCCCATCCTTGAGCAGGTTGGCCTGATCGTCCCGGTTGGGAAATGGCTGGTCACGCAAATCATGCAGGCCAGTCAGGAGCTTATTCTCCGCGCCCCCAATCTCAAAATCGCTTTCAATGTCAGCTATCTGCAAATTCTCGATCCATCCTTTTTCGACTGTATCCAAAATTCGATGCTGCTCTACGGCATCCCTGGACGCAATCTGATGATCGAGTTGACAGAGACGCACTTTGACGAAATGCCCGATTATCTGGAGCACTTCATCGAACAATGTGACAAAGTCGGTATTTCCTTTGTTCTGGACGATTTCGGCACGGCATACTCCAGCTTGCATATGCTGCTGCAATACCCTGCCGACTTAATCAAGCTGGACCGAACCTTGGTGTGTGAACTCACCTCTTCTCCGGAAAAGCTGAACTTTATGATGAGTATCATCTACGCTTGCCACCGCTTCGGAAAGAAGGTATGCGTGGAAGGGGTGGAAACCCAAGAGGAGCTTCAAATCGTCCGGCAAACTGAATGCGACTACATGCAGGGATTTTATTTCTATAAGCCGCTTGAACTGGAGGATTTTTGCCGAATTTTACGAAACGATAATAGTGAAACGTTGCAAAGCTGATTCTGTTTCTGCGGAAAGGATGACAACTCATGCAAGACTATATGGATTCGATGCATCATTACCTCGGCGCGTCCTGTGAAGTGCTCAAGCTGAATAACCGTCTTTTGTTTGCCGGCTCCATCCACCACTATGACGACGGTGAAGAAGAATTAACCGTTTCTATCCGCAATGGCAGCGAAACACCACAGGGTATCATCCACCAGACTCCCGTCAAACTGCATGTGCAGACCGGGCTCGCCATGAACAACGTGCTTTTGCTTTATGGTGTTGTTTCCCGCTGCGCAGCTGATTTCTGGCGAATCGGATTGAAGCATACGTTTTCCTGTGCAGAACGGCGCAGCAGCTTCCGGCAACCGATCCGATCCGAAATTGCCGTTTATCGCGGCACTGATACGGAGTCCTCCACTGTTGCTCTGTGTCAAACGGTAGACATCAGTCTAACCGGATTGTGTTTAATCAGCCCAGAGCAATACGTGCAGGGCGAGCAGATTTTTGTCTCCTCCCTGCAGCTGCGCCGGGACGGGCCGCGCTATTCCTTCGCTTGCACTGTACAGCGCGTGCAACCGCTGGATTCTGGGAAAATGTGCTACGGCTGCAGTTTTAATGATATCACTGAGCGGCAGGAAGACATGTTATTCCATGACATGTTTCTGCTTCAAGTGAAGGCTATAAACCGCAAATAATGTCCAGTTTCTCGATTTTCAGTTGTTGTACCATTGGTAACGCCTTTCCCTATCGAAAACATATTTCTTGTACATACCGTTCTCGCAAGGGACGCTGCCTGCTGCAGCGTCCCTTTTCCAATACAGCAATACGTCTTTTTCTATCCTCCTCTTTTCTACGCAGCAATGAATAATCATGCAATAAAGTGTTCAAAAAATTCGAAATATTGTAAAATCTTTCTGTATGCTGCTGTTTTTGTGCGTAATTTCCAATAATGCAACTTATTCTTTCCCTCCAGTTGTGCAAAAAAGAGAATTTCTTTGGATGAAACTGTTATGAATTGAAAAATTCGGTCGAATATTACCATGTAAATTATTGTTGCATGCACGCAACAATTCGTGTCACACGGGAGTGAGAAAAATAAACGGGAAGGTGTTATCGTGAAATTAGGGATCGTGCAAAAACTCGCTTTGGGTATTTTGATACCACTCATTTTGGTGCTGAGTGGTATCGGAACACTGCTCGGGATCCAGATTTCCGGCACAGTCGAGGATATGATTACAGAAAATCTGACCTCACAAGCGGGATCTGGCGCGCAGTCAGTAAACGCATTTTTGAAGCAGTACTACGGCGTGGTGGATACCATGATCTGCTCACCGGATATTTCTGGTCTTGCGGCAGACCAGACAAAAACCACCTTGGAGGGTTCTCCGTATTTCTCCAGCATGCTTGCAGAACTGCAAAAAATTCAACAGCAGTATCAGGATACGGTAATGGGTGTTTGGTTTGCAGATGTCGGCTTGCAAGAATTGGTATACTCCGACAATAGCCGCGTCACCTCAGCGGACGTGGATTTCTCCACCCGTGAATGGTATACCCGCAGCCAAGAGGAGCAGAAAACCACCATCACCGGCGCCTATGTCGACACCGGAACGCAGGAAATGGTCATCAGCGTTGTCGGTCCGATCATGAGCAACAACCGCATGATCGGCGTGGCTGGTATCGACGTTTCCATAGAGCAGCTTCGCAATTCTCTCAATTCAATTCAGGTGGGCGACACGGGCTACATCACCTTGATCGACTCCTCTAACATGATCGTTTATCACCCGGATTCTTCTGTCGTCGGTACAACGATCGAAGAAGCACAGTACTCTTCCAACATGCAGGAAGCACTGCTTAACCGCACCAGCGTGCAAGGCATGGAATATACCCGTCAGGGAACTCCTTACTATGGCAGTATTGCAACATTCGATGACAATGATTATGAGGTATTGGGCATTCTGCCGGCAGAAGAATATGACGGCCACGTCTCCAGCACCATGCGCATTATCATCATCAGTTTTGTCATCTGTGCCATTTTGCTGGCGATCATCGTGATTCTACTGGCAGTTTCAATCATTCGTCCGCTCAAGCGGCTGGGTAAGGTTGCAGACCGGCTGGCCGATGGCGAACTGAATGTGGAATATCAGGTAAAGGGCCACGACGAAGTTGCCCGCCTCGGCCAGTCCACGCTGCGCATTGTGGATCGCTTGAAAACGTATATCCAATACATTGATGAACTGTCCACTGTTCTTGACCAGATCGGTCATGGCAATCTGGTATTCGAATTGCAGCATGACTATCGCGGTGAATTTGCCAAACTTAAGGAAGCTTTGCTCCGCATTCAAAAGAACCTGTCGGAGACCATGTCCAGCATTGCAATGTCTGCTGCGCAGGTGAATATGGGTTCGGATCAGATTGCCAGCGGCGCACAGGCACTTGCACAGGGTGCAACCGAGCAGGCATCTTCGGTACAGGAACTGTCCAACACGGTACAGAACCTGAACGATAAGGTTACCGAAGGCGCAGAGCAAGCCGGAAAAATGATTGAACAGCTCAATGCAGTCAAGACCCAGATGAACACCAGTAACGGTCAAATGCAGGATATGCTGACCGCAATGCAGGATATCAGCCGTCACTCTAACGCGATCGGCAAGATCATCAAGACGATTGACGATATCGCGTTCCAGACCAATATTCTTGCGCTCAATGCCGCGGTTGAGGCTGCGCGCGCCGGTTCGGCAGGCAAGGGCTTTGCCGTTGTTGCCGACGAGGTACGCAATCTTGCCGGAAAGAGCGCAGCTGCTGCAAAGGAAACCAACGAATTGATTGCACAGTCTATCGAGGCTGTCAAGCAAGGCGAAGGTATTGCACGCTCCACAGCCGAAGCGCTCAGCATTGCAGCATCCAACTCGGATGAGGTTGTTTCCGCCGTTGAACGTGTCACACGGGATTATCAGGATCAGGCTGCACACCTGAAGGAAGTTTCCATCGGTGTCAACCAGATTTCCGAAGTAGTGCAAACCAACTCCGCTACTGCAGAGGAAAGCGCTGCGGCCAGCGAGGAATTGTCCGGTCAGGCGCAAATGCTGAAGGGCATGATCAGCCACTTTGTTCTGCCGGAAACCGAAAACGGTTTGCCGATGTCTTCCTTTGAAGCAGACACTCCCGCCGCTCCCCCTTCTTCAGCGTCCGTTGATAACTTTGGCGGCTCCAGCTACACGGATAAATATTAAACCAATCACTCTGCCATAACCAACAGGCAGTATATCACCAAAGAAGAAGCCCGGCTTTTGGCCGGACTTCTTTCTATGCACAAGGGTACGGCTATTGCAGCGTTCTTTTGCACTATGGCAGATATTTATCCGCTTATGCGTTTTCATCCCCAAAGAACAAGCGGATATCATCTTCCACAGCACCAATACCTGCGATACCAAAGTTCTCCACCAGCACCTTTGCCACATTCGGACTAAGAAAAGCCGGCAGTGTCGGTCCGAGATGGATATTCTTGACCCCCAGATACAGCAGAGACAGCAATACGATCACTGCTTTCTGCTCATACCATGCAATATTGTACACGATCGGCAGGTCATTGATATCCTCCAGCCCAAATACCTCCTTGAGCTTGAGCGCGATCACTGCCAGCGAGTAGGAGTCGTTGCACTGTCCCGCATCCAGCACGCGCGGAATACCGCCAATATCGCCCAGATTCAGCTTGTTATACTTATACTTGGCGCAGCCCGCGGTCAGAATCACCGCATCACGCGGCAGCGCCTTGGCAAAGTCTGTGTAATAGTTACGGGACTTCGCGCGACCGTCGCAGCCCGCCATCACCACAAACTTACGGATTGCACCGCTCTTGACCGCCTCCACAATCTGATCCGCGAGCGCGAGCACCTGTGCATGCGCAAAACCACCTACAATTTCACCACGCTCGATCTCCTGCGGCGGCGCACAGCGCTTGGCATGCTCGATAAGTGCAGAAAAGTCCTTGTGCTCCTCTACGCCACCCGGGATGTGCTTGCAGCCCGGATAGCCAGCCGCACCCGTGGTATATATTCTGTCCTGATAGCTTGCTGCGGGCGGCACGATGCAGTTGGTGGTCATCAGGATCGGGCCGTTAAAGGACGCAAACTCCTCTTTCTGCTTCCACCATGCGTTGCCGTAATTGCCGACAAAATGCGGATATTTCTTAAACGCCGGATAATAGTGCGCAGGCAGCATCTCAGAATGCGTATAGACATCCACCCCTGTGCCTACAGTCTGCTCCAGCAGCATTTCCAAATCGCGTAGATCGTGGCCAGACACCAGAATACCCGGACGAGTGCCAACACCAATGTTCACTCGCGTGATTTCCGGATTGCCGTAGGTTTCGGTATTTGCCTTGTCCAGCAGTGCCATGCCCTGCACGCCGTATTTGCCGGTTTCCATTGCCAGCGCCACCAGTGCATCCACAGACAGGCTGTCATCCAATGTTGCTGCCAACGCACGCTGCAAGAACGCGTCCACCTTGCCATCATCCCGCAGCAGCGCATTTGCATGCTTGGAATACGCCGACAGTCCCTTGAGACCATAGGTAATCAGTTCCCGCAGCGAGCGGATATCCTCATCCTGCGTGGACAATACACCGACCGTTGCCGCCTTGGCTGCAAAATCCGCTTCGTCCGCTGTCCAGCGGGCAGCCTCCGGCAATAGCTCCGGCTGCGCCACACGCCCCAACAGCTGCTGCTTAATTTCCAGCGACTCACGGATGCACGCCACGATAGCTTCCTTGTCAAAATTGGCGTTTGTGATGGTGATAAACAGGTTGAGCGTAATGCGGTGGTTGATCTCTGCTGCGATTTCCTCCCCCTGCTTGCGCAGAGCGGTAGTCACCGCGGAAAGACCTTTGGTCACATACACCAGCAGATCCTGCATCGCAGCGACATCTGGTTTTTTACCGCATACGCCCGCCATGGTGCAGCCGGTGCAGCCCGCCGTTTCCTGACACTGATAACAAAACATTTTCGGTTCCATCGTTCATTTCCTCCACATGTTCCGCAGATCAAACGATCCTTACGGTTGTTGACGTTACAAGCGAAGTATACTATACTCAAAGCAACAAGTATGTTGTTATAACAACAATGGAGGGATGTTTTTTGCAGACCGCTGTCTTATTGGAAAGCGCACTGTTTCGCGGCATTCAACAGAACGAAGCGAAAGAGATGTTGCATTGTTTGGGTGCTGAGCATAAAAAATTTGAGAAAAATGAACGCATTTTCCGCGCAGGAGACACCGTCTCCGAGCTTGGACTTGTGCTCAAGGGCAGCATTTTAATTCAAAACGACGATTTTTGGGGCAACACCACCGTGCTGGATCATGTCATGCCCGGACACATCTTTGCGGAGACCTACGCCTGCACGGGCGAGCCGCTGATGGTGGATGCGGTTGCAGCAGAAAACTCCGAGGTGCTCTTTCTCAACGTCGGGCGCGTACTGCAAACCTGCTCACAGTCCTGCGCACATCACAGCAAGCTAATCCGCAACCTGCTCTTTCTTTCCGCACGCAAAAACCTGAACCTATCTCGAAAAATCTTTCATACCACATCAAAATCCATCCGCGGACGACTGCTATCCTATCTTTCCTTTCAATCAACGCACTGCGGCAGTCGCAGCTTTACTATTCCGTTCAACCGCCAACAGCTGGCGGATTATCTGAATGTCGATCGCAGCGCGCTCTCCAACGAACTGAGTAAAATGCAAAAAGATGGTTTACTCCGCGTTAAGCGCAACCAGTTCGAACTACTTTGCAGCCAGGATATGCTATAAATGCGCGTAAACAAAAAGCGATATGCTCCCCCACGAAGCATATCGCTTTTTTATTCACTTGCGACCTTTCTTTGCCGCTTATCCCAACTATGTTCTTACCAGCTGTCTGTCAGCCGCTGTACGTACTCTGCATCCCACACATACTCCTGCATTTCATCTTCCGAAACACCGAAATGCACGAACCCAAACTTGGACATACCCCGGTCGCTTGTCGCATCGTAATACGCCCATTCCCCATCAATCTGAGCAATATTCCACATATGATTCTCCGACCGCATCTGTCCCTGTACCGTCAGACAGGGGATACCCGCCTTTTCAAACAGCACCTGAATAGCCTGCGAATAACCGCCGCAAATCGCGAGATTGTCGTGCAACGCACCATACGCGGTCTGGGAGTCATGCGGCATTGACGAAATATCGGTATAATAGCGCCGGTCATATTTCACCCGATCGGTGATCACCGTATAAATCGCCACAACCTTCTCTCGCTGTGTCATGCCGTCACGGATACATTCTGCAAGCAATTCGTCTGCCATGCGGTCAATCTCTTCCAAACGCGCCAGACATGCTTCCCGCGTCATATTGTTTTCAGGTGTAATGGTAATCGCCGTGCCGTCGCGATTGAGCTGACATAACAGATAACCGCCGCCTACCTGCTGCAAAGCGTTGTTCATATCGTCCACGGTCAATGACGGATCGGTAATGCGAATATTGACCGATGTCTGTGTCAGATTATTCTGCGCCAACGTGACCAAGGCGTGCAGCCCATCCACTTCGACGCCCTGGAAACCCTGCGGATAGTTGCCGCTTCGATACGGCATATAAGAAAAAGTACATTGCAGGATATTTCCCTGCTGTGTCACACTCATATCATAGGCATATTTATAGGACGGATCTTCCGACAACAAGGCATAGTACACATTCTTCGCCGTAATCTCCCAACCCGCAGAAGCCGAAACATCCGAAACATCAAATGCCGGAGGCTGCTGCACAGCGGCTATTGCACTCTGCAAATGCTTTGACATCTGCTCTGCGGCTGCATCCGTGTCTCCGCTCAGGTACACGGTATTGTCTGATGGTGTGCCGTCGTCCTGCGCACGCTGTAAGACCACAACCGCCTCTGCGGTTGTGATTGTCTCGGTTGGCGCCAGACGGTCATTTGCTTTTCCTTGCAGCAGTTCCTGCTGGACACACCAAAGCATGGCATCCTGCGCCCACTGTGCAATTTCCGACCAATCGGAAAAATAGTGCAGCTCCTGACCAGAGACAGCCGGCTTCCCGGCCTGTCGATACAGCATCGTGGCAAACTCCTGCCGGGTCACCGATGCCGACGGACGGAACTTCCCATCACCTGTGCCCTGCACATAGCCTTGTGCCGCAGCCCATATCACCGCATTTTTATAAACACTGCTCACATCGGTAAACGGCATTTCTCCAGAAACCGCCGGACTGCCCGCCGCTTCATATAACAGCTGCACGGTCTGTCCGCGCGTTAATTTCATGGACGGTGCGGACAAAAAGGTGTCACTGATTCCCTGTTCCACAGCCCAATTCTGCGCTTCCGCCGCCCATGACGGCCAAGCCGCAGCCGCAGCACTGCTAAGCAGCAACAACACCGTCAACCAAAAGGCCACCAGTTTTCTCATTTCTGCTCTTCCTCCTTTTGGGGCTGCATCACACCGAACAGCATCATATCCAGAATTTCGGATGCGACTTGCAGCATATCATAGATATCCCTTACCGTACCTGCTTGGTTGTACTGCTCCAAGATAGTCGGAAAGGCATAGTCCAGGCTGACCAGATATCGTGTCACCTGTTCCTCGGTCAACCCTGCGCGCAGCGGGTATTGCTGAACCACGCGCTGCCAAAACTGCCGGTTGCGCTGCCATACCGGCGCGCGCAGTTCACGCAATTTGCTTTCCAAGTGCGCCGGCGGATGCAGCATTGCGCATCCAAATATCTTCCTTCGATGCGGATGCGCTTCAAAGAACTGTTCCCGGCACTGGTAGTACGCCATTAGGCTTTCCAATGCGGGACGGTCTTGCAGCAGAAATTCGTTCTTCGCCACAAATTCCGACAGCTTTTCAAACGTATCTCCCACGCATAGCAAAAACAGATCATCCTTGCCCGCATAATAGTGATACAGCATTCCCTTGGAAATATTGTGGCGTGCGCAAATATTGTCCACCGTCACCTGCGCATATTCATATGCGCCAAACTCATCGAGCGCCGCCTGCAAAATCTCTTTCCGGCTGTGCTCCTGCCGCTCTTTTTGGGTCATTGCTACCCCCGTTTTCTCTTTCGCTTTCTCATAAGGCAGTCTTACAGAAATAGACGATTTCGTCTGTTTTGTATTATAACGCTTATAGACGATATCGTCTATAAGTTTTGGAGAAATATTTTACCCGTTTTGCTCAACCTAAAACAGCTTCAAACACAAACAAGGAGGGACGCAAAGCGTCCCTCCTTGTTCTTCTTTACACTCCTGTTATCCGTTCTGCGACTTGTTCAGCAAATCCATAAATTCTTCGCCTGTGATCGTTTCCTTTTCCAGCAGATGATGTGCCAAACGGTGCAGCGCCTCCATATTCTCCTGCAAAATGCCAACCGCCTTTTCGTGCGCGGTTTTCACGGTCTGCACCACTTCCTCATCGATCTGCGCCGCAGTCTGCGCCGAACAGGCCAGCGAGGTATCCCCGGACAAATACTGATTGGTTACGGTTTCGAGCGCCACCATATCAAACCGCCGGCTCATACCGTACCGCGTAATCATCGACCGTGTGAGCTTGGTCGCCTGCTCAATATCGTTGGATGCACCGGTGGTCACCGATCCGAAAATCAGTTCTTCTGCCGCACGACCGCCGGTCAAGGTTGTCACCTTGTTCAGTAGTTCCTCGCGTGTCATCAGATAGTGCTCACCCTCATCCACCTGCATGGTGTAACCGAGCGCGCCCGAAGTACGCGGAATGATGGTGATTTTGGTCACTGGTGCGGAATTGGACTGCTTGGCTGCCACCAGCGCATGGCCGATTTCGTGATAAGCGACGATTTCCTTTTCTTTTGCGCTGAGTACCGCATTCTTGCGCTGTGCACCCGCGATGACCGTCTCCACGCTTTCCTCCAGATCAGCCTGTTCGACCGCGCTGCGACCCAGACGCACTGCGCGCAGTGCCGCTTCGTTGATGATGTTTGCCAAATCTGCACCGGATGCACCGGACGTTGCCCGCGCGATCGCATTGAAGTCAATGTTTCCAGACATATGGACATCCTTAGCATGCACCTTCAAAATCGCCATACGGCCCTGTAAATCGGGCAGCTGCACCGGAATGCGCCGGTCAAACCGGCCGGGACGGAGCAGCGCTGGGTCAAGCGATTCCGGACGGTTGGTTGCCGCCAGAATGACCACGCCCTTTGTGCCGTCAAAGCCATCCATCTCGGTCAGCAACTGATTGAGCGTCTGCTCGCGTTCATCGTTGCCGCCCATGCCATTACCGTCACGCTTTTTACCAATGGTATCAATCTCATCGATAAACACAATACAAGGCGCTTTTTCACTTGCCTGCTTGAACAAATCACGCACCTTCGCCGCGCCCATGCCGACGAACATCTCCACAAATTCCGAACCGGAAATCGAGAAAAACGGAACGTGCGCTTCCCCTGCAACCGCTTTCGCCAGCAATGTTTTACCGGTGCCCGGAGGGCCGACCAGCAACGCACCCTTGGGCAGCTTTGCGCCGATCGAAGCATATTTGTTCGGGTTGTGTAGGAAGTCCACGATCTCAGTCAGCGCTTCCTTGGCTTCATCCTGTCCGGCTACATCCGCAAAGGTCTTTCCGGTTTCGGTTTCGGCATAGATTTTCGCCCCGGACTTACCAAAACTCATCGCGTTGCCGCCCATGCTCTTCATCATCTTTTTGCTCAGCCACTGGCCGACCACAACAATCAAAATGATTGGCAGCGCATAGCTGAGCAAAATGCTCAGCAGCGGAGAGGTCTGCGTCGGAATCTCAGCCGCGAAGTTTACACCTGCCTCATCCAATCTGCTGTATAAATCCGAATCAGGGAAAATGCCGGTTTTGTAAATGGCTGTCTTACCATCCTCGTTCGTCGCTTCAAACACGATTTGACTCTCCGATGGTTCGTAGGCCACCGTCTGGACCTTGCCATCATCCAGCATGGACACAAATTCATTGTAGCCCACCTCAACGACCTGCCGCTGCGCCAACATCGGCACCAGCAGCCAGTTGAGCAGCATCAACACCAACAATGTCACTGCATAATAGAAAATCAGTGGTCTTTTCGGTGTTTTGGAATCCTTGCCCGGTTCAACCATATCAATTTACACCTGTCCTTCCATGTTGTTTAGTATTTCATCCAGATTACGCTGCATTTTTTGCATGATTTCATGCACCTGCTGCAACTCTTCTTCGCTTACATCGCGGCGAAGCTGTTCCACCACACGGCAGCCATTCTGATGCAGTCGCTGCGCGATTGCAATCCCCTCACCGCACAGATGCAGATGCACGATGCGTCGATCATTGGCATCGCGTTCACCCTGCACAAAGCCACGTTGATGCAGACTATCCACGCTCCGCGCGACCAATGCCTTGGATATCCCAAGCTGCTGCACCATTTCTGTTGCGGTATCCGATTCCGGCGCATACCGCCGCAAAAACAGCAGCACAGAAATTTCATTTGGCGTCAAGTGATAGCCGCTGGCTGCCTCGCGAATGCAATTCCAGTATAGCTTTTCCATTTTTGCTGCATCGAGCAAAAACCTCTCTTCCCACCACTTCATATCGTCGCCCTCCTTTTCCGCGCGTTTCTGTTACCATCATCATACGCAAAATAGTTGACACTGTCAATCGTTCATTTGTGAACAATTTGCAAATTCAGATTAGGGTGAACAGAAAAACGGACGGCACGGCCTTCTGCCATACCGCCCGTTTTCGGCGCATGCATCTTTTGCAGCCGTTTGCTTTCAGGTGATATGAAACAGCTTGCTCAAAATGCCTTTCAAATATTTCGGACTCTTCCATACAACAACCTTCATCATCGCGTCCACCTCCCGTCAACACTGAAGCAGGAACCACCCTGCTGCGATCAGCGCCAGCGCAAGCAGCCAGACCGGCAGACACAGCGAGAGCAGTCCGCCCAGCAGCAGGCCCACACCCAAACAGAGGGAAATCAAACCGATGACCTGACCCCGACAAAACATTGCGCATCACG
Organism: uncultured Agathobaculum sp.; assembly: GCF_944380975.1. Taxonomy (GTDB): domain Bacteria; phylum Bacillota; class Clostridia; order Oscillospirales; family Butyricicoccaceae; genus Agathobaculum. Next base: position 12,242 of record NZ_CALWJK010000002.1, on the reverse strand, counting down.
CTCCTGTCATCAGTATAAGCAGGTAGACAGGAAAAGGTGACACCATTGCCAAATGCGCTTTCTCAGCAAAGCAAAACGAAAACTGCGGTCAAACCACCTTATTTCGTTGTGCTGCCAAAGCCGCCCTCACGGCAGCCGTCTGCATCGTCATCCTGTGTGATGCCGAACGGCAGGAAGATGCCCTGTGCAAAGCCCTCGCCCGCGGCAACAGAAAGATTTCTCCCCTGTCGATTCTGATTGGTCATCTTGATAAAGATATGCCCTTCATTTTTCGCATTGAAGTAATCACTGTCGATGATACCGACCGTATTGTCCATTTGCAGGCAATACTTAAAGCCGAGGCCGGAACGCGGATAAAGCTGCAGCACCCAACCATCCTTGATTTCCACACGAATACCAGTCGGGATCAGGATAGTTTCGTGCGGCACAAGAGAAAACGTCTCGGGTGCAAAAAAGTCATACCCCGCGGAGCCGACCGTTGCCCGGCGTGGCAAACGAATCTTCTCATAAACCGCTTTTGCCTCGCTCGTGCTGCTTCCGGTTGCGCTGCACCAATCCGTGAGAAACTGCTGTTCCGATACCTTGTGAAATTTTGCAACCTTTTGCATATTATATCCGCCTTCCTTATCCATACTTTTACAGCAAAACAACTTCGTTTGATGCACGGGTGCGCACAACGTCGATCACCCGCTGGTTGGCACTGCCGCGCCAGTGCAGTTGGGAATCTGCCTGCGCCTGCACAAACCGTCCGTCCACAACCACATCTACGTTTTCCAGCAGCGGCAAGTCTTGTATCTGCTCCCATGTATAACCAGTATACAGCCAGATTGTCTTATCCGGGAACTGCTCTCGGATGCGAGCGCATAACGCCTCCACATCTGCACGGTTGGCCGGGAACAGCGGGTCACCGCCCGAAAGCGTCACGCCTGACACATAATCCTTGCCAAGCTCTGCAAACAGCTCGTCCTCCGCGTCCTGATCGAACGGCAGGCCGCCGTCTGCATCCCATGTCACGGGATTATGGCAGCCCGGACAGGCATGTCCACAGCCAGCCACCCATAGCACGACGCGCAGCCCTTCCCCATTGAGCATATCATCTTTGGTTATGTTGTGATAGCGCATCACATACTTTTCCTTTCTGCGATTTCTGCCATCTTGGCGTCGTTCAGACGCGTGTCACCCTTGACGCGCGAATAAGACAGATAACCGTTCATTCGGTCGATCTTGGTCAGATTGCGGCTGCCGCACTTAGGGCAAACGTCCATCGACAGCTCTTCATGACCGCAGTCGTCGCAGTACGCCAGCGACAGGTTAACGCCTTCGTAGAAGCCCAGACGCATCGCGCGGCGCACCAACGAGCGGATGGCCTCCAGATTGTAGTCAATCGGATACTTGACATACTGGATCTTGCCGCCGTTGCACAGGTTCCAGAAGCGTCCTTCCAGATCCTGCTTTTCAATCGGCGTGAGATCCTCAGTGACATGGCAATGGAAGCTGTTGGAGACATACGGGCGATCGGACACGCCTTCGATGATGCCGTACTTACGGCGGAACTGCTCAACCTGCAAGCCGCACAGGCTCTCGGCCGGCGTTCCGTAAATCGCGTACAGGTTGCCGTCCTCTTCCTTGAACTGATTGACCTTCTGGTTGATGTATTCGAGCGTATCGAGCGCAAACTGCCCGTCCTCGACGAGCGACTTGCCGTTATACAGCTCCTGCAATTCGTTGAGCGCCGTAATGCCGAACGACGCGGTCGCCGTTTTCATGATGGGCTTGATCTTATCCGACGGCTTGAGGTGGCCGCCGTAAAAGCCGCCCTCGCAATATGCCAACGGGTTGGTCGACGCGCGCATCTCGCCCAGATACGCATAGGTACGGATATGCAGACGACGGATCAGCTCGAGGTAATAGTCCAACACCTCATGAAAATCACGATTTTCCTGCTGCGACTTGGCATAAATCATCGGCAGATGCAGCGACACCGCGCCGATGTTCCAACGACCGATAAAGACCGGCTTGTCCGCTTCATCCGCAGGCTTCATCCCGCCGCGCTCATACCACGGAGACAGGAACGCGCGGCAGCCCATCGGGCTGATGATTGCGCCATACTTCTTATACATCGACGGCACATAGCCCTCGCCGGTCAGGCTCAGCCAGTCCGGATACATCGCCTTGGACGAGCACTCGATGCCCGCCTCGAATACGTCTTCAAGCTCCTTGCCCGGGCCGTGCAGGTTCTCGTCATACAAGAACACGATCTTGGGGAACAGCACAGGCTTTTTCTGGCCCTTCTTGCCCTGACCCTTGCGACGAACGTTCAGCATCGTAATGGACGCGAGCTTGGCAAAGCGCCCCGTGCCAGTGCCCATGGTCATGGTGATGAACGGATAGTCGCCGCGGCTGGACGCGACCGTGTTGAACTTATACTCCCAGCCCTGAAAGCCCTGTTCGAAATCGTTGAGAATGTCGGCCATGACCTCTTTTTCCACGGTCTCCGCATCCAGTCCCAGGCGGCTGTACTTTTCGGTCAGCATCTTGTAGCTGCGCTCTGCATACGGCTCAAGCAGCAGATCAACCGACGGCACGGTGAAGCCGCCGTACTGTTGGCTAGCCGCAGACAGCACAATATCACCGATCACGTCAAAGGCAACATTGAGCGTCTTAGGCTCATTATACCACAAATTGCCCATTTCGAAGCCGCCTTTGAGCACATGCTCCACATCGAACAGACAGCAGTTCATGGTGTCTCGGCGCGCAGACATATCGTGCACATAAATATAGCCGTCGCGGCAGGCCTGCAACTCCTCGGTGTTCATGAAGAACTTCTGATACAGCTCCTTATTGAGCTGGTTAAAGATCAGGCTGCGCTTAGTGGACACCAGCGCGGAGTCCGTGTTGGAGTTCTCCTTATCACCGATATACATGATCGACTGGCTCTTTTTGTACACGCTGTCCAGCATGCCGACAAAATCCTGCTTATAGTTGCGGTAATCGCGGTAGCTCTTGGCTACTTCAGGGCGCACGGCTTCAAGGGCCGCCTCGACGATGTTATGCATCTGCCAAATCTGCACCTCGGTCATACCGTGATCGCGGATGTAGCCCTCCACATGGTCGCAGATCGCCCGCAGTTCGTCCTCGGTAAACGTATACAGCACGCGGTTTGCGGACTTATTGACCGCAATCACCACTTTTTGAATGTTAAACGCTTCTTTTGTATTATCTTTTTTAATTACTCGAACCATTATTATTTCCTCACTCATGCTATTTGGTGTAGGTTTTCATTATAACACACCACATGTTGTGTGAAAAGAGAAAAAACTGAACAAAAAGAATCACCGCAATTTGACGGATTTTGGCGCGCTGAAATACACTTCCAGCTCCTGTTCATTTTTCCGTTTCCTGCCGTTTGGCTTGCGCCCCCAGCGCAATCTCATATGCCGCGCGCCACATGTGCTCTTCGCGGCGCTTAAGCTCCTCCGTCGAAACTTCACAATAAGCGTCATCACAAACCGAAACCGTGCCATGCGCATAGTGATAGGTTGCAGCAACAGCCATGCGGACCGCCTCCTTCGCCGTATCCTATGCGCCGGACAAGCCTTAGCATGTCATTTTTTGCATGCACCACTGATAGGATGTTAATACACCATCGTAAGGAGTGGATTCCATGCCGACGCAATACTGCATCTATCTGCGCAAATCCCGTCAGGACCTCGAAGCCGAAGCACGCGGCGAAGGCGACACGCTCGCCCGTCACCGCCGCACACTCACCGAACTGGCTGAAGCACGCAGCCTGCCCATCGGAGCGATTTATGAAGAGGTCGTCTCAGGCGACACCATTGCCGCGCGTCCGCAGATGCAGCGGCTGCTGCAAGAGGTGGAAGCCGGACAGTGGTGCGGTGTCATCGTGATGGAAATTGAACGTCTGGCACGCGGCGACAGCATCGACCAAGGCATGGTCGCGCGTGCCTTCAAATACTCAGAAACGCGCATCATCACGCCGTTCAAAACCTTCGACCCCAACAACGAATACGACGAGGAATATTTCGAGTTCGGGCTTTTCATGTCCCGCCGCGAATACAAAACCATCCGCCGCCGCCTAAACGCCGGAGTGCAGGCGGCACGACGCGAGGGCAAATACACCGCCGGACAGCCGCCTTTCGGCTACCGCAAAATCAAGCTCAAGGGCGAAAAGGGCGGCTCACTCGAACCCGATCCACAAACCGCGCCAATCGTACAAAACATATTTCGCTGGTTTGTGCAAGAAGATGTGTGCATCTCGCAAATCAAAAAGCGGCTCAACCGCCTGCTGCCCCCGCCGCCGGGCGCGCGCCATCAGTGGACCGACCGCCGCGTGTCTCTCCTGCTGCACAATCCACACTATGCAGGCTACACCACCAGTACCCGCCGTCCAACGCGCAAGGAGGTGGTGGACGGCCGTCTCAAAGTCGTTCGCCTGACCGCCAAGGACATACAGCTATATGAAGGGCGACACGAAGCGCTTGTTTCCCGCGAGGACTGGCACCGTGCGCAAGAAATCCTCGCAAGCCATCCCGCGCCTCCGGTCCCTGCCGGAAAGGGACAGAAAAACGCCTTCACCGGCCTGATTGTCTGCGGCTCATGCGGGCGCAAGATGCAGCGCAACTGCATCTCCAACCGACAGACCATCCCGCGCGAGCCGCTGATTTTCTGCGTCTCCCGCTCGGCCTGTCCGACCATTTCGCATCGCTATGACGAAATCGAGCGCATGGTACTCGACACGCTGCGCCTCTGGCTATCCGCCTATACATCCGACGGCAGTCCCTTTTCGCAGCAGGACGAAACCGCGCCGCTGCGCGCCTCACTTCAGCTACTGGACAAACGTCTCTCAGAACTGGATGCACGCATCAGCCGCGCATTTGAGCTGGTCGAAACAGGAGTATATACCCCTGCTCTATATCTGGAGCGCAAAAACGCGCTCGATGCCGAGCGCACCTCGCTCCTCCGTCAACAGGGCGATATGCAAGCCGAACTGGAACAATTGGAACACGCTGCTGCAAACCGCCGCGCTTTCGTCCTTCGCTTGCAGCATGTCCTCGACGCCTATGAACAGGCGGACAACGCCCGCGAACAAAACCGCCTGCTCAAGACCGTGATTGAAAAAATCGTGTACACCAAGACAGAACGCGTCACCACAAACCGCCCCGGCAATCTGCATCTGCAAATTTATCCGCTGCTGCCGTCCACGCCTGTCCCGATGTTGTAACCTCACAAGCCGCGTTTAAACTGAACGTGTTCCACGTCGATCTTCACGCACAGCAGTTCAGCAGCGCGCGGCTTGACCGAAGCAATGCCACCTGCGTTGAGCAGCTCCTGCGCATCGCGGCACAGATACACGCGGATGTCGCGCAGGCACTCCTTGCTGCGGCAGGAGTCATAAACCTTTTTGGTGTGGACGCAGACTGCCTCGCGGAAACCGCCGGCAGTACCGTTATTGTTATTGCCGCCGCAGATCGGGCCGGGGCAGCATACTTTTTCAGCCATGTAGATTACCTCCAAATATTGATTGAAGAGACTTCATTACCAGTCTATTCAGAGGCAATCTTGGTGTTACAAAATCAAATCATCGTCCGTTATAAAGAACTCGTTCTCCATTTCCGCGCACCGCCGGTCAAGCTCGGAGGTTGTGCCGACTACCTGCCGCACCGCGTCGTATTCCTTGCGGGCGCGCGGGTTGTCATGTCCGGTGCGCACCGCACGGATGAGCAGGTTTTTCGGCGTGTCAAGCGGCGAAATATACTCCACAACCGATACCTTATACCCCTCCGCTTCCAGCTTGAGCGCGCGCATGCTGTCGGTCAGCACGTCGTTGAACCGCGCCTTGAACACACCGAACTTGGTCAGCGGCTCCAGTCCCGGCAGCGTGTACTGATCGAGCAGCTCCTTATGGCAGCAGGGCACGCACGCGATATACTTCGCGCGGGCGCGGATGGCTGTCGCCAGTGCCAGATCGGTCGCAATATCGCAGGCGTGCAGCGAAATGACCGCCGTCACGCCCTTGGGCGGCTGGTAGGTGCGCAAATCGGCGCACTGGAACACCATGTTATGATACCCCAGCCGCTTGGCCATCGCGCGGCTCTCGTCAATGACATGCTCGTTGATGTCCACGCCGATCACACGGCAGCGGCGGCGCAGCACCTCATGCAGATAGTAGTTCATGACAAAGCTAAGATAGGACTTGCCGCAGGCGCAGTCCAGCAGCACAATCTCCTCGCTATCGTCCTGCTCAAACATGGGCGCAACCAACTCTACATAATGATCGATCTGATTGTATTTGCGGATCATATCGTTTTTCAGCTTGCCGTCTGCGGTTAGAATGCCGATCTCACGAAGCAGCGCCGCCGCGCGATCAACGCGAATGAGATACTGCCGTCCCGGGTCGAGCAACGGATTGGCAGCGGCGGCTTTCTCCTCTGCGGTCGCCTCGCGCTCTGCCTGCTTCAGCTGTACGCCGCGCGGCGTGACCGAAAGCGTCACCACCGAGCCACGCTCCGTATAAGTCAGCACCGCTTCATCGAATTTCTCTGCCTGCTCGACAAAAAATGCGCAGAAACCATCGGCATCCACCGTGCGTTCCGCACCCTGAAAGCGCAGCCGGTAGTCCTCACCGTCGCGTGTAAGCTTTGCTTCAAACTTTTTCTTACCCGAAGTAAAAACGCCGACCGCCTGCATAAAGAAATCTCTATTTTTCGTCAATCGCGCAGAAATGCCGCTGAGCAGCAGCTTCAGTTTTGCCGCTTCTCCCTTTTGCATGTTATATCACAACCTTTACGCAGACTATCTTATCATACTTTGTCCTTTTTTGGCAACCGTATGCAGCAAGGCCACCCCGCATGGGGCGGCCTTACTTATTCAGTTAAGGACAATGTACGAAAATCCCGCAGCTGCGCCTCGCCGCTGTGCGACACCAACACCAGCGTTCTGCCTGCGCGGTTCGCGGCAATCACCTCTGCCGCCTGTCGCTCGGTTTCCGCGTCAAGACCTGCGAACGGCTCATCCAGCACAAGCACATCGCCCTCGGCAGCCAATGCACGTGCCAGCGCAACGCGCCGACGCATACCGCCGGACAGCGTCCGTACCGGTTGGTCGATTGCATCCTCAGGCAGCAACGCGCATAGAATCATGCGCACGCGCGCGGCATCCGCGCATACCAGCGACACGTTTCCGACCGCGCTCCAATGCTCAACCAGTCGATCCTCCTGAAACACAGGCAGAAACCGCAGATCTTCCAGCCCGGTAATGCTGCCTGCATCCGGTTTTTCCAAGCCCATCAGCAGTCGCAGCAGTGTGGTTTTGCCAATACCGGACGCGCCGCGCACCTGCCACTGCTCCCCCGGCGCAATGCGCCAGTCAAGGTCGTGCAGCACATTCTTTTCATCAAATGACTTGCTCACCCCGCGAAATTCGATCATGCAGCGGCACCCCATTTCTTTTGTAACGCTGCGGCCACACGCACCAACAGCTTTTCCAGCAGCAAGCTAATCACGATGATGGTCAGCGACCAAGCAAACAGGTCGGCCGTATTGAGATATAATTTAGACAGATAAAGCTGCTCTCCGATCGACCAGCGGGGCAAGCCGATGATCTCACCCGCCACGCCCGCCTTGAGCGCCATCCCAACCGACATACGGCACGCGCTGAGCACATACGGCACCACGGCAGGCAGATAAACCGCACGAAGCTGTTTTCCGCCGGACAAGCGAAAAACGCGCGCCATTTCCAGCATTTTTTCATCCACACCAGCCAGTCCCTGCTGTAAATTGATGTACACAACGGGGAACACAACGAAAAACGCCGTCAGCACTGAGATCCATGCCGACCGCACCCAAATCAGTGCCACCACGACAAAGCAGGCCACCGGTACGCTTTTCATGATCTGCACCGCAGGCTCGAGCAGCACACGCGCAATCGTGGCTCGATGCGCCAGAACCGCGAGCAGGCATCCCAACACAAACGCCAACGCAAAGCCTCCTGCGATTTTCCCAAGCGAATGACCGATAGAAAGCCAGAAATCTGCAGTTCCGATCATGGAAAACAGGCTCTGCACGGTTTGTGCAGGGCCTGCAAACAACAGCTTGGGCAAGGCAAGCGAAGCCGCTTGCCATACCCCCAGCCAAAATATCGCCGCTGCGAGCCAGCGCCGCCAGCGTTTATCCCAGATAGTAGAAGCCTTCATCCGGCAGCTTTCCTCCCACAGCATCCGGCGCTACCTCATAGAGCATTTCCAGATAACCGGAAACCCATGTTTTCATCTCTTCGCCCGTCGTTGCCACCATGGGATTAAAGTGCTCAATCACCTGCTGCGCGACCGCCGCCTTGACAATGCCATATTCCTCGATCAGCGCCGCGGCCTCCTCGGGATTTTCCTCCGCCGCTGTGACCGATGCCTGATGATCCTGCACAAACTGCGCTACCGCTGCCGGATGCTCCTTAGCAAACTCCGTACGCACCACGGTGACACCTGTCGCAATTCCGCTGCCGTCCGGACTGTATTTTTCCCATACGCTTTCCAGCGGGAAGTTCATCGAAAGCTCCTGATCCTGCATCATTGCCACGGTAGCAAACGGCTGCGGCAGAATGCCGACTGCGGATGCATCCTGTGCCAGCGCAGAAACAACCTCGGTCGCCTCGGTCTTAAATTCGATGGTCAGATCGCTCTCACTCATATCCGCTTTATCGAGCAAATATTGCAGCGTCCAGTCCGGCGAAGTGCCTTTGCCTGTCATATAAACGGTCTTGCCCTTGAGACCGTTCAAATCAATGATGGCCTCATCGTGCGAAACCACATATAGTACGTTGCCCGCATTGACATCCAGCACTTGCACGCCACCCTCCGTCTTTTGATAAAGCGTTGCGGCCAGATTGGTCGGAATCAGGGCAATATCCACTTCTCCCTTGCCGATCAGCGGCACGATCTCATCGCCCGAGGTGTACAGGTCGAACGAATAATGTGCGTCCTCCCCCTCGTTTTCATCCATCAGGCAAACCAGACCCATTGCGGTCGGCCCCTTGAGTGCGGCCACACGCGTGGTCAAGCCCTCTTCGTAGCCCGGTTCCACCGCAGACTGCGGCTCCTGTTCATCAACTGCATTCCCCTGCTGACCGCAGCCCGTGAGCAGCGAGAACGAAGCTGCCACAGCCAACAAACCTGCCAAAAATCGTTTCATACTTTTCTACTCCTTACTTTGCCATCATAGACTTGACCTGCACGTTTTTCAAGCGTCCAAGCTTGCCGGACAACGCATTGATCGTATCGTTGGCGCCTTCCATCACGACCGTGATGATCGAGCACCCATCACGCGGAATACCCATGCGTCCGATGATATATCCACCATACTCATGCAGCAGACGGTTGACCTCCCCGCTGGCCTCCCGATCGGATACGATGATCCCCAAAATGGCAATGCGCTTTTCCATAAAAACTCTCCTTTTCACAAAAAAGCGCCCTGCAAAACGATGCAGGACGCAAAATGACCTCATTCCGGTTCTTTCATCGCAGACCATATCTTTGACAGCAGATGATATAAAGTTCGTAGAGGCTTGCCCGTCAGCACTGCTTCCGAGAAAGGTGATCTACAGTTTTAGTATATCCACTTGGCAGGAATATGTCAATATGCGGCTGCTGCTGAAAAACAGACGAGGAGGAAGCCTTAAACGGTTTCCTCCTCGCCTATTGTCACATCAGCACTTGCGCTGGAAGGACTTGCAGTCGGTGCACTGGTCAACCGTCGGGTTTGCCTCGTGCGTGCCTACCGTGATGCAGTCCAGCGCGCAGTATTCCGCACTGTCGCAATGATTTGCGCACTGAGAAACGGTGCAGCGGATCGCCTTATTGCATTGAGAGTGATTCATGGATATGACCTCCTTTGTTGATTTGCTGTTATCATGCCCGCAATCATCCGATTTATACGTTTCCTCAATGCTCTTCTTTTTTGACGGCTGCGCCGCAGGTATCACAAAATACAAAAGCTGTGTACGTATTGGGCGTTACCAGCCAGTCCGATTTTGAGCGATATTCGCTGATCTTCTGAACGCTTTTTCGCCTTGTCTTTTCCAAAATCGCATCTCCAGGATACACACGATTATTGAGAACTACATAGATTAATGAGCTATATTATTCATTCTGCACATCAACATTCAAAGGCATGCAAAATCTTTCAAAAACCGTCAAGTCATAATGAATGATAATCTAAAAAATAAGGATAACAAAACAGACTATCCTATCATCGCAAGTGAGTGACTAAAGCAAAAACCGGCAGGTCTTGCGCTTTGACGCGCAACCCGTCAGCTTGCATCCTGTATTTACTATCTTATCGATCAATCAATTTGATAAAATTAATTCAGTGCATCCAGCATAGTAAAGTCAATTTCCGCGCATCCTTTTTCTTTCAGCAAAGCTTTTACCTCTGCAATTGTCGGCAAACTGGGCATCGCACCCATGCGAGAAACCGTAATTGCAGCTGCGTGACTTGCAAAAATCAGTGCTTGCCGTTCACTCAGCCCTGCAATCATACTAGTGCAAAATGCGGCGACAAACGAATCACCCGCCGCGGTCGTATCAACGACCTTATCCATATGGACGCATGGAGTATACGCAGTGCCATGCTCATTCACACATACAGACCCATTGGCACCAAAAGTAACGATTAGATTTTTCACACCGTGACGCATAAAATAATCTGCAACGCTGTGCAAACCTGCCTGATCTATACCGTTGTCAACGTCTAGTTTCTGTCCAGACATCAGTGCTGCCTCGTGCTCATTTGGCGAAAAATAGGTTACATGCTGAAGCAGTGTATCCGATAACGATGCAGCAGGCGCAGGATTCAACATAACAGGGACGCCAGCCTCATAGGCCCATGCCGCTACTGCCTCCACCACTTCGATCGGCAACTCGAGCTGCATCATGACAATGTCAAAATCCGCAATACGTTTCTTCAGCCATGCAATCTCATCGACGCATAATGAAAAATTTGCGCCCGGGCAGACAGTGATACGATTTTTGGCATCGTTTTCGCTCACTTCAAGCGTTATATGTGCTACTCCGGTCGCTTCAACCGGATCAACAAGTACTTTTGAAACATTAACCCCAGCAGCGGCCGCTGTTTCCAACAGGGTTTTCCCAAAATCGTCGTTGCCGACTTTGCCAACAATGGTGACATCGGCTCCCAAGCGGGCACATTGAACCGCCTGGTTGCTTCCCTTCCCGCCCGGAGCCGTCGTAAACTTCATTCCGATAATGGTTTCCCCCTCGCGCGGTGCGCGCTTCGTAGAAGCAACCAGATCCATCATGAAGCTTCCTACCACCAAAATACGAGGAATTTTTCCCATATTTTCCTCCTTCCCTTTTTCAGAACAACTCGCCCAGCACTTGCATTGCGCCGTTGTGGCCGCATTCCAGTCTGCTGGAATATCGGCTTCCACAGTAATCGTATCTTGATATCCCGAAGCGATAATCGCCTTGATAAAAGCACCATAATCATATTGATCCGACGCATTCGGATACCCTCGCGCTGGAAACGAGCATGGATAGTCGACGTGGATGTGGTGGATGTACTGCACATATGTTGTCAAATCGTTAAAATCTTCTTTCGACCAAACCATGTGCCGCAAATCTGCCATAGTAAACAGATTTGGCATGTTAACCTGCTCAATAACGCGAACAGCCTCGGGAATCGTATTGATATAGTTGGAATACTTGGGTCCCAGAGGTTCCAGAATGAGGTCCTGACCGTTTTTACCAGCAATTTCTGCCAACATACGCAAAAAATCCAAAAAAACCGATTCTTTTTGGATATCTTCCGGTGCCTGCAGCGCACGAGCCTTTCCGTTCCCCAGAACGACCTTGCTGATGCCCAATTGTGCGGCTCGATGGCAGCTTCGCTCAAGGTATGGCGCAAGTTCCACAGGGCGAAAGCCATCTACAAAAAAAGTTGGGTTCACAAGCGGCAGAATGCGCGCGCCTGTCCGAACCGGCATACCAATGGCAGTCACTACGTCCTGAAACCGCACAAAATCATTTTCATCCATTGCTTCAAGTTCTGGCATGTCCAGTTCTGCATAATGATAACCAGCGTCATGCATGGCGACATAATGCTCCGTCATTCCAAATCCGCCCAGTTGCATAAAACACCTCCTATTACAATAATTATTGGTTGGAAGCCCAGCATCCGGCTGGGCTTCTTTCCGTCTCATGCCTAAGCTAC
>NZ_CALWJK010000001.1 GCF_944380975.1 uncultured Agathobaculum sp. | reverse complement strand
TACGCCCGCGATCCCGTCTCCCAATTTCTGATATTTGCCCGCCGCCAGCAGACCGCAGCCATAATTAAGCGCTACACTGAGCAGCAATAGCGGCAAATAGACCGGTTGCCCAAAAGAATAAAAAATCAGGCTGGCAACCAGCAGCAGAATATTTTTTGCCCGTATGCCGCGCAGCAGACGATCCAGCACGAACACGACCGGCAGGAAAACGAATAGAAAAATCGCCGAACTGAAAACCATGTTGTTTTTTCCTTTTTCTCTTTATTATGCCTGCTCGCTTTGCACTTTAGTCTCCCGCACATAGTTTGCAATTGCAATGCCGCCGCTGACCAGCACCAATGCGCTCAGATTGCGCAAAGTCAGAAGCTGTTCTCCCAGCACGATTGCAGAGATCAGCGCGCCGAACACAGGAATCAAAAAGCAGAACAGGCTGACCTTGCCCACTGGGAATTTTCCCAGAAGTGCCGTCCAGATCGTGAACGCCGCGGCGGACAGCACCACCATGTATGCCAGCAGCAGCACACCAGCCGGCGTGACTGCTCCCAACCGGCCCCCGCCGATCCACCCGACAACCAGCAAAAACGCTCCGCCCAGCAAAAGCTGCCAGCCAGTCAGCAACATCGGGTCACGTCCCGGCGTATAGATGCGGGAAACCAGCGCACCCGCACCGGCAGACACCGCCGACAGCAACACCAAGCCGTCGCCGTGCAGATTGAAGCCGTTAAGACCGCCCAAACCGAGTGCCAGAACACCCGCAAAGCCGCACAGGCAGCCAATCACCTTTTGCCGATTCATCTTATCGTTTTTCAAAAACAGATGTGCAAAAATCAGCGCAAAAAAGGTCTGCGTGCCGGACAATACCGCACCCTTGGTTCCGGTGGTGCCAGACAACCCGATGTAGTAGCACACATACTGAATCATGCTCTGAAACAGGCAGATCCAGAAAATCGGCTTCCACTCACTGCGCACCGGAACGATACGGTGTCCCTTGATGCGCGCCACCAGCAATACCAGCAAGCCTGCCAGCGCAAACCGCCAGCCTGCAAAAAACAGCTGGGAGAATGGTGCATCCGACGCAATAGCAAACCACTCATATCCTTTTTTGATGCAGGGAGCTGCACTGCCCCACAGTGCGGTACACAATACCGCAGGCATATATAATCGACGAACCAACCCGTTTTTTTGTTCCTGCATTTTTCTTTCCCCTTTTTCTGACGTGAAGCCAGTATACCATTTCCCCCCTTCATGCGCAAGCAAGGGAGATTTATCGGACACACTCTCTGCTATTCTATTATCAGAGGAGGTGAACGGCATGATTTACAGCTGTCAAACCAAATGCTGTCACTATGTTTTTCTTGGCAGTGAGCAGCAGCACACCTGTCCAGACTGCGGAAAGCAGCAGATCCGTCCGGCAACCGCAGCGGAACGTGCCGAATTCTTTCACCGGCACACCGCCGCCCTCGTCCGACGCCGCCGTTCTGGCTGAGCGCACAGTAAAAGACCTTCCGAACCATTCCGGAAGGTCTTTTACATGCCGTTTTCATTTGTCATTTCATTTCTGACTCCTCAAGGCAGCCACAGCAGCCACCGTAATGATTTCACATTACTTGGCGGTGTGACGCGCCTTGCGAGACATCGACTTGACGCGGTTCTGGTCCAGATCCAGCATACGCGCTGCGACCAGATCATTGAAGAAACCCTTCATCATGATTTCGTCACGCTCCTTTTTCTGTAATGTTTCTGAGACCGTTTCCCGATCTCTGCTATTATAATACACGGAGCGCGTCAGAAAAGCAAGCGGCATGTTTTATGAATATCACACAACTAACGACATTTATTTTTATGCAACATTACCTATGCACGTTAACATTTTGTACACATTTTGCAGAACTTAATTGGTAGTTTTCAATAACTTAACCTTTTCCATATTCTTTTGCCAATTCTGCAAAGAGCGGCAGCGCGCGACGAATGGTTTCGGTCTGCACGCAATAAGAAATACGCATATGTCCCGGCGCGCCGAAATCCGCACCCGGCACAACCAGCAGGTCGTATTTCTTCGCGCGTTCGCAGAACGCGCGGTCATCCGGTTCCAACGTCTGCGGAAACAGATAAAACGCACCCGCCGGTTTAACACAGGAATACCCCATACCCGTCAATCCATCATACAGCAAATCGCGATTGGTCTGGTAAATCGAAATATCACTCGTCTGACCCGCGCAGCGTGCCGTCACTCGCTGGAACATGCTCGGCGCGCATACATACCCCAGCGCGCGCCCCGCACCGCAGACCGCCGCATACAGATCAGCGCTGTCGGCCGCCTGCGGCGGCACCAGAACATAGCCAATACGCTCGCCCGGCAACGAAAGCGACTTGGAATAGGAATAGCAAACGATGGTGTCATCATAGTAATTCGGCACAAACGGCACATTGACACCGTCATAGACAATTTCCCGGTAAGGTTCATCCGACACCAGATAGATCGGATGCCCATACTGCTTTTCCTTTTCGCACAGCAACGCGGCCAATTGCTTGATGGTCTGCTCGGAATAAACCGCGCCAGACGGATTGTTCGGAGAATTGATCACGACCGCCTTGGTGTGCTCGTTCAGCGCCTGTTCCAACGCATCAAAGTCGATCTGGAAATCCGTAATAGACGGCGGCACGATGACCGCTTTCGCGCCTGCGCCGCGTTCAATGAACATCAGATATTCCGGGAAGTACGGTGCCAGCACAACAAACTCATCCCCCGGACACGCAATCGCCTTGAAGGCGCAGGACAAGGCTGCCGCCGCACCCGCAGTCAAGTACAGGCTATCGCCCGTGTAATCGGTGCCGAATCGACGGTTCAGATCGTCCGCCAATGTTTTACGCACGTCAGCCGCGCCCTGCGCAGAAGTATAGCCGTGCAACGCAACTGGATCGCCTGCGGCCTCGGCCAGAATCGCCTCACGCACCGCATCCGGTGCAGGCACATTCGGATTGCCGATGGAGAAATCAAATACATTTTCCCGGCCCACCACCGCTGCGCGCTGATTGCCGTATTCAAAAAGCTCGCGGATGGTGGAACGGTTGTTCCCCAGCGCGGCCATCTGCTGATTGAGCATGTCAAATCGCCCCTTTCTTATGGAGTTTATTATAGCACAGCGCAAAAGCACACGCAAGAAAAAGCCCGCCGCACGGTTTTCCGTGCGGCGGGCTTACTTTTACGCTTATTCGAACTTGATCTGCTTTTCCGGCAGGTCCTCATCGGTCAACAATGCGCCGATCGACGGAATGCTGCGGCAACGGTAACGACCGTTATCCGACAGCCCTGCATCCTCCATGCGGCAGGCATGCGTGATCGTGTGCTTGCCGCGCAGTACCATGGCCTGCACGCCCTGCGTCGAGCGGCTGGCCTTGATATCCAGCATATTCGCACGGAAGGTCAGAGCGCGGTTCGCCGTCGAGAACATGGTGATCTCGGTTTCCTCATCGACCGGATGGAAGAACGCCACCGCGGGCGACTTGGCCGAATACGCGCCGGTCAGGCGGCGGCGGTTGGTCTTGGTCTCAAAGCTTTCGAGCGAAAACCGCGCGGCCTTGCCGTTCTGGAACACGATGACCATGTTGCCCTTATAATCGCCCGGCAGCATGGCATAGACCGGCATTTCGCCCTCGTCCATCCCCAGCTTGCTTGCCAGATAATCACCCAGCACGGATGCCTTGCAATCGTCAAAATCATATAGATGTGCTTTATAGGCCTGCTGCATATTGGTGAAGAAAATGATCTCCGCCTTATTCGTCGTCTCGGTCTGCCAAATGACCTCGTCACCATCCTTGAGCTTATGCTCCTGCGACATGCGCCACGACTGCGGCGTGATCTTCTTGAAATAGCCTTCACGCGTCAAGAACAGCAGCACCGCGTAATCTTCGATGTGATCCTCCTCATCAAACTCCGGCACCGCTCCGGCAGTTACCAGACGGGTGCGGCGTGGCGACGGATATTTCTTGATGACCTGCTCCAACTCTTTGATGATGATATTCCGGATTTTCGCCTTGGATTTGACGATCTCTTCGAGTTTGGCGATCTCCTTTTCAAGTGCTTCGGTCTCCTGTGTGCGCTTGAGGATATATTCCTTGTTGATGTTGCGCAGACGAATATCTGCAATGAACTCCGCCTGAATCTGGTCGATGCCGAAGCCAATCATCAGATTGGGGATAACCTCGGCATCCTCCTCTGTCTCACGGATGATACGAATTGCCTTATCGATATCCAGCAGGATTTTAGCCAGGCCGTGCAGCAAATGCAGCTTGTCCTTCTTCTTGTTCAGATCAAAGAACACACGGCGGCGAACACACTCGGTACGCCATGCGGTCCACTCATCGAGCAGCTCGCGCACGCCCAATACGCGTGGCATACCTGCAATCAGCACATTGAAGTTGCAGGAAAAGCTGTCCATCAGCGGCGTCATCTTCATCAGCTTTGCCATCAGCTTTTCCGGATCGGTGCCACGCTTGAGGTCAATGGCAATCTTCAAACCAGACAGATCGGTTTCATCGCGCACATCCGCGATCTCGCGCACCTTGCCGCTCTTGACCAATTCTGCAATCTTGTCAATAATCGCTTCGATCGTGGTTGTATACGGAATCTCTGTGATTTCGATTAGATTTTCCTTTTTGTCAAATGTCCACTTTGCGCGCACTTTGAACGAACCGCGGCCGGTCTCATAAATCGCGCGCATCTCATCCTCATCGTAAATCAGCTCTCCGCCGGTCGTAAAGTCCGGCGCGGGCAGGGTCGTGAGCAGATCGTGCTCCGGATTTTTGATCCATTCGATCGTTGTGCGGCACACCTCTTCGAGATTGAAGCCGCAGAAGTTGGACGCCATACCGACCGCGATGCCGGTATTAGCCGATACCAGAATATTCGGGAAGGTCGTCGGCAGCAGCGTCGGCTCTTTCATTGTGCCGTCGTAGTTGTCCACAAAGTCGATCGCATCTGCGTCGATATCGCGGAACAGTTCCGCACAAAACGCATCTAGCTTCGCCTCAGTGTAACGCGGCGCAGCATACGCCATATCGCGCGAATACACCTTGCCGAAGTTGCCCTTGGAATCGACAAACGGCATCAGCAGCGCCTCGTTGCCGCGTGTCAGACGCACCATCGTCTCATAAATTGCCGCATCACCGTGCGGGTTCAGCTTCATCGTTGAACCGACGATATTGGCCGACTTGGTGCGGTTTCCGTTCAGCAACCCCATCTTGTACATCGTGTACAGCAGCTTGCGGTGCGACGGCTTGAAGCCGTCGATCTCCGGAATCGCACGCGAAACAATGACGCTCATCGCATACGGCATATAGTTCTCACGCAGCGTATCCGTGATGCGCTGATCGACTGAAGGATGCTCCTTATATACTTTTGGCTCGTCGTTTTTCTTTTTTGCCATCCGAATTTAACTCCTTGTCAGGATATATCCGCCAAATCCAAATACTGCGCGCCGTTTTCCGCGATATATTCCTTGCGGCCGGACAAATTATCACCCAGCAGCAGGTCAAACATTTCACTGGTCGCCTTGGCGTCCTCCGGCTGAATGCGAATCAGGCGGCGGGTCTCGGGATTCATCGTAGTCTCCCACATCATATCCGCTTCATTCTCACCCAGACCCTTGGAGCGCTGGATCAGCACCTTTTTGCCCTCCAGCTTTTGCAGGATCGCGACCTTTTCGCCCTCATCGAACGCGAAATAGTTCTTGTCCCGGTAGGTGATCTCATAAAGCGGCGACTCCGCGATATACACATACCCTTTCTCGATCAGCGTCGGCACCAGCCGGTACAGCATGGTCAGAATCAGCGTGCGAATCTGGAAGCCGTCTACGTCGGCATCGGTGCAGATAATGATGCGCCGCCAGCGGAGTGCTTCCAAATCAAACGCGGACAAATCTTTTGCAGCCTTGCCGCGCACCTCGACTCCGCAGCCGAGCACCTTCAGCAGGTCAGTGATGATATCATTCTTAAAAATCTTGCCGTAATCTGCTTTCAGACAGTTGAGAATCTTACCGCGCACCGGCATGATCGCCTGAAACTCGCTGTCACGTCCCTGTTTGACCGAACCGAGCGCGGAATCACCCTCCACGATATACAGTTCGCGCCGCGTGACATCCTTGGTGCGGCAATCGACAAACTTCTGCACGCGGTTGGCAAGGTCAATGCCGCCGGACAGCTTCTTTTTGATGTTCAAGCGCGCCTTTTCCGCCTGCTCGCGGCTGCGCTTATTGATGAGGATCTGCTCGGCAATCTTATCCGCCTCGGCCTTGTTCTCGATGAAGTATATTTCCAACCCCTGCTTGAGGAAATCGGTCATCGCCTCTTGGATGAACTTGTTGGTGATGGCCTTTTTGGTTTGGTTTTCATACGAGGTCTGGGTGGAAAAGCAGTTGGTCACGAGCACCAGACTATCCATCACGTCCTGAAACGTGACCTTACTTTCGTTCTTGGTATATTTTCCGTTCTGCTTGAGGTACGCATCCAGCGCCGAAACAAACGCTGAACGCACCGCCTTGTCCGGCGCGCCGCCGTGCTCCAGCCACGAAGAGTTGTGATAATATTCGATGCGCGATACAGCAGAGGAAAAACAGAACGCGCAGGACAGCTTTACCTTGTATTCGGGCTTGTCCGCACGATCGCGGCCACGACGCTCGCCTTCCAGAAACTGCACCGTGGTCAACGGGTTTTCACCCACAAGCTCGGTGACATAATCCACAATTCCGTTTTGATAGAGGAACTCTGTCGTTTCAAACATGCCGCCGACCTGATTGCGCAGCACGAATTTGATATGGCTGTTGACAACGGCCTGCCGCTTAAGCGTGTCCAGATAATAGTCCACCGGAATGTTGATATCCGTAAACACTTCCAGATCGGGCTTCCAGCGAATGGTCGTGCCGGTTTTTTTCGCCGTCGTGGGCTTTTTGATAAAGCCCTCCTTGGCATCGGTCCTGTTCTCGCCCTTTTCAAAGTGCAAACGATACTCGAACCCGTCGCGCACCACTGTTACATCCATGTATTCCGAAGAATACTGAGTCGCACAGGTGCCTAGTCCGTTCAGACCCAAAGAGAACTCATAGTTTTCACCGGTATCGTTTTTATACTTGCCGCCCGCATACAGCTCACAGAACACCAGCTCCCAGTTATAACGCTGCTCGTTTTCGTTCCACTCGATCGGCACACCACGACCACGGTCGGCTACCTCGATCGAGCCATCCTCATAACGGGTGGTGACAATTTCCGTACCAAAGCCCTCACGCGCTTCGTCGATCGAGTTGGATAAGATTTCAAACACTGCGTGCTCGCAGCCTTCCAGCCCGTCCGAGCCAAAGATAACACCCGGGCGTTTGCGCACACGGTCCGCACCTTTGAGCGAGGAGATGCTCTCGTTGCCGTATGACGGTTTTGCTTTGCTCATATCGTCCTTAACTCCCTGTTTCCGCAGTTCTCAAATCCATAACTATCATATTATACGCTGTTTTGCTTTATTTTTCAATCATTTTCCGATGTATATACGCAAAATCAGTTTTTCGACAAAAAACGCGCGCTGCCTGATGCAGTGCGCGCTTTCTATAATAATGGGCGTTTGCGCCTCTTGTCTTTGGACTGTCCGGGAGCCTGCGCGGTATTCCGTCCCACAGGGCCGAACAGATTTTTATCGTCTTCCCATGAAGAAGTTTATATCAAAAGGGGTTGTTCCCTTGCTGTGGTTATACTATACCGTACCCATATGTCTAAAGTTTGTAGAAAATTTGAAAGAAGTGTAAACACTGCCGAAATGACCGTTTTTATCATTTTTCATAGCAGACGAAAAAAGAGCAGATGCAAAAGCATCTGCTCTTTTTCAGTCAATTAGCGAAACTTTTTCTTCTTCGCGCGCGCTGCCTCAGACTTCTTGCGGCGCTTGACGCTCGGGCTTTCATAATGCTCACGCTTGCGGAGCTCGGAAAGCGTACCCGCCTTGGCGCACGAACGCTTGAAACGGCGCAGCGCGCTGTCAATAGATTCATTTTCTTTGATGCGGATCTCCGACACTGTTTTCCCTCCCTCCGCGCGTTCCCCTCTGGAGGAACACTTTGCACGGCCGCATGCACCGTGGCACACAAAACCGTAAGAATATTATATCTGTTTTTACCGTCCGTGTCAATAAGAAAGTTTAACGAACGACCAGATTGACAATTTTACCAGGTACGACGATCTGCTTGATCATTTCCTTGCCCGCAATCGCGTTCTGCACCTTCTCCTCTGCAAGCGCGGTGTCAATGGCCACCTGCTTATCGCAATCCGCCGGCAGCTTGATCGTGCACTTGAGCTTGCCGTTGACCTGTACTGCCACTTCTACGGTATCCTCGACCGTCTTGGCTTCTTCATATACCGGCCACGGTGCAACAGACAGCAAGCCTTCGCCGCCCATCTGCTGCCACAGTTCTTCGGTGATGTGCGGTGCAAACGGGTTGAGCATCGTCAGGAAGGTCATATACTCGGCCTTGTTGACGCCCTTATCATAAAACTCGTTGAGCATGGTCATCAGCGCTGCGATCGCGGTATTCGCCTTGAGGTTGTCCGCGTCTTCGCCAACCTTCTTGATCGTGCGGTGCATGAGCACTTCGTGCTGCTTGGAGTATGCGTCGCCCTCCTGCACCTTTTCGGCCAGACCCCATACACGCTCAAGGAAGCGGCGGCAGCCCTTAATGGACTTCGGGCTCCACGGCGCAGCCTTCTCAAAGTCGCCAATGAACATTTCGTACAGACGCATGGTATCCGCGCCGTAGGTATCAACGATTTCGTCCGGATTGACCACATTACCGCGACTCTTGGACATCTTCTCGCCGTTCTCGCCCAGAATCATGCCGTGGCTCGTACGGCGGGCATACGGCTCCTTGGTCGGCACAACACCAATGTCATACAGGAACTTGTGCCAGAAACGGCTGTACAGCAGATGCAGCGTGGTATGCTCCATGCCGCCGTTGTACCAGTCGACCGGCGACCAGTATTCGAGCGCTTCCTTAGAGGCAAGCGCCTTGTCGTTGTGCGGGTCCATATAGCGCAGGAAATACCACGAAGAACCAGCCCACTGGGGCATGGTGTCGGTCTCGCGCTTGGCAGGGCCGCCACAGCACGGACAAGTAGTGTTGACCCAGTCGGTCATCTTGGCAAGCGGACTTTCGCCGTTTTCGGTGGGCTCGTAGCTCTCCACGTCTGGCAAGGTCAACGGCAGCTGCTCCTCCGGAATCGGCACCCAGCCGCACTTCTCGCAGTGCACCAGCGGAATGGGTTCGCCCCAGTAGCGCTGGCGGGAGAATACCCAGTCGCGCAGCTTATACTGTACCTTGGCGTGGCCGATACCCTTCTCCTCCAGCCATGCAATCATCGCCGGAATCGCGTCCTTGACCGTCTTGCCGTTGAGGAAATCCGAGTTGACCAGAATGCCAGTCTCATCCTTGGCCGTGAACGCAGCCTTCTGTACATCCTCGCCGCCAGAAACGACTTCGATGATCTCGCAGCCGAACTTCTTGGCAAACTCCCAGTCACGGTCATCATGTGCCGGAACGGCCATGATCGCACCCGTGCCATAACCCATCAGAACGTAGTCAGACACGAAAATCGGAATCTCACGTCCATTGACCGGATTGATGGCTGCCACGCCGTCCAGCTTAACGCCGGTCTTGTCCTTGTTCAGCTCGGTGCGCTCGAAATCCGACTTGCGGGCGGCTTCCTCACGGTACGCGCGTACCGCGTCAATATTCTTCAGCTTGTCCGCCCACTTCTCGACTGACGGATGCTCAGGCGAGATGACCATATAGGTCGCGCCGAACAGCGTATCCGGACGGGTAGTGTAAACGGTCAGCGTATCACCCTCGGTGGTCTTAAAATCGACCTCTGCGCCGGTCGAGCGGCCGATCCAGTTGCGCTGCTGCACCTTGATGCGCTCAATGAAGTCCACCTCATCCAGATCGTCGATCAGACGCTGCGCGTACTTGGTAATTGCCAGCATCCACTGGCTCTTGGTCTTGTGCACAACCTCGCTGCCGCAGCGCTCGCATACGCCGTTGACAACCTCTTCGTTTGCCAGCACGCACTTACAGGAGGTGCACCAGTTGACGCTCATTTCCTTCTTATAGGCAAGGCCCTTCTTAAACAGCTGCAAGAAAATCCACTGCGTCCACTTGTAGTAGTTCGGGTCGGTCGTGTTGATCTCACGCGACCAGTCGAACGACAAACCGAGCGACTTGAGCTGGCTCTTAAAGCGCGCAACGTTCTTCTTGGTTACTTCGGCCGGATGGATGTGGTTCTTGATGGCAAAGTTCTCGGTCGGCAGACCAAAGGCATCCCACCCCATCGGATACAGCACATTATAGCCCTGCATGCGCTTTTTACGCGCAACAATATCCAGCGCAGTGTAAGAACGCGGGTGACCTACGTGCAGACCCTGGCCGGACGGATACGGGAACTCAACCAGCGCATAGAATTTTTCTTTATCGCCGCCGTTTTCCGCTTCGAAGCAATGCGCCTCATCCCAGATGTCCTGCCACTTTTTTTCAACCAGTTTGTGATCGTACTTCAACGGTATTTCCCCCTAAAGTGAATGGTTTATTTTAGGCGCGGTAACGCGGCGGACACACTTTCTGCATCCGCCGCATCCCGTTTTATTTTTCTGCAATGCCAAGCTCGGACAGCGCCACAGGCGTTCCGTCCTTCCACAGGTTCTCCAGATTGTAGAACTTGCGAGCCTCCGGCATGAACACATGCAGCACCACGCAGCCATAATCCAGCAGCATCCACTGCGCAGATTCATAACCCTCGGTGTGATGCACCAGCGTTTCATGGTCGTATTTCAGACGCCACTCCACGTTATCAGCCAGCGCCTTGACCTGCGTGGTCGAAGAAGCCGAACAGATGACGAAATACTCGGTCAGCTCGGTCAGGCGTTCTACCTGCAGCACTTCGATTTCCTGCGCCTTTTTCTCTATCAGCGCTTCACAAATCGCTTTTACGGTATCTTTTGCAGTCAATTTTCAAACTCCTTCTTTATTATCATGCTTCCGGGTCTACAACAGCACCGCCGCCCGAAGTATCTCCACCGCTGGAGGTGTCGCCGCCGGTCGAGCCGCCGCCCGAGGTGTCTCCACCGCCGGTCGAGCCGCCGCCCGAAGTGTCTCCTCCGCCAGTCGAGCCGCCAGAAGCGTCTCCGCCGCCGGTACTACCGCCGCCGGAGGTGTCTCCGCCGCCAGTGCTGCTACCGCCTGAGGTGTCTCCACCGCTAGTCGAGCCGCCGCCTGAGGTGTCTCCACCACCTGACGTACCACCGCCGGTTGTATCTCCGCCACCCGACGTGTCTCCGCCAGCTTCAGGGTCTGTGCTGCCGCCGCTTGAAGTGTCTCCACCTGACGAACTGCCGCCGCTGGACGAACCGGTATCATCACTATAATCATTTTCGGAGGTGTCGCCCCAGACATAATTATCCTCGCCCGAGCTGACGCCGCCGCTCCAACTCGAAGAGCTGCCGCTTTCCGGTCCGCTCACCATATCAAGCGTCGTGATCGGCTCCTCATACGGGTTAAAGTACTTGTTGACCAGGTCAAGCGTCTCCTGATAATACGGGAAGAAGAACGAATACTGGTACGGATCGCTGCCGGCATAGCTCATAGCGCCGTAACCGGGGAGCGTAAAGAACTGAATATTCTCGTTTTTGATCTGCAAGGCCTGCATGCCCATCCAGAGCAGCTCACCTGCGGTCAAATCGGTCTTGACATTCTGGAATACCGCATCGGCAATATCCGGAACCTTGGTGATGTTTTTGAGCTGGAATACTTCCGCTGCAAGCGCCTTGAGGAACTTCTGCTGGTTCTCCACGCGGCCCTCGTCGCCATTCGGATACTGTACGGAATAGTCATTATTATGACGCCAGCGCAGGAATTCTACCGTCTGCTTGCCGTCCAGATGCTGCATACCGGCATACAGGTCGATGTGCAGATCCTGCGACGGATCATCATATTCCATGCGGAACGGAATTTCGTAATCAATGCCGCCGATTGCATCTACAATCGCCGCAATGCCGTCGAAATTGACGATAACATACTTATCCGGCTTGAAGCCCATCAGACGTTCGATCTCGATCTTCGTCTGCTCAATGCCCTTGCTCATGCCATAAGCGGCATTGATCTTTCGGCTTGCACCACTCAGACCGTTGTTGCACATCGTGTCGCGCGGAATGTTCATAATATTGATGGTCTTTTTATTAACGTCCATCGTGGCGACCATCAATGCGTCGGTTCTGGTTTCATCCTCGTCAACCGCGCCGACCACAAAGGTAAACACATCATCAATGCGCGTGCCCGAATTGAGCATGCTGTTGACGTCGATCTTATCTCCGTTTTCCTTATCCTTGATGGTTGGATCATTGGCCTGCGGCGGACGGATAAAAATCACTGCGGCAGCCGCAACGCAAAGCAGCAACGCAAGTACAACCGCCGTGATAATAATAATGCGCCTGCGTTTCTGGCTCTTGGTCGGCTGTTTTTTTACCTTCGCGCCCTTTTTCCCTGCCGATTTCGGCGCAGACTGCGGCGCTCGCTGCGCCATAGGCTTTGACGCGGACTGCGGCGCTCTCTGCGCCGTAGGCATCGGCTTTTGATTGGTTTTGCCCGCGGCCTGCCGCGGCGCGCTTTGCTTTTGCGTGCGGTTTGTGCGGCCGCTGTGGCCTCCGCTGCCTCCAAAAAGTTTCAAACGATTCCTGCCTCCAGTATTGTCCTATTCGTCACGCCAGCGAATACCATGTCGAATCATATCATTATATGCCGCGATTGTATCGCTGTGTATCAGTTTGCCACGCTGAACCAATTCGGTCAGCGTTTGGTCATAACAATAGAGCAGCGCACGGTCAATGCTTTTGCGCGCCAGCTCACGCGCCTTTTCCACGCCTGGAAAGTCGCGCGTATCCTCGATGTAATCGGCCAGATAAAGAATCTTATCCAGCAAGGTCATACCGTACTTGCCGGTCGTATGGCAGGCGATTGCGTCGCAGATGTCTTCGGGCATGTCGTATTCCTCGCGCGCAATGGCTGCTGCCGTTTTCCCGTGCAGCATTTTCGGCTCGCTTTTTTCAACGGTACAGGGTATTATACCGTATTTCTCACATAAATTCAACTGTTCCTGCGGAGAAAGATGCTTTGTTATGTCGTGTAGGATCGCGGCCACCCCTGCCTTTTCCGGATCGCCGCCGAAGCGCTCTGCCAGCTTCCTGGCAGCCCGCTCACACCCCAGCGTGTGCTCATACCGGTATCCGTGCAATCGCGCCAGAATCCCTTGCCTCATTTCATCGTTACACAACATAACTTTTCCCCGCCTTTCTGAATTTTATATCGCTTGTTGTCAATAACCGTAAAGGTGATTTCGCTCGATATAATCCGCGACCGCGGGCGCGGTATAGCGGCGCAGCGCGCCGCCCTGCCGCAGCTCGGTCGATGAAATGGTAATACTCGGCCCCTGCACCAGCTCGATATGCGCATGCATACTACGGTGCAGCAGGACCGCCTTTCGCCGCAGCCTTGCCCAATCGTCCTGCGTGCGGGCGCAGACCGCCAGTGTACACAACTGTACAATTTCCTCTGGCGCGCGCCAGATACGGTCAAACGATAGCAGCATGTCCGTGCCGACGATCAGATACAGGTCGGTTTCGCCCCGCGCGTGCAGCGCGCGCAGCGTATCCACCGTGTAGCTCGCCCCGCCGCGGTCGATCTCCATGGTATCCAGCTGCGCCCACGGCGTATCCTTGGTCAAAAGACGTACCATCTCGCAGCGGTCGGCTGCCGTTGCTGTGTGTTCGGGCAGCGCCTTGTGCGGCGGAATATTGGTTGGGATAAACAGCACCCGGTCAAGGCCCAGCGCATCGTGTGCCAGCTCCGCGGCGCGCAGATGCCCATGATGCGGCGGGTTGAATGTACCGCCGAGGATACCCGTCCTCATTTGACCAGCACGATCTTTCTCTTATCCTTGTCCCGCGCCTGCCGATATACAATGAATTTGGAACCGATGCACTGCACCGGCTCGGCGCCGGTTGCTTCACATAGCGCCTCGGACACCGTGCGCGGGGTGAGCATGGCATTTTCGAGCACCTTCCCCTTGACCAGCTCATGCGCTTCTAGCAGCTGATCGAGCTGACGCTCAACCGCGTCGGTCACGCCTTCCTTGCCGATGATAAGCGTATCAGCCAAGGGATTTGCCAAAGCGCGCAGCTGCGCGCGCTGTTTGGTTGTCAGCATAAATAATTTTCTCCTGTCTTTTGGTTTCAAATGCGGGTTTTGAGCGCCTCTTTCAGCGCGCGCAGCGCACGGCCGCGGTGCGAGATCTGGTTTTTGACCTCCCCCGGCAGTTCCCCGAACGTGCAGCCATACGCAGGCACGAAGAATAACGGGTCGTACCCGAAGCCGCCTACACCGCGGCTCTCGCGGAGCAGCTCGCCCTCGCACTCACCGCGCACGGTAAGCTGCTGCCCATCCGGTAGGATGCACGCAATCGCGCACACAAAGCGACAGGCACGTTCCTCCTTGTCCCGCATATTCTCTAATAAAAACGTATTGCGATCTGAATCGGTTCCCTCGCAGTAGCGCGCGGAATAGATACCCGGCGCACCGTCCAGTGCGTCCACGCACAGTCCGCTGTCGTCTGCAATTGCGGGCAAGCCGGTAAAATCCGCTGCGCTTTTCGCCTTGATGAGGGCGTTTTCCTCAAACGTAGCGCCGTTTTCCTCCGGTTCAGGCGCATTTTCGGGCAGCGGCAACACTTCGATGCCGAGTTCGCCCAAAATTTCCGCCATTTCTTTTATTTTTTTCTGGTTGTGGGAGGCAAGCACAAATTGCATTACAGGCTCTCCCCCATCACGCGGCTCTGCTCTTCGCACAGACGCAGACAGCCCGCTTTGCCCAGCGCCAGCAGTTTTTGCAGTTCGGTGTCCGAAAACGGACGGCCTTCGCCCGTACCCTGCACCTCGATAAACTCGCCTGCCGAGGTCATAACCACGTTGCAGTCCACGATTGCATGGCTGTCCTCGGCATAATTGAGGTCAAGGATGGCCTCATCCTCAAAAATGCCGACCGAAACCGCCGCCACCTGCGCGGAAAGCGGCATCTTTTCAATCACGCCTTCGTCCAGCAGCTTTTTGCAGGCCAGCCACAGAGCAACAAATCCACCCGTGATAGAGGCGCACCGCGTGCCGCCGTCTGCCTGAATCACATCACAGTCGACCGTGATCTGACGTTCACCGAGCGCTTCGCGATCGACCACCGCGCGCAGCGAACGACCAATCAGCCGCTGGATCTCGCTCGAGCGACCATCCAGCTTGAGGCTCTTGATATCACGCTTTTTGCGCGTATTGGTCGCGCGCGGCAGCATGGCATATTCCGCCGTCACCCAGCCAAGGCCCTTGCCCTCCAGAAAGGGCGGCACCTTATCTTCAACCGAAGCGGTGCAAATCACCTTTGTGTTGCCCATTTCCACGAGCACCGAGCCTTCGGCATACATCGTATAATCTTTCGTAATTTTCACCGGACGCAGCGCGTCAGGCGTTCTTCCGTCAGGTCGTTGCATTATGCGTTTTCTCCTTCCACAGGCGGCAAAATGGCTTCCAGGAATGCCACGCGGTCAAAATCAATCAAATCGTCAATGCCTTCGCCCACACCGACCAGCTTGACCGGAACACCCAGTCCTGCCGAAATGGCGATCACAATGCCGCCTTTGGCCGTGCCGTCCAACTTGGTCAGCACGATACCGGTCAGGTGCGCAGCCTTGTTGAATTCCTCCGCCTGATGCACCGCATTCTGCCCGGTCGTGGCATCCAGTACCAGCAGCGTCTCGCGCGACACATCCGGCAACTCGCGGGAAATGACACGGTCGATCTTGGCAAGTTCGTTCATCAGGTTCGCCTTGTTGTGCAGGCGGCCCGCGGTGTCTACAATAATGATATCGCTGCCGCGCGCCTTTGCCGCCGCGATCGAGTCAAACACAACTGCCGCCGGGTCTGCACCCTCGCCATGGCGCACAATATCCGCGCCCGCGCGCTTAGCCCAGATCTCCAGCTGGTCAGCTGCCGCCGCACGGAACGTGTCCGCCGCGGACAGCATGACCTTTTTCCCCTCATTCACATAGCGGGCAGCCAGCTTGCCGATCGACGTGGTCTTGCCCACGCCGTTGACACCAATCACCAGAATGACCGCAGGCTTGCCCGAAACATCGAGCGGCTGGTTTTCCAGCATGTTGTCGGTCAGTACCTCACGCAGCAGATCGCGCAGTTCGGGTGCGGTCGTAATCTTTTTGAGTTTCGCGCGTTTTTCCACCTCGGAGACGATCTTCATCGAGGTTTCTGCGCCCACGTCGGACAAAATCAGAGCTTCTTCCAACTCTTCCAGCAGGTCTGCGTCGATCTTGACAAACGCTGCGAACACATTGTCCAGCGAACGGCCTACCGCGTCGCTGGTTTTCTGCAAGCCCTGTTTGATCTTATCAAAAAATCCCATAATAACTCCTCAAATTGTGATTTCTTTTACCGAATGGTATTCCCCAGCTGCTTTTCCGCTTCCGCAAGGTTGAGCATCAGCATTTTGGAAACGCCCTGCTCCTGCATGGTCACGCCATAGAGCATATCGGCTTCCTCCATCGTGCCGCGGCGATGCGTGATGACGATGAACTGCGTCGCATTGGTCAGGCGCCGGATATACTGCGCAAACCGCGCGACGTTTACATCGTCCAGTGCCGCTTCAATCTCGTCGAGCACACAGAACGGCGTCGGCCGCAACTTCAAAATAGCAAAATACAGCGCAATCGCCACGAACGCCTTTTCTCCACCCGAAAGCAGCGTCAACGTTTTGACCGCTTTGCCCGGTGGGGAAACGCGGATATCAATGCCGCAATTCAGGATATCCGAGGTGTCGGCAAGCTGCAATTCCGCATGGCCACCGCCGAAAATCTCGCGGAAGGTCTCACCGAAATAAGCGTTGAGTTTGGCAAACTCGGAAGCAAAAATCTCCTTCATGCTGACCGTCAGCTGTTCGATGACCTTATACAGCTCATGCTGTGCCTTTTCCAGATCATCCTTCTGCTCACCCATGAAAGTATACCGCTCGAGCGCCTTCTGATATTCTTCTACCGCGTCCAGATTGACGTTGCCAAGCGAGCGCATTTTCATGCGGATGCCCTGCGCCTGTTCCTTGGCAGCAGAGACATCCTCCAGAGGACGCGCAACCTCCGCCGCAGGCGTGGGCGTCAACTCATAGTTTTCCCACATTTTATCCAAAATCTGCGTTTCCTCGGTTTTGAGTTGTCCCGCGCGGTTTTCCAGCCGCGCAGACTCGCGTTCGAGGTTTAGAATTTCTTCGTTTTTGCTTTGCGCTTCACGGTCTACCCGGGCGCGTTCGCCCTCGACCCGTTCCCGCTGCTGCATCTGCGCATCTAACGTCTCATGCAGCCGTGCCTCCGCCGCAGCGGTCTCCTTACCTGCTTGCTCGGTCTGTGTCAGTTCGTCTGTCAAACGGCGAATCTCCGCTTCGAAGCCTGCAATCGTGTCTGCGGTACCGGAAACTCCGGCATCCAGTTCAGCCTTGAGCTGTTCCAGATCGACGAGCGCACGCGCTTCACTCGCAGCTTCCGAACGGTTCTGCGCCAACTCGGTCTGCATCGCCGTCATGCGTGACGCGTTTTCGGTAGCCTGTGCACCTTGCTCATCCAACGCAGCGCGGCAGCGCTCGACCTCGCGTTCCGCGTCATCCAGCGCCCTCTGCGCGCCCGCCTGCTTCTCATCGCACTGCGTGATCGCATCCTCATACTGCTGCTTGGCCTCGGCGAGGTTATCCCGCTCGAGCACCAGACCATCATACTGATGCTGCAAGCTGTCGAGCAGCACACGGTGCTGCGATACCGATGCGCGCAGACCCGCCTCGTCCTGCTCGGCGCGGATGCGCTCCGCTTCGATCGCCTTGAGATCGTACTCCAGCGCCGCGTACTCTTCCTTTGCCTCGTGGAACGCGCGATCGGCCTGCGCCCACGCTTCCTCCAACTGTTTGACCTGCTCCTGCGCCGCCTTGAGCCGTCCTGCGCGGGCCAATGCGCCCGTGCCGCGCGATGCCGAGCCGCCGGTCATCGCGCCGCCCGCCTGAATGATTTGTCCATCCAGCGTAACGATGCGGAAGCGGTGCCCATAGGCGCGCGCGAGCGCCAGAGCGGTATCCATATTCTCGGAAACCACCGTGCGCGCCAGTAAGTTCTGCACGATGGCGGTATAGCGTTTATCAAAAGTGACCAGTCGGTCAGCGGTGCCAAAGCAGCCGTTTTGCGTCTCAAATCCGCTTTCCCGCAGCGTTGCGGGACGAATCGTGTCGATTGGCAGGAAGGTCGCGCGGCCACTGTCCGTGCGCCGCAGGAACTCGATACAGCGTTTTCCATCGGCTGCGGTATCCACCACGATCGAGGACGCCGACGCGCCGAGCGCCGTGTCGATCGCCGTGACAAAACGGTCATCCGTCGCAATCAAAGACGACACCGGTCCATGTACACCGCGCATCGCGCCGCGCTCAACCTGCTGCATAATGGACTTGACCGACCGTGAAAAGCCCTCATAGTCCCGCTGCATATCGCTCAGCATCTTGACGCGGTTTTTGGCGTCGGTCAGCGCCGCCTGCGCTTTCGTCAGCTCACTCTGCAAGGCTTCCACCTTTTTGCGGCGGCTGTCCGCCTTCAACGCGATACCCTGCACTTTATTCTTCGCACCCGCAAGCGTGTCCAGACACGCACGCATACGTGTCTCCAACTCGTCCTGCGCCTGTTTTTCCTGTTGCAGCCGTTTGCTTGCCGCATCAATATCTGCCGCGATCGTGTCGCGCCGCCCATCCATTCCGGCAAGGCTGGTTTCTGCCGCCGTTCGGTCAAGCGCCAGCACATGCAGCTCGTTCTGCCGCATGTCGCGGACTTGCTGTGCCTGCCGCAGCGCCTGTTCCGCCTGCGTGCGTCCTGCATCCTGCGCAGCGATCTGCTTTTCCAAATCGGCCAGCTGTGCCGTCAATCCCGCATGGCGGGTATCGAGCAATTCGATTCGTGCGCGCCGCTCCGACAGCTGTGTCCCCAGATTGTGCGCCTGTTCGCTGCGCTGCTGACTTTCACGCCGTGCGCGGTCAATATTTTCCCGGTTATTCTGAATATTGGCACGCAGTACCGCCGCACGGCTCGCTTGGTCGGCGGCGCGCTGCTCGGTCTCGCGCAGCTGCTGCCGCATATGATCGGCTTCGCGGTCGATCGCGCGCATATCCTCGGACAACTGCTCAGACTGCGCATATAACGTCTCCTGCGCCTGCTTAGCCTGTGCCAGTTGACCGGAACAGGTCGCCGTGTCCTTCTCCAGCTTGGCGGCATCTGCCTTGATGCGGTCCAGCGAAAGCAGCCAGAGCGAAATCTCCATCACGCGCAGCTCATCACGCAACAGCCAGTATTGTTTTGCCTTGTCCGCCTGCTTTTCCAACGGACCAATCTGCCGTTCCAGTTCGTCATACAGGTCGCGGATACGGGTCAGGTTTTCCTCGGTGGCGGCAAGCTTACGCTCCGCCTCCTCCTTGCGATAGCGAAATTTGGTGATACCAGCCGCTTCCTCGAAGATCTCACGCCGGTCCTCGCTCTTCAGAGACAAAATCTCGTCGATGCGACCCTGTCCGATGATGGAATAACCATCACGCCCAAGGCCGGTATCCATAAACAATTCATGGATATCGCGCAGACGGCAATGCTTTTTATTGAGAAAATACTCGCTCTCCCCAGAGCGATAATAGCGGCGTGTAACCATAATCTCGGTAAATTCCGAACGGAACACACCACTGGAATTATCCAAAATCAAAGAAACTTCAGCAAAGCCGACCGGCCCGCGCTTGGCCGTGCCGCCAAAGATGACATCCTCCATCTTCGCGCCGCGCAGCGAACGCGAGGACTGCTCCCCCAGCACCCAGCGAATCGCATCCGAAATATTCGATTTTCCCGAACCGTTCGGCCCGACGATTGCCGTCATGCCGCCGAGAAACTGAATCTCGGTCTTGTCCGGAAACGACTTAAAGCCTTGTAGAATCAGGCTCTTTAATACCATGTGACACCTCGAACATATATATGGTATTATTTTACCACTTGACACGTCGGTTTTCAATGCGAAAAGCAGAATTTACGTCCTGTTCACACCTTGCATCCTTGTCTCTTCCAAATATGGCAAAAGGCTCCGAAAGTGTTTCTTTCGAAGCCTTTTTCTTGCTATTTTACGCCCATTGAAGCCAGCGCCTGTTTGGCCGCCATCTGCTCCGCCTCTTTTTTGCTCCGTCCCGTGCCAGACGCAAACACATTGGAGTTTAGAAGCAGCTCCATGGTAAAACGCTTGTCGTGATCCGGGCCAGACTGACCCGCCAGACGGTATTCCAGCGTTTCCTGCTTGTTTTTCTGCACGATTTCCTGCAGCATGGTCTTATAATCCTTGAACGCACCGCCTGCAATCGCCACATCCACCTTATGCGGAATAAACCGCAGCACAAACGCGCGGGCGGGTTCGATGCCGCCGTCAAGGTAGATTGCGCCCAGCAGCGCCTCGGTCGCATCCGCCAGAATGCTCGGACGCTCGCGCCCGCCGCCGGTTTCCTCACCGTGACCGAGCCGGATTTCATCCGGAATGCCCAGCTCATGTGCGATCTCGCACAGCGCACCCTCGCAGACCACCGCTGCGCGCAGCTTGGTCAGGTCGCCCTCCGGCAGCTCCGGATAGTGCGTGAACAAATAATCCGCCGTGACAAAGCCCAGAACCGAATCGCCCAGAAACTCCAATCGCTCGTTATGGTGCAGATGATTCCCCCGGTGCTCGTTCGCATAAGATGTATGCGTCATCGCGGTTTCCAGCAGCGCGGTATTTTTGAATTGATAGTCAATTTTCAGCATGTTTTCACCTCCCGCGTGCGCCTTACGGCGCAGGCATGGACGGCACTGCAGCGTTTGCTACAGTTATTCCACCGTCATGTACTGTATGTTCTGCTCCACTTCGTGGATCATGCCCGACTTGGTGTAAGCAATCGCCTGCCGCACCGCATTCATCACCGCGATCTCGTTGGACGAGCCATGCGCCTTGACGACCGGCTTTGCGATGCCGAGGAAAGGTGCGCCGCCAATCTTATCCTGATTAAACAGATCACGAAACTCATCCATTCCCTTTTTGCAGGCGAGATATCCCAGCTTGGTCGCGGTATTGCGCATGAAAACACCCTTGATCTGTCCGGCCATGAACTTGGCAACACCCTCAATCGTCTTGAGCATAACGTTGCCGGTAAAGCCGTCGCATACCGCTACATCGCACGCGCCGAGCGGCACCATGCTGCCCTCGACATTGCCGACAAAATTCAACCGGCCTTCGTCGCCCGCCTTTTTCAGCAGCGCATAAGCCTCCTTGCGCAGCGGATCGCCTTTCGTATCCTCCGTACCGTTGTTCACCAAACCGACGCGCGGCTTCACAACACCGTTGATCTTCTCCGCATACAGCGAGCCAAGGAACGCAAATTGCAGCAGCATTTCCGCTGTGCACTCAGTATTCGCACCCGCGTCACACAGCATAACCTGTCCACCGCTGCACGGCATGACAGGCGCAAGCGCACCGCGGCGGATGCCCTTGATGCGGCCGCCAAACAGCGTCGCACCGGTCAACAGCGCGCCCGTATTGCCTGCGGAAACGAGTGCATCGCCCTCGCCTGCCTTGAGCAGCTTGAATGCCACCGCCATGGAGGAATCCGGCTTTTTGCGCAAAACCGTCGCCGGGTCGTCATGCATATCAACCAGATCAGAGGCCGGCATAATAGTCAGACCGTTTGTGTCCTGCATGCCGCGCTTTTTCAGGATCTCCGCCACGGTATCCGGCTGGCCGACCAGCATCACCTGCTCGCCGTATTCCTTCGCCGCCAGCGCACCGCCGATAACAGCGGATTCCGGCGCGTTGTCGCCGCCCATTGCGTCCACGATGATCCTCATATCAAAGCTCCCCTTCCAGACTGTCGATCTTTTCGAGCGCCCGCTCGGATATTTTTGTATTTTTCTCCCGCTTTCCCTTGATCTTATAGCCCAGCGGGTCGAGAATGCCGAAATTGATGTTCATCGGCTGGAATTTCGCCACCGTATGATCGGAAATATAACACGCGAGCGCGCCTGTCGCGGTCTGGCGGTCGAGTGTCGGCATGGTTTTGTCCTGCATCTCGAGCGCAGTCGCCACGCCCGCGACCCAGCCGGACGAGGTGGACTCCACATAGCCCTCCACGCCGGTCATCTGCCCCGCAAAGCGGATACGCGGGTCGGTCTTGAGCGCATAGGTCGCGTCGAGCAGGCGCGGCGAATCCAGAAACGTATTGCGGTGCATCACGCCATAGCGCACAAACTCGGCATTGCGCAGCGCCGGGATCATGGAAAACACGCGCTTCTGCTCTCCCCATTTGAGGTGGGTCTGGCAGCCGACCAGATTGTACAGCGTGCCCTGCGCGTTATCACGCCGCAGCTGCAACACCGCATACGGGTCTTTGCCCGTTTTGGGATCGGGCAGGCCAATGGGTTTCAGAATGCCAAAGCGCATCGTATCATACCCACGCCGCGCATTGACCTCGATCGGCATGCAGCCCTCAAACACCTTAGAATCTTCAAACCCGTGCACGGGCGCTTCCTCCGCCGTGGTCAGCGCGTTCCAGAACGCGTCGTATTCCTCCTTGGTAAAGGGACAGTTAATGTAATCCGCCGTGCCCTTTCCGTAACGAGACGCAATATAGGCAGAATCCATGTCGATGCTCTCCGCAGTCACGATGGGAGCCGCCGCATCATAGAAATGCAGGAACTCACCGCCCACCTTGCGATGAATTGCATCAAACAGGGTATCCGAGGTCAGCGGACCGGACGCAATAATCACTTTACCCTCGGGAATATCGGTCACTTCGCCGTATACAATTTCGATGTTCGGATGGTTCTTGATTTTCTCGGTCACCGCGCGCGCAAACGCCTCACGATCGACCGCAAGCGCACCGCCTGCCTCAACGCGGTTTT
Source organism: uncultured Agathobaculum sp. (assembly GCF_944380975.1). Lineage (GTDB taxonomy): Bacteria > Bacillota > Clostridia > Oscillospirales > Butyricicoccaceae > Agathobaculum. The sequence goes on along the minus strand of NZ_CALWJK010000001.1, from coordinate 127,154 downwards.
CATCCGCACAGGAAAGGATCAAACTGTCCAGACGGCGCAGTTCCTCTTTAAGCAGCCCCGCCGCATTCGACAGTTCATCCGAGCGCAGCGAGTTGGAACACACAAGCTCCGCAAAATCGTCGGAATGATGCGCGGGTGTATGCTGCTGCGGCTTCATTTCATGCAGCCGAACCGAAATACCGCGCTGCGCCAGCTGCCACGCGGCTTCACAGCCTGCAAGGCCCGCACCAACCACCGTTACCTGATTATTCATCCGCGGCCTCCTTCGCTTTTGCGCTCTTGCGGGTCGGCTTCTTCGCCTTTGCCGCCTTCTCCGCTGCCTTTTCAGCCTCATACTTCTCCAGCGCCTTGGCATACTGTGCCTGCTGGGTTTTGGTCAGCGCCTGCACATCCTCGTCCTTGAGTTTCTTAAAGCGGTTGGTGGTCTTGGTCATCCACGGCACCTGTTTTTTGGCGGCAGACTTCTTTGCCGCCGTCTTTTTGGTGGTCGTGGCCTTTTTCGTTATCTTTTTGGGCTTTTCCTCGGTTTCACCCGCGGCCTCCGCCGCAGCCTTGGCCGCCGCGCGCTCAGCCGCCTTTGCGGCGCGCGCCTCACGGCGTTGGCGGTTCTTCTCGGTCTCCTCGGGCGACAAGCCCTCCTTGACGAGTTCCTTGTAACCGCAGCCCTCGCGCAGGCACACGTCGGTGACTTCCTTGGAATCGCGGTCGGTATGGCGGAAGAGCGAGGAATCACACTGCGGGCACTTGGTCTTGAGCGGCTTATCCCACGTCATAAACTGACAGGTCGGATAAGTGTCGCAGCTGTAATACACATAGCCGCGCGCAGACTTCTTCTTGACCACCTTTGCGCCGCACACCGGGCAGGCTGCGCCCGTGTCCTCGGTAATCGGCTTGGTGTTTGTACATTCCGGGAAACCCGGGCAGGCCAGGAACTTGCCAAAGCGACCCGACTTGATGACCATGTTGCGGCCGCACTTTTCGCAGATCACGTCCGTGACCTCGTCCTGAATTTTGATGTGCTTGCCCTCAAGGTCGATTTCCGCCTGTCCCAGCGCTTTTTCAAAGCCGTCATAGAAGGTGTGCAGCAGCTGAATATAGTCCAGCTTGCCCGCTTCGACTTCGTCGAGCTGCTCCTCCATGTTGGCGGTGAACTCATAGTCCGCAACCGACTTAAACTCGTCGACCAGCAGGCCGGTCACGCCCTCACCCAGCGGCGTCGGACGCAGCGCGCGGTTTTCCTTGGTTACATAGTCGCGGTCCAGAATGGTCGAAATGGTCGGCGCATAGGTCGACGGACGACCAATGCCGCGTTCCTCCATCGCACGGATGAGCGATGCTTCGGTGTAGCGCGCGGGCGGCTGCGTGAAGTGCTGCGCGGGGTCGAGCTTTTCGACCGTCAGCTTATCGCCCTGATCAAAGCGCGGCAGCGGCTTGCCCGCGTCGCCTTTCTTTTCGTCGTCCGTGCCTTCCTCGTAAACGGCAGTGAAGCCCGGGAACGCAACCGTGTGGCCGGATGCGCGGAACACCTGACCCTCGGACACGATATCCGCTGAAACCGTGTCCAGCAGCGCGTCCGCCATCTGGCAGGCGACAAAGCGCGACCAGATCAGCTTATACAGCTTATACTGGTCGGGCGTCAGATACTGGCGAATCTCATCCGGCAGCAGCTTCACATCCGACGGGCGAATCGCTTCGTGCGCGTCCTGCGCATTGCCCTTGGTCTTAAACACGCGCGGCTTGCCGGGGTAATACTGGTCACCGTAACGTCCACGGATAAAGCCCGCAGCGGCAGCCGTCGCTTCATCTGCCAGACGCAGCGAGTCGGTACGCATATAGGTAATCAGACCTGTCAAACCGTACTCGCCCAGTTCGATACCTTCGTATAGCTCCTGCGCAATGCTCATCGTGCGGCGCGGTGTCATATTGAGCTTGCGGCTGGCTTCCTGCTGGAGGGTCGAGGTAATAAACGGCGGCGCAGGGCTGCGTTTCTTCTTACCGCGCTTGATATCGCCCACGACAAAGGGCTTGCCGGTCACGGCGCTGACCACCGTCTGTGCCTGTTCCTCGTTTTTCAGCTCAACCTTGCCCGACGCATCGCCGTAATATCGTGCGGTGAACTGACCACCATCCGCGGTTTGCAGCAGCGCTTCGATCGTCCAGTATTCCTCAGGAACAAACGCACGGATCTCATTTTCGCGGTCTACAACCAGACGGGTCGCGACGCTCTGCACGCGTCCCGCACTCAGGCCGCGCTTGACCTTACGCCACAGGAAGGGCGAAAGCTCATAGCCCACGATACGGTCAAGGATACGGCGCGCCTGCTGCGCATTGACCAGATCAATGTCAATGTCGCGCGGGTTGTCAATGCCGTATTTGACCGCCTGCTTGGTGATCTCATTGAAGGTGACGCGCTTGGAATTCTTGTCCCCGAGCTTGAACAGTTCTTTGATATGCCACGAAATGGCTTCTCCCTCGCGGTCAGGGTCAGTTGCGAGATAGACGAAATCGCTTTTGCGGATTTCGCTGCGAATTTCTTTGATGATTTTATCTTTTCCCTCGATCGGCACATATTCCGGCTTGAAATCGTGCTCGATATCGACGCTCATTTTCTTTTTCGGCAAATCGCGCAGATGCCCCATCGAGGCCTTGACCACATAGTCCGACCCCAGATACTTGCCAATGGTTTTTGCCTTGGCAGGCGACTCCACGATGACTAATTTCGACATATATTTCCTCCGTTAACAGCCACCGAACGCAGCCGAGGTTCATTTACTGACAGCCCAACACCAGTCTGCCCTTTTCACGGCGCAGAATACCATCCATCTCGAGCATGGTGATCAGGCTCATCACGCGCGGCGCGGGCAGGCCGCAGCGCTCGATCAAATCCTCCGGTGTGCCCACGCCCTGCTGCACCAGCTCCGCGATGCGGCGCTCATCGCCGCTCAGACTGTCCGGCAGAATACCGGATGATGATGCAATCTTTTTTTCGATTTTCTGCGGTGCCGGGCGTGCTGCTTGTGTCTTTTTGGGCACTCGCACAGTTCGCGGCGCACGGTACTCGCTATGCGCCGTCGGCAGCAGTCCGCTGTATGTCCGCACCAATGCTTCCGGACTGCGCAGCAACGCCGCTTCGCCCTTTTCGATCAGTTCATTGCAGGCTGCCGACTGCGGCGCGTCCAGCGCGCCGGGTACGGCGTACACATCGCGTCCCTGATCGAGCGCCGCCCGCGCGGTAATGAGCGCACCAGAACGGTAGCCCGGCGCTTCCACGATCACTGTCGCAACCGAAAGGCCGCTGATGATGCGATTGCGAGCGTGGTAATGCTCGCCGCGCGGCTCGGTGCCGGGCGGGTATTCGCTGATGATCGCGCCGGACAGCAGAATATCGCCCATCAGGCTGCGGTGCTGCGGCGGATAACACACATCCACGCCGCCAGCCAGCACAGCGACCGTCAGACCGCCGGCCCGCAGCGCACCGCGGTGCGCCGCACCGTCGTTACCCAGTGCCATACCGCTGACCGTGATAAATCCGGCTCGTGCCAGCACACTGCCGATGTGTTCTGCAGTTTTCAGACCGTAAGGCGTCGCCTCGCGGGTACCCACAACAGCAATACCGGGCATTACATCAAAGTCCGGCCATTTGCCGCGTACATACAGCACGATCGGCGGGTTTTCAATCGCACGCAGCCGATCGGGGTAAGCGCTGTCGCCAAGTGTGATGATCTGGATGCCGTCTTTTGCGCACTGCGCCAAAATGCGCTCGGCTTCCTCCGTATTTTTGTCGCACAGCGCATCCACCTGTACCTTGCGCAGCGGGCAATCCCTTGCTGTAGTCAATGCCGCTCGGTCGGCTGCAAAGACCGCTTCAGGCGATCCGAACGCGCGCAGCAAGCTCGCCGCCGTCCCCGCGCTCACGCCGCGCCGGGTGGCAAGCCACACATAACTCAGCCTTGAGGACATACTGCACGCCTCCTCACTTGGTCATTTCATAAATCACAATCGCCGCTGCGACGCCTGCATTGAGCGATTCCGCGCGCCCATGCATCGGGATTATGACACGCTGATCGCTCATTTCGATCGCCTGCGGCGTCACGCCGCGGCCTTCGCTGCCGATGATGACCGCCGCACGGTCCAGCGGCACCGTACCCAGCGGCACACTGTCCGCATGCAGCGCGGTTGCATAAACCGGCAAGCCCTGCGCGTGCAGTCGGTCGACGGCCTCTTGCAGCGGCAGCCGCACGCATGGCAGGCGGAACACCGCGCCCATGGTCGAGCGCACGACCTTGGGGGCAAACGGATCGGCGCAGCCCTCGCACAATACAACGGCACCGAGCGCGAACGCTTCCGCGGTGCGTAAAATCGTGCCAAGGTTGCCCGGGTCCTGTAAACCGTCCAGCAGCAGCACCTGTGCTTTGCCGTCCAGTGCATCTGCCATCCAGCACGGCTGCTTGCAGGAGAAAATCACGTTTTGCGGTGTTTCCACATCACTGGCAAGTTCGAACAGCGCGTCCGGCGCGCAGTAAAGCGCGGCGCCCGCCTGCGCGGCGCGTTCCAACAGACCGTCTGGCAGGCTGTCCTTTGCCCGCTCGCGCACCAGCAGCACGCCGGGCTGCGCACCCGAACGCAGCGCCTCCTCGAGCATCTTCTCGCCCTCACACAACATTTCCTCCGTGCTGCGGCGGTATTTCCGCTCCCGTCCCAGCCGCGCCAGATGCCGCAGCGCGCTGTTCTGGCGGCTCTCTATCGTAATCAATGCAGCTCCACCAGCTTATCCACGTTTTCGTTTGTGCCAATCACGATCAGCAGATCGTCAGCCCCGATCACTTGATTGGCCTGCGGCGTAACGTCCACGTTTCCGCCCTCTCCATGGCGGATCGCCAGCACATTCACCTGGTAATGCGCGCGTACCCCCAGCTGCCCGAGCGAGCGGCCGACCCAGCTCTTGGGCGGATGAATCTCCAAAATGGAGAAGTTCTCGGATACGCCGATATAGTCGACCACATTGGTGCGCACCAAACGCTGCGCCAAGCGCTGTCCCATCTCAGTTTCCGGCAGGACAACGCGATCCGCGCCCACACGCTCGAGCACACGAGCATGCACCGGACTTTGCGCCTTGGCTACCACATATTTCGCGCCCAGTTCCTTGAGCATCACGGTAATCAGAATGCTTGCTTCCATATCCGTACCCACGGCGACGATGCAGCAATCGAAATTGCGCGCGCCGACCGAGCGCAGCACCGCTTCGTCCTGCGCGTCTCCGCAAATCGCCTGCGTCACATCGTCCGCAATATGCTGTACATTTTCATCATCTTCGTCCAGCGCAAGTACCTCTTGCCCCAACGAAGCCAGTTCCCGCGCCACAGCCGAGCCAAATCGACCCAAGCCGATCACCAAAAAGGATCGCATGATTCAAATTCTCCTTCAATTGATTCCATTGCCGCTGTACCCTTTTATGGATACTGCGCAAAATCGTTTATCCTACCATAACATCCCCATCTGGGTACTGCATTTTGGGCGGTTCCCGATGCCGCATCAGCACCGCAACCCCCAGCGTCAGAACGCCAACGCGCCCCAAATACATCAACAAGATCAAAATCAGTCGAGAAACCGCGCTGAGCGTCGGTGTCAGTCCCATAGAAAGGCCGACTGTTGCAAACGCCGACACCGCTTCGAACAGACACGCGCCGAACGATGCGCTCTCCACATAGGAAATCACACATGCACCCGTCAGGCTGAGCGTGCCGCCCACGATCATCATCGCGACTGCATTCATGATGCTGCGCGAAATGATCGTTCGCCCGAAAGCCGATACGGTCGTGCGGCCGCGCAGCGCAGAGATCGCGCTGAGCACCAGCACCGCCGCCGTCACGGTTTTAATACCACCCGCCGTCGAACCGGGCGAACCGCCGATCATCATCAGCAGACAGGCGACCGCCTGTGACGGGCCGGTGAGCGCCGCCTGATCGATGGTATTGAAGCCCGCAGTACGCAGCGTAACCGATTGGAACGCCGCCGCAAGCAATTTATCCTGCACCGGCATCTCTCCCAGCGTCTGCGGATTGCCCCACTCAAAGAGCAGCGTGAGTACAAAACCTGCGCAGAGCAGCAGTGCAGTCGTAATCAGCACCAGCTTGGTGTGCAGACGCAGACGGCGAAAACGGCGTTTGTCCCAAATATCACCCCAAACGAAAAAGCCCAGACCGCCGATTACGATCAGCGCCATAATCGTCAGGTTGACCAGCACATCGTCCGCGTAACCGGTCAGCGAAGCAAACGGATTATCCGGCGTACCGATTAGGTCAAAGCCTGCGTTGCAAAAAGCGGACACTGAATGGAACACACCCATTTTAATGCCTTGCCACAAGCCCACACGCGGGACAAACCGCGTCGCAAGCAGTACCGCGCCTGCACCTTCAAATGCAAGCGTACCCAGCAGCACACGCCGGGTCAGTCGGACGATACCAGCGTTTTCCGTCAAATTCAGCCCTGCGCTCATCACCATGCGCTCACGCAGCGTAATAGTGCGGCGGGTGAGAAAGGACGCGATCGACGCCAGCGACATGAAGCCCAAGCCACCGATCTGGATGAGCAGCAGGATCACGGCCTGTCCAAAGCCGGACCAATGTGTCGCCGTGCCGACTGTAACCAGTCCTGTCACGCAGGTGGCAGAGGTCGCGGTAAACAGAGCGTCCAGAAAATCCGTCGGCTCGCCGCTCCGGGCGGATATGGGCAGTGTCAGCAGCACCGCGCCGGTCAGAATAATGATTAGAAAGCCCAATGCAACTACCATCGCGGCATGCATAGCAGGACGGCGGCCTTTTCTCCGCCCCAAATATCTCACGCGGTTCATTTTGGTTCCTTCCCTTTTATTTGAAATGCCAAAAGCCTGAACACACCGTCTAGGCTTTGTCAAGCGTTTTAAAGCTTCGTGCTGAGCGGCTTCGTTGCGGGAAAACCGGACCAAGCATCAAAAATGATCTTGCTCTCTGGCAGCAATTTGATATCCCCACACATTTTGAAACCCTTCCACCCAATTTTCATACACACCATCATTGCTTGCAATTCCGGCAGTCAAAGCCGTCTGCCCTTGTGATTCTCTCTCTTTGCAGGCCAAACGATGCTTTTTCCAATTGAATCCAATGCTACGACCAATTAAGTTTATCATAGCTGTTTCCCATTTTCAAGACAGTTATTAAAATTGTATCAGACGATGCAATCTCCGCATTTTGCCCCTTTTCCGGTATCCGTTTTCACTATGCAGCGGTATCCGGCTTCAAACCCGGCGCAGCTGACCAACCCGCAGCGCCACCGAAACCGCGATCTTTTTCGTCTCGCCGCTGTCAAAAGCGATCACACCGATATCCCCGCTGCGGCTGACCAGCGTTCCCGGCCCGAAGGTCTGATGCATCAAGCGAATACCGGGAATATAGTCCTTTGCCAGCGCCGCAACGCGGGCAGCATCCGGTTCTTGCCGGGCGGCAGGCTTTCTGACTGCCGTCGATTGCGCCGTTTTGACGGTTGCTGGCGGAAAGATCTCCCGCGCAAACGCCGATTCCAAGCCCACCTTACGAAAGGTGATGATACTCAGCCCTCGCTTTGCACGTGTCAGCCCAACATAAAACAGCCGCCGCTCTTCTTCGTAAGCGTCGAGTTCCTCCTGTTCCGCATTTGCTCCGGGCAGCGCCTTGGGCAGCAGCCCGTCCGCTACATCCATCAGAATCACCCGTTCGTATTCCAGTCCCTTGCTGGAATGAATGGTGGAAAGCACAAAGGGACAGTCTGCGTCCGTGCCGCCCCGCTGCACCACCTCGCGCAGTTCTTCCAATCGGTCGAGCAGCCGTTCCGGTGTAGGTTCGGACGCCCCCAACGCTTCCAAAATATCCACCTTGGTCATGTCGCCACCACGTTCTTTGAGGTAGGCCCCATAGCCCATAAAATTTACAATGCGGTAAACCGCCTTATCCGCGCGCTCGCGCAGCAGATTGTTCAGATGCGTTTGCAATGCCTTACATTGCTTCTGCGTCCACGGAGAAGCCGCGGAAGAAGCGGCAATATACGACAGAATGGACTCCCCTTCCGCTTCGGCACGATCCGCTGCGACCTGCGCCACGACCTTACTGATGCCCGCCCCCAGTTTGTAGTACAGGCTCAGAAACAGCTCACCATCATAAGGATTCTGCGCGAAACGGATGATATCCGTGATATCGCGCACCACGCGCCCCGTAAAAAACAGGCTTTCCACCTGCCGGCAGCGATACGGAATGCCCGCGCGGTCCATCCGGTCGATGAGCGGCAGCGCACTGTCGTTGTCCCGATATAAAACGGCAGTTTCCACGGTGCAGTTCTCCGCCAGCTTGCAGAGATAGGCGTACTGTGCCTGCCGGTCATAAACCGAGCATTCGCGCACATCCGGACCGCTGCCCTGTGTGACCTTCATATGCTTGGGATGGCGGTTTTGGTTTTTCTGAATGAACCGATCCGCTGCCGCGACGATTTGCCGGGTGGAGCGGTAATTCTGCTCCATATACAGCACCTTGGCGCTCGGATAAACCGCGTCAAACTCGGTTAGTGCCTGCGGGTAAGCCGCCCGGAAGCCGTAAATGCTCTGATCCTCGTCACCGACCATAAACAGATTACCGCTTCGTCCCGCCAGCAGCCGAATGATGGTATGCTGAATTTTCGAAGTGTCCTGCGCTTCATCCACGCAAAAATACCGGTAACGCGCCTGAAAATCACGCAGAATGGCAGGATATTGGCGCAAAATACGCAGCGCGTAGACCATTTGATCGTCATAATCCATCAACTGCCGTTCGCGTAGTGCTTTGTCATAGGCCGTAAAGAACGCAACAAAGTCGACCCCTTCCACCTCAATTGCAGCCAGCGCTTCACCCTTGAGCATCTGGTTTTTGGCATAGGTGAGCGCAGTCTGAAGGGCTTTTATCGTGCTTTCCGCGGCAAATTCTTTACTCTGCATCCGGTATAATTCACCGATCAGCGCGCTTTTCTGCGCGCCATCCTCCAGCAGTCGAAACGCCGTGCGGCCAAATGTCCGCTCGTAATAACGAATGATCCGGCTGCATACCCCGTTTATGGTGCGAAATTCCAGACGCTGCGCTTCTTCCCCACCAAAGAAGGCGGCATAACGCGCCTGCATATCCCGCGCAGCCGCCACCGTGTATGTCATCGTGAGGATGCGTTCAGGCGGGATTTCCCGCACATAGCGCATATACCCCAGCCGGGTCACCAGCACAGTGGTCTTGCCGCTGCCCGGCACTGCCAGCAACAGTACCGGTCCGTCCACCGTCTGCACCGCAGCTTCCTGCTGTGTATCCAAGCGTAGACCATATTTTGTTTTGAATTGGGAAAAATCCATGCTACACTCCGTGTTCCTGCGACTTTCTCAGCAAAAATACATAGGTATTCTCATCCGAGTGCGCTGGAGAAAAGGCATACTGCAAACAGGCAAACGATTGAAGCGCCTCGGGGCTTTCCGCGCGCGTCTCCGCCAAATGACGCACCATCTCTCCGCGCGCCATCTTGCACAGTGTCCCCTTTTCCACGATTTTGCCGTTTATCTCCTCTCCAAACACACAGGTGATCAGTTTTGTCCCCGGCTTCTGATATCGGGAGACGCAGGCGCTGTACTCTTTAGAAGCGAGGTTTATGATACAGTCGGTTTCCTGATACAGCTTTTCTGCAATCGCACTGCCCCAATATGCGTACAGGTCTTTCGTCCCGCCGACTTGCAGCTTGGCCTGCATTTCCAACCGGTAAGGCGTCACCCCGTCAAAGGGTCGCAATACACCATACAGTCCAGACAGAATGCGCAAATGTTCCTGCACATAGGCGAGTTGTTCCTCAGTGAACACACCGGGCGCCATATAGCGGTATTGGATGCCCTCATAAGACAAAATCGCCGGGGTCAGGCGCGTGTGCAAATCCGTGCTTTGCAGCCGCTCTACATTCTGCGCAGCGATAGCGTCGTTGCACTTCCAGAGTTTTTTCAGTTCCTCATATGACATGGACCGGAGTTTGTCATACAGCACTTCTGCCTTATCGATAAAGCATGGAATATCGCGCCATGCAAGCGCATCCGTGTCGGTATTCATTTTCTTTGCCGGTGAAATGATGATCCGCATATGCTTTCTCACCTTACTTTCCGCGTCGATAGACGAACAGGACCGCCGATCTTCCGGCAGTCCTGTTTGTTCTTATCATGATTCTCGGTTTCAGTTTTCCAGCGGCTTCATCGTCGGGAACAGAAGCACGTCACGGATGGACGCGGAATCGGTCAGCAGCATAACCAAACGGTCGATGCCCATGCCCATGCCGCCCGTGGGAGGCATACCGTATTCCAGCGCATTGACAAAATCGTCATCCATCATGCTGGCTTCATCGTCGCCCGCCGCACGCAGCGCAACCTGACGCTCGAAGCGCTCGCGCTGGTCGATCGGGTCGTTCAGCTCGGAGAATGCATTGCACAGCTCACGGCCGACCACAAAGCACTCAAAGCGCTCGGTCAGACGCGGGTCGGATGCCTTGCGCTTAGCAAGCGGAGATACCTCCACCGGATAATCCGTGATGAAGGTCGGCTGGATCAAATGCTCCTCGACGAACTCGTCGTAGCACAGCGCCAGCAGATCGCCCCAGCTCTCCTTGCCCTTTTCGATCTCGACGCCCTTGGCCTTGACCGCGGCAAGCGCCTCGTCGCCGTCCATCGCCATGAAGTCCAGACCGGAATACTCCTTGACCGCGTCCGCCATGGTCATGCGACGCCAGCCCTTGGCAAAGTCGATCTCCGTGCCCTGATAGGTCACCTTAGTCGTGCCCAGAACCTTTTCGCACACATGCACGACCATGTCCTCGGTAATATCCATCATGCCGTTGTAATCGGTATACGCCTGATACAGCTCAATGGTGGTAAACTCCGGGTTATGCTTGGTGTCCATACCCTCGTTGCGGAAGATACGGCCGATCTCATACACCTGCTCAAAGCCGCCGACGATCAGTCGCTTGAGGTGCAGCTCGGTTGCAATGCGCATATACATATCAATGTCCAGCGCATTGTGGTGCGTGATGAACGGACGCGCTGCTGCGCCGCCCGGAATGGTATTCAGGCAGGGGGTCTCGACCTCCATAAAGCCGCGCGCATCCATAAAGTTGCGGATCTCACGCACAATCGCCGAGCGCTTCTCAAAGGTGTCGCGCACCTCAGGGTTGACGATGAGGTCAACATACCGCTGGCGGTAACGCATATCGGTATCCTTCAGGCCGTGCCACTTTTCGGGCAACGGCGCGAGGTTTTTACTCAGCAGCGTCAGTTCATGCACCGCAACCGAAATTTCGCCCTTCTGGGTGCGGAACACTTCGCCCGAAACGCCGATGAGATCACCGATATCAAACTTTTTATAGCCCTTGTAGACCTCGTCGCCCACGTTATCGCGCTTGATATAAAGCTGCAAACGACCGTAACGGTCGGAAAGGTCGGAAAAGGATGCCTTGCCCATGATGCGCTTGCTCATCATGCGACCAGCCAGACGGACGGTTTTGCCCTCCAGCTCCTCGAAATGCTCATGAATATCGACTGTGTGATGATCGCGCTCAAAGCGTACCTGCTGATACGGGTCTGCGCCCGCCGCCTGCAGCTCCGCCAGCTTTTCACGGCGGATACGCTTGAGCTCATGCAGTTCTTCTGCGGTCTGCTCGTGCTGTTCCTGCGCCTGATGCTGTTCTGCCATAGTTTCCCCGTCTTTCTTCTTTTATTTCTTGATATCCATTACCTGATACTTGACTACGCCGATCGGCGCTTCAACCTCGACGATCGTGCCGATCTTTTTACCCAACATCGCTTTGCCGAAGGGGGATTCATCCGAAATCTTGCCCTCCATCGGGTCGGCCTCCTGCGAACCAACGAAGTGGTATTCCTCCTCCTCGTCCAGCTCAAGGTCCTTAACCACAAAACGGCAGCCGGGAGAGATCTCATCCGCCGCATAGGTGTCGCCGGTCACGACGACCGCCAGCTTGATGATTTCCTCCAGCTCCGCGATGCGGGAGTACAGCTTGCCCTGCTCATTCTTCGCCTCGTCATACTCGGCGTTCTCGGACAAGTCGCCGAAAGAACGCGCTTCCTTCAGCTGCTCAGCCACCTCGTCCGCACGGGTGGTTTTCAGGTATTCCAGTTCTTCCTTATAAGCGTCCAGGCTCTCCTGGGTCAGTTTGATTTCTTTTGCCATGATTGCAAACCCTTCTTATTTCATAGGTTCGGCGGCATCGCGCGCCGCCGTACAGTACTCCTTATTATACGGTAACATTCGCCGCACTGTCAAGCGAGCAAGTGTATTTTTGCGCATTTTGACCGATACGGCATAGAATTATCCCAGAATTTCGACTGCTTTTTGCAATTGCGGGTCCTCCTCCGGCGAAAGGAAATAAAAGTTCGCCGACTGCGCATCGGTCAACGCAACCTCGACATCAGGCGCGATGCCCACGCCTGCCAGATTATTCCCCTGCGGGGTGAAATACTCCTCCACCGACAGGTTGAGCGCCGACCCATCGGACAGCTCAAAGGTCTGCTGCGCCCGTCCCTTGCCCGTGGTATGCGTGCCGACCAGTGTCGCACGGTCATATTCCTGCAAGGCTGCAGCAAAAAACTCAGCTGCCGAAATACTCTGGTCATCCACCAGCACCACAATCGGCTGGTCAATCATCTCCGCATCCGACTCATACACGGTCTCGCTGCCACTTTTGGTGCGCAGCGTCATGATCGTGCCTTCGGGCAGCAGAGGGTCGAGCATCTCGCTCATCTCTTTGACGCGCCCGCCGCCGTTATGCCGTACATCGAGCACCAGCGACTGCGCGCCATCCGCCAGCAGTTCGTCCAGCACCTGTTGGAATTGCTCCGCCGAACCAACATGGAAATTTTCGATGCGGATATAGCCGATATTCCCATCCAGCATCTGCCCCCAAGCCATCTTCTGCGTCACCATCGCGCGCTGCATGGTCGCTTCCTGCACAGCACCGTCCTTTTCTTTGCTAAATGACACAGTGACCTCGGTGCCTTCCTCGCCCTGAATCGCATCAATTACGGCATCCGCGCCGTCTTGCTCGACTGTCAAGCCTTCCGCGCCGACAATATAGTCGCCTTTTTCGATTCCGGCTTGTGCAGCGGGCGAATCCTCATATACCAGATAAACCCGCACACTGTCATCTCCGGAAATAACCGAAACACCGATGCCGCAACCCTTGCCCTCGCTGCTCAGCCGATAGGCTTCATACTGATCTGCCGGGATGTAAGTTGACCACTGATCCTCCAGTCCGGTGACATAACCGACCGCAGCATAATCCGCGACTTTTTCCTCGTCGAACTCACCTACATACTGCTCAGCCGCGATGCGGTCAATTTCGCGCAGCTTATCCTCCACCGCAGACGTGCGCCAGCCCGTTGCCGCATAGCAGCCCAAAACGGATACTGCCGCCGTGGTCACGCAAAGGAACAGCGCCGTTGTGACCGAGACTTTATTTTCCCGCCATTCAAACATTCGATTCCCTCCAAACAACAAGGGGAGAGCAAGTGCCCTCCCCTTTGATTCACGATTGCATTAAGTAAAGCTGAAGAAACTCTTGGGGTCAACCGTCGAGCCGTTCTGATACACTTCGAAGTGCAGGTGCGGACCGGTCGAGTTGCCGGTGGAGCCGACGTAACCGATGACCTGTCCCTGCTCAACATACTGACCAACCGAAACAAGAATGGTGGACTGATGGCCGTAAGCAGTCATCGTGCCGCCGCCATGGTCAATAACTGTGTAGTTGCCGTAACCGGAAACCCAGCCCGCGGTCGTAACCGTACCGGATGCCGCCGCCAGGATCTCTGCGCCATAGCTTGCAGGAATATCCTCACCCGCATGGAACTTGACCGTGCCGTAAATCGGATGCACGCGGTAGCCGTATACGCTGGACGTCGTCGTGCAGCTCGGCGTCGGCCAGACGAAGGTGCCGCTGTACGGCACACCACCGGAAGCCGCCGACTGCGCAGACAACGCTGCAATCTGGTTGCTGACATCCTGCATCTCGCTGGAAATACGGTCGTACTCTGCTTCGCTTTCCGCCTTGTATGCCTCAATGCTCTCTGCCAGCGCGGCCTGCTCAGCCTCGCTCGCAGCCAATTCATCCACCTTATAGCTCAGGTTTTCCTGATATTCCTTCTGAGAAGCCTGCGTATCCTCGAGCTCCTGCTTCTTCTGCTCAATGTCTTCCTTTGCCGCGGTATACTCGGCAACGATCTTCTTGTTGTCGTTCATGATCGCCGTAATGATTTCCATACGGGACAGCAGATCGGCAAAGCTGGTGGAATTGAGCAGTACCTCCAGATAGCTGGTGTCGCCCTGCTCATAGGTGGTGCGCACGGTAAGTGCAAATTCCTCTTCCTTCTGTTCCAGCGCTTCCTCCGCCGCAGCCAGTTCCGTAGTCTTAACGTCGATCTGATCCTGCAGACGCTCGATATACGCCTCTACTGTTTCGATCTCTTCCTTGGTCAGGTCGATCTCACTTTGCAGCGCAGCGCGGGTAGCCTCTACGTCGCTGGCCTGCTTAGTCAGCTCCGCGATACGCTCCTTAACTGCCGCCTTTTCATCTTCCAGCGAGGACAGCTTATCCTGCAGCTCGTCTGCATCCTCCGCAGCGCCTGCAAAGGTGATACCGGTTGCCAGCATGGAAGCCAGCAGCGCGATCACAAGGATACCGGCAATAATGCAGGAAATCAGCCGCGTCGTGCGTTTCTTCATCATAATGGTATTCGCTCCTTTGTCTGTCGCCATTGCCTCACACATTCATAAACTTACGAATGCTGGTCACCGAACCGCCGATACCGAACAGCACGCCCGCACCCAAGTATACGCCCAGCACCAGCCAGCGCAATCCGTCAAACGGAACAATGTGGAAATACGGAATCACACCGCTTGCGATATTGGAAAGCTCACTGTACAGGCCCCACTCGGCAAGGAATGCCAAGCCGCCTGCCAACAGGCCAAGCACCATGCCCTCGATCACGAACGGCCAGCGGATGAACCAGTTGGTCGCGCCGACCATCTTCTGGATGGAAATTTCCTCGCGGCGCGCAAACATGGCCAGCTTTACCGTGTTGGCAATAATGAAAATCGAGATAACCGCCAAACCGACCACCATGGCCAGCGCAATGATGTTGAACACACGCTGAATCTGGATCAGCTTCGAAATAACATCCTCATCCGCGCGGATATAATCCGTCCCTTCCACTGCGTCGATCTGCTCGATCGTCTCTTCCGCCAGCGTCGGATCCTTCAAAGTGAAGATGAAGCTGTTGCGCAATGGGTTGTTCGCAGAATTATAGTTTTCCAGAATCACCGCGTCCTCACCGAGTTCCTCGCGGTATTTCTCAAGCGCCACATCGCGGTCCTCAAACTCGACCGTTGCAATATTGTCGATCTTATTGAATTCCGACCCCAAAGCTCTCGCCTCGCGTGTGGTCAGACTTTCATCAATGAATACCACAATCTCGTTGGATTGCTGCAATTCCTCAATGCTCAAATCAATATTATACGCGATCAGCGTCACGGTTCCTGTCAAAAGCAGGCAGGCGATCATAATGAGCACCGCCGCAATCGACATAAACCCATGCTTGAATATATTGCGGAAGCCTTCCTTCCAATAGTAACCAAAACTTCTCATAACTGATAGTACCCGCCTGTCTGGTCGCTGACGACCTCGCCCTTGTCAATCATAACAACGCGTTTTTCAAACTCGTCCACCAGGCCCTTTTCGTGTGTCACGATCAGCACGGTGGTGCCCAATTCATTGATTTTTTCAAACAGGGTCATCAGTTCAAGCGAACGCGCGGGATCAAGGTTGCCGGTCGGCTCGTCCGCGATGATCAGCCGCGGATTGTTGACCAGTGCACGTGCAATGGCAACACGCTGCTGCTCGCCGCCGGAAAGGTTCATCGGCTTGATCTGCGCCTTGTCCGCCAAGCCAACCAGCTCGAGCACATACGGCACGCGTTCCTTAATCGCCTTGCCCTTTGCGCCGATGGTGCGCATCGCAAATGCAACGTTTTCATAAACCGTTTTATTCTTGATCAAACGGAAATCCTGATAGACCACGCCTAAAGTACGGCGCAAATAAGGGATCTGCCGTTTTTTCATCTCGCCCACATTATAATTGTTGACCAGCACTCGTCCTTCGGTCGGACGGACCTCTGCGGTCAGCAGCTTAATGATCGTCGTTTTACCAGAGCCGGACGCACCGACGAGGAACACAAATTCCCCTTCATCCACGCGCAGGTTCGCTTTGTTCACCGCACGGGTACCGTTATCGTACACCATGGTGACATCGTTCATCCGTATCACAGGCATTCCTCCTCGGAGCCAAACTAAATACCAAAAAGGCAAAGGTGCATGTCGATCATACACCTTTGCCTATTATAACAGATTTTCTTAGCCGACGCAAGACGACAATCCCTGCCATTTCCCTGCATGACCATATTTTTGCGTGAAGATTTTGTGAACAATCCGCCCTCAGCGCACGTTTTCCTCACGGCTGGCCAGATATTTGCGCACCATCAGCGCCACTTTGAACACGATTGCATGGTCAAATTCACGCAGATCGAGGCCGGTCAGCTTTTTGATCTTTTCCAAGCGGTACACCAAAGTATTGCGATGTACAAACAGCTTACGCGAGGTTTCCGAAACGTTCAGGTTGTTTTCAAAGAACTTCTGGATGGTAAACAGCGTTTCCTGATCGAGCGAATCGATCGAACCCTTTTTGAACACCTCACTGAGGAACATTTCGCACAGCGTGATCGGCAGCTGATAAATCAGACGGCCAATGCCGAGATTTTCAAAGCTGATGATATTCTTTTCCGTGTCAAACACCGCGCCAACCTCGATGGCAGTCTGTGCTTCCTTAAAGGATTTGGCAATATCCTTCATCTGCGAGGACACGGAACCGATGCCGATCAGACACTTGACCGACAGCTCGCTGAGCAGCGCTTCTTCAATCGAAGCGGCGATCTTTGCCAGATCCTTGACATCGCTGCCCGCCTTGACTTCCTTAACGACCACGATATCGGTCTCGGAAATATGCAGCACAAAGTCCTTCTGCTTGTCCGGGAACATGCCGGTCACGACATCGATTGCCGCAACGTCCGCCGGCATCTGCTGGCGAACCAAGAAAACCACGCGCGGCACATCGTTGCCGAAATGCAGTTCACGGGATTTGATGTAGATATCGCCCGGCAGAATGTTATCCAGAATGATGTTTTTGACAAACGTTGCCTTATCGTGCTTTTCATCATAGAGCGTCTTGATGTTGTTGATCGCAACCGCTACCAGCGAGCAAATGCTGCGCGCGAGCTCGTCCTCTCCCTGCACGAAAACAGCGTATTCCAGCCGACTAGCCCGATCGCCTGTGGTATGGTAGGTATAGCCACCAAAACGGACAATCTCACCGGCAAAGCCAAGCTCGGTGATTGCCTCTTCCCGCATTTCACCAATACGGGGCAGATCGGTACACGCCACGACCGCACCGCTCGCATCCACGATACCAATGGTACGTTCTACCGTGTCCTTCATCTGCAAAACAATCGACTGGAACAATCTTGAAGCCATTTCCATCACCTTTCCCGTATTTCCCTCTTGTCTTGTGCGCTTTCACGCTATGCCAACGCTGCCCCGGCCACAAAAACTGCCGTATTCCTGACATTGTTCACAAGAACCCTCGAGGTTCCCTGTGCATTTTAAGACATTATA
The DNA here is from genome assembly GCF_944380975.1 of uncultured Agathobaculum sp. GTDB lineage: Bacteria > Bacillota > Clostridia > Oscillospirales > Butyricicoccaceae > Agathobaculum. The sequence continues at coordinate 109,374 of NZ_CALWJK010000001.1, read as the reverse complement.
TCATAGTCTTCTACATTTTTGTACAAAAATTTTTATTTTTTTTGGCGATTTTTAGATACTCTCCGATGCCGGCTTTTGAAGCATCGTCAGCTCCTGATCGGTCAAGGCACGAAACGCACCTTCTGCTAAGGCCGGATCGAGCCGTAAACCGCCTAGTTGCACGCGGCGCAGCTGCACAACAACGCCGCCTACCGCTGCGACCATGCGTTTGACCTGGTGATATTTTCCTTCCCGCAGAATGACCCGCACACGCTGTGCACCATCCCCTGTCAGTCGTTCCAGACGGGCGGGCAGGCAAACCGTACCGTCCTTGAGCGTCAGCCCTTTTTCAAAGCGTATTTCCGCATCCGGCAGCAGTTCCCCTTCCACCGTGGCCTCATACACCTTTTCTACATGACGCGACGGGCTCATCAGCGCATGGCTGAGCGCGCCGTCATCGGTCACGATGAGCAGTCCCTCGGTATCCTTATCCAGCCGTCCAACTGCAAACAAACCGCGCCGGATTTCCTCTGGAAACAGGTCGAGCACGGTAGAATGCCGCGCATCCCGGCTCGCGGTGATCACCCCGGCCGGCTTATTGAGCATATAGTACCGCTGCGCCTGATACTGCTGCGTCTGTCCATCCAGTACAACCTGTGCAGTGTCTGACTCCACTTTTGCCGCGGGATCGCGCTCTGTTGCGCCGTCAACCTGCACGCGGCCCGCGCGAATCATAGCTTGTACTTCCTTTCGGCTGCCGCAATTCAAATGCGCCAGCAGCTTGTCCAATCGCATCCGTGGCATTTTGTCTCCCCCGACAATTCATTCCTGTTAATAGCATACCACTTTTTTGCAAATTGCACAATAGGGAATTGCAGAAAAAGTGCAATTCCCTAAATTTCGTTTGCGGATACAACAATCTAAGCCCTGATTTTTGTATATTTGCACAGTCAGCCGCATACATATCATGTATTGTATGCATTACCTCTATTCTGCCGAATCGGTTTCCGGCATTTCCGTAATGCCATGCACAAAGCCATCCGTCTCCGCGGAACTGATATCCGCAGCAATCAGCTGATTGCGGCGAATGAGTAAGTTGGCGATCACGCCCTCTTCTCCAGTCGGATACTCGGTCAGCTCATACGTATACAGCGTTGCCCGTTTGCCCTGATACGGCGTAAGGTCCAGCCCTTGCCCCAGTTGAATGGCGTTATATGCCTGATAGGTGTCATCAAAAGTTTTGGGAATCTGCACTTCACGCTCACTGCGCGGTTCCGGGTTCACCTTCCAGCCATAGCTTTCGAGCAACGCAACGCGCTGCTCATTGTTTTTCAGCTTGCTGTCCAAATCTATTTCGCCCGACACGGTCTGCGCATGCATTGTCTCCGCTGCCGGCGCGAGCAGCGTAACACCCAAAACCACAGCACTCACCGCCAGTACGCCTGCCACCACTTTTTTTACCGATACCTTGGCTGCAAAAACAATCATGCTATCGCCCCTCCTGCTTTTGCTTTATCCTATGCAGACAAACCGCAAAGCAGAACAACAAAACACCGCCCGGCAGAAGCTCTTGCTTCCATCGGGCGGTGTTCTTCATTCTTTCTATTCGAACAATTACGCCAGAATCTGTGCTGCCAGCGTATCTGCCAGCTCTTCGAGCGCACCATACTGGCTATCCGCCAGCGTGGACTTGAGGGCGATCGTATTTTCCAATACGGTCATGTTTTTCATGCCCTCCAGAATGGCCTTCATGTGACGGCCGGAAACCGGCGCCCATGTACCGTTCTCAAGCAGCGCTACCGTGCGGTTTTGCAGGTTCAGCGCTTTGAGATCATGCAGGAAGGCCTCCATGCGCGGCTGCAAGCCACCGTTGTAGGTCGGCGCAGCCAAAACCAGATGGCTGCACCGGAAGCTTTCGGCCACCAGTTCAGAAACATCCGTGCCGGATACGTCGTACATCGCAATATTATGCACGCCCTTGTCAGCCAGCATGCCAGCCAGAACATTGGCAGCATTCTCCGTGTTGCCATACATCGTGGCGTAGGCGATCATAACGCCCTTGTCCTCCGGCTCGTAAGCGCTCCACTTCTGGTATTTTTCCAGCATCGTCTCCAGATTGCCGCGCCAAATCGGACCATGCAACGGGCAGATCATCTCAATGTCCAGTGCAGCCGCCTTCTTCAGCAGCGCCTGTACCTGCGCACCATACTTGCCCACGATGTTGGTATAGTACCGGCGGGCATCGTTCAGCCAAACGCTGTCAAACACGAGTTCATCATCAAAGATATTGCCTGCCAGTGCGCCAAATGTGCCGAATGCATCCGCCGAGAACAGGGTTTTGCTCGGCTCGTCATAGGTAACCATAACTTCCGGCCAGTGTACCATCGGTGCCATGACAAAATGCAGCGTATGGCGGCCGGTAGAGAGCTTGTCCCCTTCCGCGACCACCAGTGCACGCTCCTTCATATCCTCTGCATAGAACTGCGCGAGCATAACCAGCGCTTTAGCGCTGCAAACAATCTTTGCTTCGGGATAGCGGTGCAGCAGCGCAACGATCATGCTGCAATGGTCCGGCTCCATATGGTGAACCACCAGATAGTCAAGCGGACGGCCTGCCAACGCGGCAGAGACATTTTCATAAAACTGACGGCTGATGGAATCGTCCACCGTATCAAACAGCACGGTTTTTTCATCCAGCAGCAGATAGCTGTTATAGGAAACACCGCGCGGGATCGGGAACAGATTTTCAAATCGGCTCAGGCGGCGATCGCTTCCGCCAACATAAACGAGATCATCCTGGATCTTTCGGATTGTGTGCATCGCAAGAAACCTCCGTATTTTCATAATTTGTTAAAATTATATCACAAATTCCTTTTTTCGTCTACCCTGCTGCGCCGCTCACACCAACAAAAAACCGGCTGCCGAAACAGCCGGTTTTTGACAAAATCAATGTTTTATTCCTTATTGAGAGCTTCCAGTCTCGCCTTGTTCTCCGCGATGACCTTTTCCTGCACCTGTGCGGGCGCTTCGTCGTAACGCTCAAAGTTGGAAACGAACGAACCACGGCCCTGCGTCATCGAACGCAGCGTGATCGCGTAGTCAGCCAGCTCTGCCATCGGGCACTCTGCCAGAATCTCCTGCTTGCCGCCTTCGATCGGGTTCATACCCATAATGCGGCCACGGCGCTTGTTCAGATCGCCGATTACATCACCCATGTACGCATCCGGAATGACAACCTTCATCGAGCAGACCGGCTCGAGCAGCACCGGGCTTGCCTGCGGAATACCCGCCTTATACGCCAGACGCGCTGCCATCTTAAAGGACAATTCGTTGGAGTCGACATCATGGTAAGAGCCGTCGAGCAGGGTTGCACGCAGGCCAACCATCGGATAACCTGCCAGCACGCCATGCTCCATCGCCTCACGGATACCCTTATCAACCGCCGGATGGAAGTTCTTCGGAACAGAACCGCCGAAAATCTTCTCCTCAAACAGGTAATCGCCTTCCGGATACGGAGCAAACTCCATCTTAACATGACCATACTGTCCATGGCCGCCGGACTGCTTCTTATGCTTGCCTTCGACCGTCACCGGCTTGCGGATCTTCTCGCGGTACGGTACGATCGGCGCAGTCAGCTGCACCTCAACGCCGAACTTATCCTTGAGCTTGGCGCACAGGACATCCAGATGAATGTCGCCTGCACCCGAAATGGTATGCTGCTTGGTTTCCGGATTGAACTCAGTCTCGAAGGACGGGTCCTCGTCATGCAGACGCGCCAGACCAGCAGAGATTTTTTCTTCCGCACCCTTGACCTTAGGTGCACTGCCGTTCGTATATCCCGGTGGCGCAAACTCGATCGGCTCGAGCTCCACCTTACGCACGCTCATGGAGAGCGTATCGCCGGTCTTGGTGGTGACCAGCTTGGAAACCGCACCGATGTCGCCGCAGCCAACCACCGGAACCTCGGTGGTCTTTTTGCCGCAGACCGTGTAGATGTGGCCCATCTTCTCGTTAGCATCTGCGCGCTTGTTAACCAGCGTCATATCCTGCTTAACTTCGCCCGACATGACCTTGAAATACGAGAAGCGACCGTACTGGTCAGCGACCGTCTTAAATACAAATGCACAGGTCGAACCGTTGGGCGTGCAGTTGATCTCGATCAGCTCACCCTTTTCATCCTCGCAGATCTCGACCGGCTTTTCATCCGGGGACGGCATGTAGTCTGCAATGCCCTTCAAGAGTGCATAGGAACCGATGCCGGTTGCCGCAGTGCCGCAGAATACCGGCGCGATGACCAAATCCTTAACGCCCTGACGGATGCCGGCGATCAGCTCTTCATCCGAGAACTCCTCGCCTGCGAAATAACGCTCCATCAGCTCTTCGGAAAGTTCTGCTACGTTTTCACACAGCGCTGCACGGTGCTGGTCGATACGCTCCTTCATATCGTCCGGAATCGGGATCTCAACGCGCTTGTTGCCTTCCATGCGGTATGCCTTGCGGATCACGCAGTCCACAATGCCGACAGTATCGCGGTTGCCTTCGAAAATTGGCACCACGATCGGCGCAACCGATACGCCGAACTGCTTTTGCAGCTTATGCAGCGAGGTATAGTAATCCGAGTTTTCCTCATCGATCTTGGAGATGTAGAACATACGCGGCATCGCGCGCGCCTCGCAGCGCTCCCACGCTTTTTCCGTGCCAACACCCGGGCCGGACTTGCCGGTGGCGATAATCAGTGCGGATTCCGCTACACGCAGGGCGCAATTGACTTCACTTTCAAAATCAAAGAAGCCCGGCGTATCCAGCAAATTGATCTTACAGCCGTTCCACTCGATCGGTGCGACAGCCGTAGAAATCGAAAACTGACGCTTAATTTCTTCGGGGTCAAAATCGCAAACCGTGTTGCCGTCCGTGATCTTGCCGACACGATCGGTTACACCGGCGATATACAGCATACTTTCGACGAGCGAGGTCTTGCCGTCGCCGCCGTGTCCCATCAGACATACGTTACGAATCTTATTAACCGGGTAATTGGCCATATTTGATAAACACTCCCCTGCCCGAGCCTTATTATGCGGGCGCTTTGTTAGCGGGAACGACTCCCTTATTTGTAATTATACACTATTGCACGTATGTATGCAAGCTGTTTTTTGTGCATTTTTTACTCCCCATTTTCATTTTCCCCATGTCAAACTCTGCCTGACAAAAATTTTTTAATTTTTACATTTTTTGTGTCACAAAATCGGCGTATCATACGTTTATATAGTATAAAGTTTTTAACACATCTAAGGAGGGGGTTCCCATGACACGAGCCTATCTTGCTACCGCAGCCGCTGTGCTGGCGATTGCGCTTGCCGTTTTTTCGATGGCCTCCGTCCTGCCTATATAATTCTTCTCTCTCTTTTTGCCGCCTCAGGCGGCCTACGTTCCCCCATTGCCATGTATGGCAAAAAAGCAGGTCTGGATGAAAATCCAGACCTGCTTTTTTATGTTTTAATGCGTTTGCTGTGTGATAATGAATACAGGAATATACCACAACAGCAAATACAGCAACAAATTTGTCACCGGCAGTGCGTCCGCTGCATTCTGTGATACCAGATACGCAACGATCAGCATACCGCAAACACCTGCGAATGCACCCAGCGTCAATGCGGAGCGCACCGCACCAGCCAGCTTGTCTGCACAGCGCAGCACCTGCACAAACGCCCCCGCTCCTTCGCGCGTCAGAATAGCAGCGGGTGCATCTCCATTGGAGTAGTTCGGATCGAGCAGCCGCGTCACGCCAGCCGGCTCAGGCTGGTCAGCAAAGCCGCGACGCAAATCGAACTCTGTCTCTACCATCGCGGGAGAGATATTGAAGTCCCGCACCGCCAACACCGCATTCATATGCATACGGCGTATCATGCGCATAGCGCGGTAAGTATGCTTGGTCGGTTGATAGCGCAGCGTGAGCACACCCGCCAGTGCGTTATCCACTACCAGATACGAGCAGACCTGCTCACCCTGACCGGACGGGATGCGAATACCCATTTTGACCATCAGCGCCGCCGTACCCAGTACCACGCGGCTGGTGCCGATGTCGCCCGTCAGGCCGCCTTCCACTTCCTGCACGTTGCGTGCCGCCAGCGTCACGCCGTAGCGCTCGCGCGTGGCATCCGTCAGCACACGGCCCAGCTCCAAACCGGCCGCATCCGCCAGCGCTGCCGCACAGGCAAGCACCTTATCATCCGACAAGCGCCCCATGTTCTGCAACGATTCCAGACTGATCGAGCCGGACGGGAACAGATCGTTCTCAGTCAGCACGACTTCTTCTGTGCCGCGCAGCAGATTGGCCTGCCGCGCACCCGCAATCGCCGCGCCAGAAGCCAGCAAACGGCGGGATACATTTTTATAGCTTGCGCCAAATGCACAAATCAGGCCGAGCGGCGCAGAAACCGACAATATAGCGGAAAACGCCCAGAAGAAACGCACCGGCTCCCCACGTCCAACCGAAGCCAGCAAGGCAAAAATGATCGAAGCCGCCAGCGCAACCGGTACATAGATCATGGAGAAGCGGTCCACAGTGTCAGGACGCTCCATTTCGGTCAGAAATGCTTTTTCCGCATGCAGCGGTCCCTTAACTGCACGGCAGGCATCGTCCTCCGCATCATAATGGCTGTAAATCGCCGCGGGCTGCTCCGCCGAGCAAATCGCCTGATACGCGCGGGCACGCGCGGCAAATCGACCGCGTTCCTCTCGCATGGCCGCATACAACAGCAAAATGCTGACCGCCAGATACGGTATCTGCACACCGGACTGGTTGTCAAATACGATGATAGACGCCCCGTGCAGCAACGCTGCAAGGATGGCAAACGACACCAGCGAAGCGCGGTCCGGCATACCGTGCAGCAAATTGTAAAAACCCATGCCGAACACATCAATGCCGACAAACAGTGCGATGAATTGCAGCAGCAGCAAGATGCCGATGCCAATCGTCGGATTTTCCACGACATCAATCGCCACCGGAATCGGCAGCACTTCAATGCTGGGCGCAAGACTGAGATATGTCGCAGCAATCGCAAGGATCAGCACGACGATCGAACGCGCGGATAAGCCCTGCGCGCGCCGCTTGAATGCACGCTGCGCCTGCGCCGGATCTCGCAATTGGATTTCCTCTTCCTCTTCCGCCTGCTCGGCCGCAATGCGCGCCGCGCGGGCTTCCTTGCGCGTCATTTTCACGCCGCGCCCTGCATGCTTGGAAGAAGCCGTCTCCTCGGGTATATCTTCCTCCGGCAGATCCGGAATATCATCAAATTCCTCTTCGGCTTCCGCAGCCTGCTTGGCTGCCAGCTTTGCTTCTCGCTTCGCCTGCCGGGCTGCTGCCTTGGCAGCTGCTTTTTCCTGACGAGCGGCTGCTTTGGCTTCGCGCGCTGCAATGCGCGCCGCGCGCTCATCCTGCTCCGTTTCCTCAAAAGCGGTCAGATCGGGAATTTGCTCCTCTTCGGATTCGCCCCTGCGCGGCGCACGCTTTTTCGGTGCGGTACGCGGCGCCGTCTGCGGTGCAGCCGCTGCCGCCTGTACCGGCACTGCCTTCGGCACTTCCGGCTCCGGCACATGTACCCGCGGCGCTGCCTTAGGTGGCTCTGCTTTGGGTGCCGGTTGCTCCGGTGCCGCTCGGAAAGTCACTGGCTCAGAGCGGGGCACATGGCGCGATGGCGCCGGCGTGCCGCCCTCTACCTCAGCGATAATCGAATCCAGATCGAACTCATCCCCATCCGGTACGTCACTGAGCATTGCCTTGATCGCTTCCAGATTCATGGTTTCGTCTTTTCTGTCCATATCCTTATCCGTTTGCCTCCTTTAATCGGCCTGCGTCCGACGGCGCACCGCTTCAAACAGCAGCACTGCCGCCGCATTGGATGCATTCAGCGAATTGACCCGGCCGCGCATCGGAATGCTGACAATGTAATCACATTTGTCTCTCGTCAGACGGCTGAGGCCCTGTCCTTCCGAACCGATCACGATCGCTGTGGGACGGTCAAACGCCGCCTCATACAGCCCAACCGTACCATCGGCCTCCGCACCGAATAGCCATACGCCGCGCTCCTTCATCTCGTCAAGCGTGGCGGCAAGGTTGTTCGCCTTGTGCACGCCTACATAGGCCAACGCGCCTGCCGCCGCACGCGCTACCGCCGCTGTCAGACCGACCGCGCGGCGCTTGGGGATAATCACACCATGCGCGCCTGCCGTTTCCGCCGAGCGGATGATCGCGCCCAGATTATGCGGATCTTCGATACCGTCACATACCACAATCAGCGGCACCTCACCGCGCTCTTCCGCCACGCGGAAAATATCGTCGAGCGAAACGTATTCCTGTGCTGCCGCCTGTGCGATCACACCTTGGTGGTTGCCGGTCGGGCTCATGTGATCGAGCTTGCGGCGGTCACAGGTGACCACCGGCACGCCATGTCGCCGCGCTTCCGCTGCCACATCACCAATGCGCGCACCCTCAGCCACAAAAACCTTGTCCACCGCACGCCCCGCGCGCAGCGTTTCCAGCACCGCATTGCGGCCCTCGATCAGCGTACCGTCGTCCTCCCGCGGGGGACGGCGTTTGTTTTTTATATCAGCCATATTCCTACGCTCCAAAAAACCTTAGATATTGGCATTATAGCACACTTTCCCCACCACATTCAATGTTATCCGCTTAAAAAACGGAAAATGTGCCTTCTTTTTCCCATTTATATGCAAAAAGACGGGGTCTTCACCCCGTCCTCTGTGCATTTTGGGAAAATTACAGCGGCTGCTCCACACCGTTGATGCGGGCATGCTCGCCTTCCTCAAGCGGAATGAGCAGACACTTCTGCCCATCCACCACGTCCGCACGGATGCGGCTTGCGCGTTCCTGCGGCACATGCAGCTCGATTTCTGCATCCTCGCGCCACGGCGCATCATCCTCCGCATCGACACGCTGCGCCGCCTGCGCGGCCAGCTCCTGCTGCAAAACCGCTACCTTCTGCTCGAGCGCCGCGGTATGGGCACGGGCTGTGCCTTCCTCGACCAGTTTACTGTCCAGCACATTATCCGCCACCGGCGGCGTATCGCCGAACACATGCGTATAGCTTTTTTCCATCAATTCGCGCACCTTTTCCGGCACCTCCGCTTCGGTGGCGAGACCGGACAGCGTTTCCGCCGTCAGGCTGACCGGCGGCAGGGACTCGTCCTCTTCCCGCTCGGCCACCATACCGCTGATGGTTTTCTGGATCTGGAAAAAGGCGGCATCCGCCTGCTCCTCATCCTCTCCGAAGGCGTCCAGCACCACGCTCCGGAATGCCTGCTTGTCCTCCGCCGCCGTACGCTGCGGCACGCAGCCGAGCACCTGCTCGACCAGTTCCGGGTGTGAGCTTTTGCCGGTTTTGACATAATACATCACAGCGTTGACATCGCTGCCGCGGTTTGCAAACGCCGGATAAACAAAGCCCAGATCAGGCAGACCGACCACCCAGTCGCGCACGCGCGCGCCGATGCGGTTTTCGTCCTCACGGTAGCCAAGCGCAGGCTTGGACAGCTCGACCGGACAGATGGCACAAAGTATGTACTCGTAAATCTCCTCGGATTCGTCCTGCTCCTCACCTGAGGTCGCCTTAGATGGTACATCGTAAATATCATGATATACCAAAATCAGATAGTTGCCCGGATACGCATACTCCGCGATGATCTGCTCGTACAGCCGATCAAGCAATTCCTCATTCCCCAACTTGCTCTCTTTGAGCGCGAGCAGATACTTCTGATGCTCTGCCGCAGATTCGCTGCGGTCAAACTCCAGTTCGAGCAGATTGCTGCCCAGCGTACCGGACAGCGTTTTCTTAGCAATCTCCAGATATTTATAAAACTCGTCCTCTTCCAGTTCGGAAAAGGATTCGCTGAATTTAAGCACCACCTGCTTGCCGCTGTTGACATAACAGCCGCACATGCGTCCGAAGGTGCATTCGGTCTTTTTCAAGCGGCGGCGCAGCTCGAGCACATCGCCCTTGGTGATATTCATGTTGCTTCTCTCCTGTTCTGCGCCCTGTGCGGGCCGATGATCTTCCGTCTTAGTATACGGCATCCCGCAGGCGAAAGGCAAGGGATTTTTGACGCTTATGCGCGGAACACGGTTTCTCCTGCCTTGACCGTTTCGAGCACGCGGATGTCCCGCAGCTTGTCAGCAGACACGGTAAGCGGGTCGGCGTCCAGCAGCACCAGATCGGCAGTTTTGCCCGGCCGCAGCGAGCCTTTTCGCGCTTCCTCAAAATATTGCCGCGCCGCATTGACCGTCACCGCGCGCAGCGCATCCTTAACCGGAATACGCTCATCCGCACCCAACGTCACGCCGTCTTTAGTCTCGCGCTGCACCGCGCACCAGATCGTGTGCAGCATATCAGGCGGCAGGACGGGCGTATCCTGATGGAACGTAAAGGGGATACCACGCGCAAGCGCAGAACCCGCCGCACTGATGCGCGAGGCGCGCTCCATTCCAAAATTACGTATATGCACATCACCCCACTGATGAATATGCGCGATAAAGAACGACGGGATCACGCCCAGCCGCGCCACTTCATCCATTTGATCGCGCGCCAATAGCTGCGCATGGATCATCACCGGCCGCAAGTCACGAAAGTCCGAACGTTTCTTCTCTGCCGCTGCAATGGCAGCAAGATACTGTGCCGCGGCGGCATCCCCGTTGCAGTGCGCCAGCGGCTGCATACCGCTCCGGTAAGCCGTCGTCAGCGCCTGCCGCAACGCTTCGTCCGTCATGGTGGGATAGCCGCAGTAGCCGTCCGCCGCGTCTTGATAGGGCGCGCGCATCCATGCCGTGCGCCCCTGCGGCGATCCATCCAGAAACATCTTGCAGCCGCCTAGCTTGAAATGCCGGTCATACCGCCGCACCGCTTCCGGGAATGCGTCGCAGATATCGTCCAGCACATCCACGCCCGGATAGGCAATCACGTCAAGTTCGAGCAGCCGGTGCGCCAGCAGCGCCTGATACAGCCCGACCAGGCTTTCCGGCATCATGCCCTCCTGCACAGTTGCGATACCATAAGAAGCATAGAGCTGCTGCGCCCGTCGGCAGGCATCCAGCAAATCCGCCAGATCGGGTGCGGGAACCTTCTGCTGGTACTGCAAAAAGGCGTTTTCCTCCATATAACCGGTCAGCTGACCGGTTTCTTTGCCAATGGCCCCACCCTCCGGTGCGGGCGTATCCGGCGTGACGCCGAGCAGCTCAAGCGCCAGCGTGTTAAACACGCCCATGTGTCCAGACTGATGCACCAGCATAATGGGGTGGCGCGCGGATACGCGATCCAGCACCTCGCGTGTCGGATGCTGCTGCTCGGCAAGCGCGTTCTGGTCATAGCCCTTGCCGACCACCCACTGCCCGTCGGGGATATGATTATTCGCGATAAAGCGCGTCAACGCGTCCTCAATTTCGGAAAAGTTCACCGTTTCCCCGAGCGGCGCTTGCAGCATCGCATAAGCCGCACCGGAAAAGTGGCTATGTGCGTCAATAAAAGCTGGCAGCAGCACGCGGCCGTCCAGATTGATCTCTGCTGCATCTTTGGCGCGTGCGTGTAAACGCTCATAATCCCCTACCGCAGCGATCACGCCATTTTCCACCAGCAGTGCCTCCGCCTGCCCATTCTCTTCCATGGTATGGATCGTACCGCCATAATACAGCATCTTCATAGCCATTTCCCTCTTTCCGGTTGCCTTTGGTTTCAGTATAACACGCACACGCCAAAATAATTGAATAGACTGTGAATTTTCCATTTTTCCCAGACAAAACAGACCGGTGTCTATCCTGACACCGGCCTGTTCTCACTTACGCCTTGCTGTTTGATTTTTCGTTGTGAACTGCGGACGTTTCCGGCAAAAGCACCTCGCAGGTGCCGGAAATCCGGTCGTGCAGCATGCGTCTGCTCGGCGTATACACGCCCAGCATCACCGATACGATGGTGATTGCCACCATACCGATGCGCACTGCATCCGCTGCGCCTTCACCAGCCGCACGGGCCAACAGCTCGCGCAGTAGCTGGCTCGGGAATGCCACCGCGCCTTCCAGCACCAGCAGACCGACCACCTGCCGAAGAAGCAGTTTGTCCGCAGACACTGGCTCGCCGTTATCCGCGCGCACGATTTTCAGCCGCAGCAGACGCTTACCCGGCGTTTGGCCGTTCCAGAGCAGCGGCACCAGCCAGTAATATAGTACACCCAACAAGATCGCAACCGTTCCCCAGAGCCATCCCGCGCCATCTGGCGGCAGCGATGTGTCCAGTGCAGCGATCCCCGTACGCATGGAGTTGACCAGCAGAAGCGGCGCACCGCACACCATTGTTGCCAGATACCAGTCCACCGCATATGCTGCCAAACGGCGCAGCGGATGGATGCCTTTACCCTTCATTTCTTTCTTTTTCTGCAATGTCATTCCACTCCATCCGATTGACCGGTATATAATATTACCGGCATCCTGTTTTTATGATTCTACCGCAATCTCTGCCGGAACCGCTTGTTCCTCCTCCAGATACTGCTTATCCAGTGCGGTAATAAACGGATAATAGATCAAACCGCCAATGACGATTACCACCAGCTGCAGCACGCCGCCGCGCCAGTCGCCGCACATCATCCAGCCGCCGAACGGCGCGGGCAGAGTCCACGGAACGGTAACGCCGGTCGGATAAGGCACCAGACCGAAGTACATGGCGCAGAACGAAATCAGCACAGTCACCGGCGGAACGATGAAGAACGGAATCGCCATCATCGGATTGAGCACCATCGGCAGGCCGAAGATGATCGGCTCGTTGACGTTAAAGATACCGGGCAGCAAGCCGAGCTTACCCAGCGACTTGATGCGCTTGGAGCGGCAGCGGAACGCCATGATCGCCGCCAGCGACACCGTATTGCCCGTACCACCGAGGAAGATGATATGGTTGGCAAAGTCCTGCGTGACGATGTACGGACGAACTGCATCCGCCGCCACATTGAATGCATCCAGATTGGCAAAACGCGCCGCATACCACAGCGGGCCCATGAACGAGTCGATAACCGCCGTGCCATGAATACCGAAGAACCACAAAATCGAGTTGAGGATGGTGATAAACAACGTACCGATGAGCGTTGTACCGATGTTGGTCAACGGCATCTGAATCACCGTGACGATGAAGTTCGTCACCGTGCCGAATGGCGTTGCCGCAAACACCAAACGGATCGCGAGGAACAAAATCACAATGATCGTTGCCGGAATGAGCGCTTCAAACTGACGCGAGACAAAGCTCGGTACGGATTCCGGCATTTTGATCTTCAGGTTTTTCTTGAGCAGAACCGCATACAGCTTGGTTGCAAGCAGCGCGGTCAGCATTGCGGTAAACAAACCACTCGCCTCAAAGCTGGAAGCAGCATAGCCGCCCTCTTCCATCTGCTGGAGCAGCAGGAAATAGGCCGAAATGGAAATGGCGACTGCGGGCAGCGGTTCGACCCCCTCTTCCGACGCCAGCGAATGCGATACGCCAACCACCGCAAACAGTGCAACCAGTCCCATTGTGGCCGGATTGACCATATCCCAGCACCACGAGCCCCAGACGTCGCCCACGAGCGAGGTCATAAAGTCATGGAATGCCTGCACCGGGAAATCACCGATAACAATGGCAATTGAGCCGATAATCAGCAGCGGCATGGACAGCATCAGACCGTCGCGCAGCGCAACCAGATATTTATTGCTGGACAGCTTCTGCGACAGCGGCATCAGGTGCGTTTCCATAAATTCCGTTATCTTGTTCATTTTCTTTCCCCCTTGCTGAAAACTGCCTTGGTCTTATTGTAAGACAGGGAAGTGCTCCCCATTGACCGCAATGTATTCATCCAAAATCTTACGAGCCAGATCGGTATCCACCACCGTGCGGTTGACGACCAGTGCCTGCAACGCCTTCTGGTAAGAGCCTTCAAGCGCCGCATCCACGGTCAGCTTCTCATACGCATACTGACTTTCCAGCAGGCCCTTTTCAAACGTGCCAGCCGGCGCAATGCGCAGCGGCTCTGCTCCGCGCGCACCGACGCGGCAGGCAACCTCAAGCATCATCCCATCCGAGAGGTTTGGCACAATACCATTGTTTTCGGTCATCAGCAGGAAAATCTCGCCCTGATTGTAGGCAATGCTCATGGCCAGCTCGACGATGTAGGTTGCGTGCGCATCGTTGTGCGCAATCGTTGCCGACTCAAACTCACCGTCTGCATTTTTATGCGAACCCTGGCTGTATTTGCGATCCATATCGAATTTGGTGCCGCGAATTTTGCCGAGCGCAACAATCTCGTCGCAATACGCCTTGACGCGCTTCTCGCGTCCATCCATCACCGTGTTGGCACGGGTGTAGTTGGGATCGGTGTGCGCAACCATCGTATTGGGATACAGATAGTACTGCATATAAGTATTAGGCAGCGAGAACGGGAAATCCTGCACCATCTTTTCGAGATGCTTGAAGGTGAAATTCCAGTAATCGTCGTTTTTGCCCGAGAAGCCCAGCTCATCGTCGCAATTGCCGCGCTTGAGCTTCGCCAGAATCTCCGGCAGGACATCCTCACCGGTTTTCTTATCGTACATCGCGGTGAACCAACCGAAATGGTTCAGGCCGTAGTACCGCGGCTCGATATCCGTGCGTTTGCGGCCACCTGCAAGCGGACAGAAAATATCCATGATCGAAATTGGCATGTCACAGATATTGATGAGACGATAATCATCCGGGAACACCCGCTTGGTCGCCTCAGCCACAATGGCCGCCGGGTTGGAATAGTTGAGAATCCACGCTTCAGGCGAATAACGGCGGATCGCGCGCACCAAGTCGATCATCGCCGGCACCGAACGCATGCCGTAGGCGAAGCCACCGGGACCGCAGGTCTCCTGCCCAATCACACCATACTTGAGCGGGATCTTTTCATCCAATTCGCGCATTTTCAAACCGCCCGGTCGAATCTGCACCAGTGCAAAGTCAATATCGGTAAACGCGGTTTCCGCGTAGGTTGTATACGAAAAATCCACCTCCGGATAGTATTCCCGGAACAAAATCTCGCCAAAGCGGCCGATATGCTCCTGCCGTTCGGCATCAATGTCGTATAAAACGACACGGCGCAGCGGAAAATGCTCCCGCACCAGACAAAGCATTTCCAGCATATCCGGTGTATAAGTACTTCCCCCGCCCGCAATTACGATCGAAAACTGTTTCATGCGGCATTTCCTCCTTGCATCCTCTTTTGGCAGCAAAAAAACGTCTGCATTCTCTTGCTCTTGTATCATAAGCATAAAGAATGCAGACGTTTTTTCAAGCGTTTTGGATGAATAAAAAATTTGTCAACTGCATAAAAAACATGTTTCTGTTTTTCCCGCACCTGTTGCGGCCAATCACACAGCATGCTAAAATGCAGATAGCCACATGGTCAGCTTTCCTGTTGCAGCCGGTCTACCAGCCGGGAGAGGATATACTCAAACAGAATGATCGTGCGGCCGATAAAGAAATCCGGCACATTATAAGCAACCGAACCGCCTGTGCGGATCACCAGGCGGTTATCACTCATGCGCGCCAGCGTAGAGTCCCCGTGTGCGGTGATGGTATACAGCTTGTGATGCAGCGTCTGCGCATGCAGGGCGATATCGACCAAATCACGCGTTTCACCGCTTTTGGATAAAATGATGGTCAGGCTTGGCTCGTTGCCGCCCCGCATCATATCCACTGGCGCTCCGTCGTAAGCCAGAATGCCGAGTGTCGCCAGACGCCGCATAAAATACGAGGACGCAATCGTGGAAAAGCCCAAACCCACAATAAATATGCAGCGATTTCGGCAACGCAGCAGCTCGTCAGCAAATGCTTCGATACAAGCCGTGTCCACGGTTTCCAAAATGCTCGTCAAGTCAATTCCGGCCGCCGCATCCCGCTCTGCTTCGGAATGACGGCGCAGGGAATACATCATATCGCTGTAGCCCTGATACCCCAGCTTTTTGGACAGCTTGATCACCGTTGTTGTCGATACAAAGGATTGCTGCGCAATTGCGCGGATATTGACTTTTGCATCCCCATGCTCCACGGCGCGGAGAATACACTCCAACACCCGATGTTCGGTTTCATTGAGCAAATACCGTTTGGATAAATCGATCAGATTCATTGCTCTACCCCCGCCGAATTTGTTTTTCTGTTAGTATATCATATTTTTTATATCATTCACAAGAGGAGGCATTCCAGTTATGAACGTATTACTGCTTTGCTCGCAGGGCATGTCCACCGGCATGCTGTGTGACCGAATTTCTGCCGCCGCCAAGGAGGACGGCTGCGATATGACCGTATGGGCAGCCAGCGAAATCAAGGCGCGCGAGCATGTCGGCAACGCAGATATCATCCTGCTCGGGCCGCAGATCCGCTATCTCAAAAAGCGCATTGAGGAGATCGCGGAAGGCAAGCCGGTAGAGGTCATTGATATGATGGCTTACGGCACCATGGACGGCAAAAAGGTCTATGGCGATATTAAAAAGATCATGGGAGTATAACAATGTCCATCACGCAAGAACAACTGGAACAAGCCTGCTTCCAGCTGATTTCCTTCAGCGGGGCGGCGAAGAGCGACTATCTGGAAGCAATCGAACACGCTAAGAGCGGTGATTTTACCGAGGCGGAAGCTGCTATCGCACGTGGCAATGAGGAATATCTGCAAGCACACAACGCACACTTTGACCTGATTCAGGAGGAAGTAAACAGCGAAAACGGACTTTTGACCCGCTTGACTCTGGTGCATGCAGAGGATCAGCTTGCCATGGCAGAAACCTCGCGTCTATTCTCCGAACAGATCGTAGAGCTCTACCGCAGATTGCAGAAGTAACGTCTATGCGTTTGTATTCTGCATACAGGCCTGCATACTATACTTGAATATAAACAGAGGGACTTCCCGTATATCGGGAAGTCCCTCTGTTTTTCATAAGGTTGATTGTCCTATGTTGAGCATTCGCTCAATACTTATCGTAATATGATGCGTCAGATGTATCAGACGGCATGCTGGGCTGCGGCGCGGTATACTCGGTGGGTTCTGGTGCGAAATAATCGGTGCGGGGCATACCTGTATCGGCAAACTTGAACTTGCCAACCAGCGATTTCAGCATGCTTGCCTGACCGGACAGTTCCTCGCTGGCTGCCGCACTTTCCTCCGCCGTTGCAGAGTTGGTCTGCACCACGCTGGAAACCTGATCCAATCCCAGCGCAATCTGGTCAGCCGACTGCGCCTGCTCTGCCGACGCTGTTGCAATTCGTTTAATGGATTCCATAACCTCGTTGGCCCCTGCTACGGTTTCTTCCAAAACCTTTGCTGTATCCGCAGCCAAAGCACTGCCGTTTTCCACCGCATAGATCGAGTTTTGAATCAACTCTTGCGTATTCTTCGACGCCTCCGCCGATTTGCCCGCAAGGCTTCTCACCTCATCGGCCACAACCGCAAAGCCCTTACCGGCCGCACCTGCACGGGCCGCTTCTACTGCTGCATTCAATGCAAGAATATTGGTCTGGAAGGCAATATCATCAATGGTCTTGATGATGCCCTGAATCTGCTGCGAAGTCTGCTTGATCTCCTCCATAGCAGACACAAGCTCCTGCATTTTCTGCTTGCTTTCATTGACTTTGACGCCGGTAGCCGTTGTCAATTCATTTGCAGAATCCGTATCCTTCGCATTCTGATTGATTCGCATACTGATTTCCTGCACCGTCGCAGCCAGTTCTTCGACTGCGCTTGCCTGTTCCGTAGCGCCTTGGCTCAACGCCTGCGCACCGTTGGATACCTGATCCGCGCCCGATGCAACCTGATTGGCTGCTAGGTCGATTTCCCGGAACGCGTCGCTAAGCGATGCGCTGATTTGCTTCATCGAGGTTTCAATTTCCGCAAAATCGCCAATGTATGCGATATCCATCTTGATGTCCAGATTGCCCTGAGAAATTTGCATCAGCTTCTCATGGATATCCTCGATAAATGCTTTCAGATGGCCACGCATTTGGTGCACAGAATAGACGAGCATTCCCAATTCCGATGTGTC
This sequence comes from uncultured Agathobaculum sp., assembly GCF_944380975.1. Lineage (GTDB taxonomy): Bacteria > Bacillota > Clostridia > Oscillospirales > Butyricicoccaceae > Agathobaculum. Next base: position 91,328 of record NZ_CALWJK010000001.1, on the reverse strand, counting down.
TTCCTGCATTTTCCCTTCAATCGACAGGTTGCCCTTGGAAAACTCGATCATTTCTTCCTGTATCACCTTCAGCGGACGAATCACTTTTTTCCTTGTGAACAGCGTGCTGAAAATCTGGAATACAATAATCAGACAGACAAGGATAATCACCACAATCTGCATGATGAACACATTGGTTTTCTGTTGCGCAATTTCTGAATCCAGACGTGCCTGAAACGTCTCAACAAATTTATCTTGCAGATATTGAATTTGGCTCAAATCCGAGCTGTATTGATTTCCGAACACATAATCCAGTGCAGAATCAATATCGCCGGACATTGCCGAATTCATTGCACTTTCTTCCAACGGAACCAAGGTGTTGGAGATCTGCGACATCTCGGTGATGAGAGCCTTCTCATCTTCCGTAATACCTACCTGCTCCATTCTGCTGTAGCCGATTTCACGGTTTTGCAAATTGTTTACTTCATTCTGATAGTTGTCGTGATATGTTTTTTCGCCGGTAGCAGCACAGGCTCGTGCCTGCTCGGTTAAGTAACTGGATGCATCCAGAAATTGCTGCGCAGCCGCTGTGAGTTCATTCCCATTGCTGTACATTTCCATGGCACGATTATTCATGGACACTGACAGCAAGAAAGCGATTGTCAAAATGATAACCAATACAACAGTTCCCAGATTCAACGCGGTTAGCAATGTTGATTGTTTAACTGCCTTTTTCATGCTATTTTTGCCCCCTTCTACTCAAATTGTGAAACGGGATTTGTGTATTTCATATTCTCTAACCTTTCCCTCCTTTGACCCTACCCAGCAAAGAGGCACTCTCTACACCACCCATTGGGAAAGTCCTCTTTTATTGCCAACGCGTTTGCAAATGCACGAAAAAAAACAGAGTTAACCTCTGTCTCAGCCAACATCTTCCTTTTTAACGCATTGTCTGGATCATATCACCATTTTGCACAATTCTCTTGCTTTTAGTATATCGTATTTTCGTCAAAAGGACAATACTTTTCCGCTCAATTTGCTTTGATTATCTTCTCAGCTCTTCCACAGGCCAAGAAGGGCAACGGCGTTTATATGGTTGTATCCCGTTTGCCAATATGCACTCATCTAAAATTTGATGCCGCTTCAAGCATCCCTAGAAACCATCAAACACAATATGAGCACTGACATTTCTGCATGAAAGCGAAAAACGCTGCCTTTCGGCAGCGTTTTTCATATGGAGAAGCTGGATATGGTTTTATTCAAAAAGAAAGTTGGTCAAAGTGTAGAAATGTGATCCCATACTGTTAATAGTACATCCTTGGCAGGATAAAGCGCTGCTCCCCGTGGGCCTCGTCTGTTAGTGTCCCTGCCGCGAACGTAATCACTACATCGCCATTTTCATTGATCTCAAACGGCAAATCCGCATCAATGGTCACATAATCGGTTACGGGAGCCTGCTCCACGATCGGGTAGTACTGTACCTCCGGTGTTTTGTCCATCCGGTTTTCCATATTCATCGTGATCGTTTCAGTGATGAGGTCAATATAGTCCTCACCAAGCAAATCTTCCAGCGTCAGTTCCTCTACCTGCTCAGACGTTTCATCTGTCTGTTCCTGCTCTATCTGCGTTTCTGTGGGCAGCGGCTTTTTTGTGGTTCCCTCCACCACTGCACTCGCTTTGCAGCCGACCAGTGCAAAGACGCATATGCAAATCAGAAGCTCCAGAACAAGCGCATTACTCTTTTTCATGATGCATACCTCCTTCAAAATATATTGGATAGCGGTTTCCTTTTTGTATTTTGATGATACGAAGCAATTGCATCAAATCAACCGCCTTTTCCCATCAAAGTTGCATCATCTTCATTCTGATCCCATATCTGGCTCATCAGCCCCACCGGGACAATCGAAATCTGCTGGCCTTCGCTTTCCAACGTGATCCGATAAACCAGATTTTCGTTTTCCATGGCAAACCAAGCAGTATCCTCGCTCGCCGGTCTGAATACTGTGGTGACTCGCAGCGAATCGAAGTACCACTCTCCTATCGCTTCCGAAGTTTCCGCAAGAAATTTTTCCTGTGCAAGGCGAACCTCTGCCTGCAATCCTCTGCCTGTGTCTTCATCTAACACCATGCGGACTGCATTGCCCTGCGCATCCTCTGCATACAGGTCGTATGTCGTCATTTGCAGCCAATTTGCCGTATCATAATACCGAATTATCCGCCCTTCCGAGCAGGAAAAGCCTTGAATATCCACACTTTCCGGTAAAATCTCCCCGTCCTGCCATGCGCTTAACTCTTGACGAAGCATCGTTTCCACCTCATCAGAAAGAGAATCGTCAGCCTCATCCGAAATCGAGTGCGTTTCTTTTCTCCCCAACGCATCCGGCACCGATGTCATATCCCACAGCAGACGCATTTTTTCGGTTATGGCCAGCGTTTTGCGTTCCTCCGGCGTAATCTCCTTGACATACATCATGTTCCTCTCTTCCCGATCCTTCCAAAGCGATATCTGCTGCGGTAAAAAGACCGCTGCCAAAAGCGCACCCACCAAAAGCACAAGCGGAACTGCCGCATAAGTCAGCTTACGCATTCGGTCCACCCCCTTTCAGCACAACATATACCGACGTGCCTTTTCCAATCTCACTTTCAAACGAAAGTGTTCCGCCATGCAGTTCAATGATCTTTCGACAAATGGACAGCCCCAGACCAGCGCTCCCCTGCGCTCTGGCTCTGGACTTGTCCACCATATAAAACGCCTCTGTGATTCGGCCGAGTTCCTCCTGCGGAATGCCCTTTCCGCTGTCTGTCACTTCAATTTGATAGCCCTCCGGCAGCATGGACCCTTTCAGCAAAATCTTCCCTTTTCCCTCGATAGATTTTGCAGCATTGTCCAACAGATTCATGCAGACTGTTTCTATCAAATCCGGTTCCAGCCAAATCTGACTTGGTTCAGCCTCTACCAATAGAGTGATTTCCTTCTTTTTCATCGCTGGTTCGACTGTACAGGCAATTGCTGCAAGATACTGCCCCATTTCGACCTCTTGCATGGAAAAAGCACTTTTTTCCAGCACAATCCACTCCATCAGTTTCTGCGAAAGACGCTCCATTCTGCGCCCTTCCCGAAAAATATACCCTGCTCCTCCCCGGACAATGTCGGGGGAATCCGTATGGCTCAACAGCAGTTCCGCATATCCAATAATAGAGGTCAGCGGCGTCTTTGTCTCATGCGCAAAGCTGTGCAGGAACGCCTCCTGCTGCTTTGACGCGCGTTCCAGCTGCTCCATTTGCTGTTCCAGCTGATCGGCCATATGGTTAAAGTCCTGTGAAAGCTTTCCCACTTCGTCCTGCCGATTTGTTATTTTGACGCGTTTGGAAAGGTCTCCTGCTGCAAGCACAGCCGACGCAACCGAAAGCTCCATCAGCGGGCGGGCGATCCACGCACTTACGACTAAAGCTTTTTCCCTTCGTCTGTGAGCACAACGCCTTTGTTCGTGCGATTGAATATTCGTACCTTTAACTCGTTCTCTAGATTGCTGATGGCTTTACTCAGATTGGGCTGCGTCACAAACAGTTTTTCTGCTGCTTTGTTGATGCTGCCTTGTTCCGCAACGGTTACAAAATAAGTAAGCTGATGAATCTGCATGGATAAACGCTCCATTCCTGATTGAATAAGAATAGTTTATCACACAAATAGATTTTTTTCGAGAAAAATGTCGAAACAACTCAACCTACTATTACACAAAAATTGGAAACTTCATTTTACATGGAACGCGAAAAAGCGTTGCCCAAGGTAATTGAATACGGTGAATAAACACATGCCGAAGAGCATTGAGACGTTATCCCGTATGGCTGGCGATACGCCCGCAAGTACCGCGACGCACAGCGGCTTAGCGATGCCGTAGGCCAGCAGGTAGCACGCAGCGATGTTGACCGCAAAGCGCACGACCTCATCCGCACTCTTCTCTCGGCTGCCGAAGGTGAAGTATTTGTTCAAGAAAAAGCTCAGAATACTGGTCAGGATATAGTTTACCCCGCTCGAAACCCAGTAGGTGCAATGTGCGAGGTTATACAGCCCGAACATGATCGCCGTGCCGACCAGCGTATTGATCGCGCCAACCAGCAGAAATTTGGCGAATTTGCGGTCGATCAGGCCGCGCAGCTTGTTCATCGCACGCCCTCCTCGGTCTCCCGCACCAGATAGACTGGGCGGCGCTTGGCTTCCAGATAGGTTTTGGCCAGATACTGTCCGGAAATACCGATGCATAGCAGCTGCGCGCCGCCGAGGAACAGCACGACGCACATCATGCTCGGCCAGCCGCCGACCGGGTCTCCAAAGGCGAGCGTCTTGACCAGAACGACCACAACAAACACGAACGCGATCAAACAGATCAGAACGCCCAGCACGCTCGCCAGCGCGAGCGGCGCGGTAGAAAACGCGATAATACCCTCGAGCGAATACAGGAACAACTTCCAAAACGACCACTTTGTCTCGCCTGCAACGCGCTCAACATTGACAAACGGCACCCATTTGGTCTTGAAACCAACCCAACCGAAAATACCCTTGGAAAAACGGTTATATTCGCGCATGGACAAAATGGCGTCTACCATCGCGCGACGCATCAGGCGATAGTCGCGCGCGCCGTCGACGATGTCGGCATCCGAGATTCGGTTAATCAGCTTATAGAACATGTGCGCGAAGAACGAGCGAACCGGCGGTTCGCCCTCGCGCGTGGTGCGGCGGGTTGCTGCACAGTCATAGCCCTCCTCGGTCACGGCTTTGTAAAGAGCAGGCAAAAGCGCGGGTGGGTCTTGCAGGTCGGCATCCATAGTGGCGACAAAGTCGCCCGTCGCGGCCTCGAGCCCGGCAAGCATGCCGGCCTCCTTGCCAAAATTGCGCGAAAGCGAAACAAAGCGCACGCGCTTGTCCTTTACGGCCAAACGGCGCAGCATGGGCAGCGTGTCGTCTTTCGAGCCGTCATCAATGAACACAAATTCAAATTCCGCATAGTCCATCTCGCCCGCTACGCGGGTGATCTCTTGATAAAAAAGCGGCAGCGCGGCCTGCTCATTATAGCAGGGCACGACGATCGAAATTTTAGGCATGGTTTTCCTCCTTTCCGATCAGTCGATCGAAACCGAGTGATGCGCCGCAGAACAGGAACAGCTGCGGCAGATAGGCATAGCGCGGCTGCACTTCGATTAGCAGGAACGCGCAGAATGCAGCGAACACGACGAACAGCGGAAGATAGGCTGCGGCTGTGCGACGCGGGCGGTACACTCCGAAGATCGCCAGCAGCAGCGCGGCATAGAACAGCATCCGGTCCATTTTCTGAATATTGTCATAGATGAGCGTCAGACAATCATGTAGCTGCAGATGGCCGAACGCCCAGTCCAGCGCATCATTGCACCAGAGTAGCTTGCATTTATGTGCCGCATGCAGCAGCAGTGCTTTCGGACCAGCGGACAGACGCTCGGAAATCAGCGCATCCTGCACTTGGTAGGTTGCTTCCGTCGGACCGTTTTCATCGAACGTAGCGGAAAGCTGATTCCAATCGTCGGTCGAATAACCGCCTGACGTGCTGAAGTTGAGCCCGGTGACGAATTTCCAGCCGGGGTATCCGTTTGCCGTACCGTTTGCATTCAGCCCACTCGCGCGCACGGCGGCATCTGCGCCAACGCCGACCGCTCCGTAGGCCACCAGCAGCGCCGCCATGCCGCATACCATGCGCTTTGCCATATTCGGTTGCTGCAGCACGGTAAACACCGCATACGCCAGCGCGGCGACCAAAAGGATAATACCCTCGCTGCGCAGTAGATTACCCGCCTGCAGCGCAAGTCCGGCGAGCGGAAAGCGCCAGAAGCCAAGCCGCTTGCAGTCATAGCAAGCGAGCAGCCACACGCCGAGCGTCAGAAAGAACGCAGAAGAGATTTGGTTGGTCAGTACGGTGGGCAGGGTCAGCGCAAAAGGGAAAGCCGTCAGCAGCAGCATGGCAGCCTGCGCCGCGCTCTCGCGCACATGATCGCGCGCCAGACGATAGAGCAGGCACACCGTGCCTGCACTCAGCAAGGCATTAGCTAGTTTGATGATCAACGGGTTATTCCAGATTGCAAGAAGCATCGCTTGCCAGGCAACAAACACGCTCTGATAGGCCCATAAAGAGAAATACCGCAGCTGCTGGAACGAGAAATCGCCCGCCAGCAGGCTCTGCGAAGCCTCGAACAGGAGACCGAAATCGCTGATGATCGGTGGATTGAGCACCAGAATGACCGCCACACGCAGCAGAAAACCGCCGATCAACAGCCAAAGCGTGAAATGCTGGATGGTCACGCGCCCACGTACCAGCCAGCCGGCGGCAGCAAGAACGCACAGACCGGCAAGCCATCCGCCGGCAAGCAGGATGCCGATGGCGGCAAGAACAAAACAGATCAGAAACGGCCGCCAGATCACATGAAAAGCGTGATGCATGCTGCCGCCTCCTTTCTTTGCGAAAAATAAAGTTTAAGATGAATTGAGATTTCATTCCCTGCTGCGCGCAGTCGTCCGCCATCTATGCATATCTGGAGTGTATCATGCATTTTTCCGCTATTTTCCGCCAATTGACCACAGAGCAGCAACAAGGCCACCCCTATCGGGGTGGTCTTGTTCTGTTTCGTTGTCTCAGAGCAGTCCGAGCAATTCGTCCGCTTCGTCCAGCTCCATCTGCTCAAGCACGCGGCGCACATACGCGGCCACGCTTTCCACATCCTCCGCCTCACTTTGGTATCCTGCCTGCCAGTATTCGCGCGCCAGCTCGGTGCAGCGGCGGCGGGTCTTGGCGTCGCGCGTGACCGCGAGCAACGCGGTCGCATTGCCCAGCGCCAGTTCGGGATGGGTCAGCGCCAGCTGCTGTAAGGCGTAAATCAGTACGCATTCCAGCCGGTCGCGTGCGCGAAGCGGCTCCATCCCGGCGTAGTGCAGCAGCACATCCAACTCCTCGAGTGTCATGTTCAGGTGCAGCCCCAGCGCGGTCAGGCTGCGGCGGCGCGGCACGATACCATGGCGGCGCAGTAGGGACAGCTGCTTTTCGATCCACGGCGGCAGACCAAGGCTGTGCACGCTGCCACTGCCGCCGTCGCGCGCGGCTTCCAGCCGATGCACAGTCAGATATTCGTCCAGATATCGTTCCAGCTTTTGCTTGCGACCGGTCAGTTCATCACCAAAGGTCTGCAAAAATGCTGCAAGCGCCTGCTCAGTGTCTACCGCCGACAGGTGCGCCATCAGGTGTGTGGTGGTCAGGCTGGACGGTCCGTCCGGCTGCTGTTCAGACAGCAGCCGTCGGTAGAGCGCGTCAGCCGCCGCATAGTCATACTGCATGTCGCCCTGTACCCGCCGCTGCAAGCAGAACACACAGCAGGCGTCGAACGGATCGCGTGGGTTAAGCCCGCAGTAACCACCATAGCGCGACAGCATATCGCTGACCGCCTGCGGCGGCATTGCCGCACCGAACCCGACCTTGATATAGGTGTCACGGCTTTTGGGCGCGCCGCCCTCGATTCTCCAGCGTTTGACCGTATTTTTGCTCAGCCCGCATCGGGCGGCAAAACGGATATAGCTCAGCCCGGAAGCGTCAAGCAGCCCGGCAAAAAAGCTTTGCCACGGCTCAGCCCAGCCTTCATGATCGCCCAGCAGCGCGAGCACGTCACTGACCGTCTCGCACCGCGCGATTTCAGCTGCCCGATCCATTGCTGTCGTCCCACTGACAGACAAAGCCGCAATGCTGCGAGTCAAAGGCTCCCGTGCCATTGGCAACCGAGTCATTCCACACCCAGCCCTGATCGTCCTTATTATACATCATCAAATAATGCTCCTGCCCATTCTGATTGTTCGGCTCACCAACGCCCCATGCAGCAAACTCGAATGGTTCGCCGTTGACCCATTGGAAGCCCCCGCTGCTGGTATAGTTGTTCGCACCTAGCCAGACGGTTTCCAAATCGCTTTCTTCGAGCAGCCCGATGATGGTATCCATCTGCTGCTGGCTGGTGATTGTGGCAAGGTGGCCGCCGCGAGATTCGCAGTAGACACGCGCCTCGTCCCACGTCATGACGGCCTGCACGACCGCATAGCGCGGGCCTTGTTCTGACGCGACGGTTGCAAGCTCAGTGGCTTCGGGCGATGCCGACGGCTGCCAAAACGCCAGCAATGCGGCAAATCCCGCTGTACAAATCCAACCTGCGGCGGCAGCGGCTTTCCAGCCACGGGTCGAGCGACGCATCAGCGCGCACAACAGCGCATCCGCCGAAGCAAACCGGCGCTGTGCCTGCGGCTGACAGCAACGCAGTACAATTTTTTTCAGCCGTCTGCTGCCCTTCGGCGGGGGCGGCGGCTTCGTTCCCTGCCAACGGCGGCGTACAGCGTCCTCGCGCGCATCATAGGGCGTCTCCTCGTTCGTCAGCGGCAGCTGCCCGCAGTTAAGCAGCTGGTACAACACGATGCCCAGCGAATACAGGTCGGCGCGACCGTCATACACATCGCCCCGGGCAACCTCGGGCGCCATGTAGGCGGCGGTGCCGGTCATGGTTTGCAGCATACCGGTGCGGCAGCGGCGGGCAACACCGAAATCACCGAGCTGGAAATGCCCGTCCGCCGCGCGGTACAGGTTAGCGGGCTTGACGTCCCGATGGATCAGCCCGGCGCGATGCGCTGCCGACAATGCAGCCGCAATATCGCAGGCCAATGTTTCCACCTCGGTCACGGATAGCTGCTCGCCCTCACGCAGCAATTCAGCCACGCAATCCAGCTGCTCCATGCGCAGCAACACGTCCCAGCCGACCACCTCGCCTTCTTCCGCAATGGGCCGAATGGCGTGATCATAAAGCGTGACCACCTGCGCGCAGCCACGCAGACGCTCAAGCGCCGCGATCTCCTGCTTCGCATCGGCCAGTTGACGTTCAGCCTGCTCGCTCTGCCCAAGGATAGTGATCACTTTGACCACGCAGCAGAAGCCCTGTTCCGGCTGTCCGCCGGACAGGGTGTAAACGCTGCAGCCGCCGCTGCGATATATTCTCTTTTCCGGCACCCAATGCCCCCAAAGCGGTGCGTAGCTTCGCAGACGGTTATCCTGATTCTCCATGCCAAAACCCTTTCGGAATGTATTTGCCTGCAACAATTATACCGTACGTGCTACTGCATGACAACCCTTGCCAGATCCATCCCGGTTTTGTATTGCCGGACTTGGAATATTGTGTCCACATAAACCAATAATCCGAACGTCTCTTCTAAGAAGAATACGTTCGGATTATTGATATCTGGTACGCCCGATGCGATTCGAACGCACGGCCTTTGGAGTCGGAGTGCCTATCATTTGTGTTTTTCTGCATTCGAATATGCAATTTAACAGCGATATACCGAAGTTTTCTTTTATACTACAGCACTTTTACAAGCACTTGTGAACTGTTGTTTTCGGGTGAGTAAACACCAAATAAACACCATAGAGTTAAGGCCGTTCATAAAATTCAGAATTTCTACAAGCTACACATGATATAAAGCAAATTACAATCAAAATACCACAACTTCTTAGGAGCCCATATTGGAGTAATTTTAAATTACAATGCTTTTAATCATTTCCCATGTATTAGGGAACCCCATTAATTTTAATATTTGCTTTTTTTGCACACGCGTTGTTGCCAAACACAAGTCATCTATAGCTTCTTCTATTTGATGCAATGAATGTAAGAAATCTGCATTTGGCAACAAATATCTAAGGCAGATAATTGCTGAAAACAAATCATCTTTTCCCTGTAGATATACACCTCTCTCATTTTTCTTTATGCCGAGCAAAGAATGAATTTTTGTATCCGGAGCGATGTGTGTAGGGTTAACTTTAATATTATATAATCTCTCGTTATGAGCACAGACATTTCGAATATCCGTTAATAGCGCCAGCATACTTTGTAGATCCTTACGCATGACTCCTCGAAATTCCTTACTTACTCGAGTCTGGATTTTTTGCGGACATAAACTATACATCTTAGATATTTGTCCAAACGACAGGGCTTTTACAGCAACCCACAACGGAATGTTTTTGTGCTTACTCCATTGATGACCAATATATTCATGATCAAAGGGCGGCGTTACAAGTTTGTTCAATATACCAATAAGTTTTTTTACTGCCCGAGCTTTTATGGCGGCAATTGATGAATCCGGATCAACAGCATTATAATTTTTTACATCCAAATATTGCTTTTGATCATCACCGTTTATTTCAACAAAAGAATATGAAAGGATGGATTTCATGTGTATCTCAACAATAAGACTCATATCCAGAAAAATCTTACGCAACTGTGCATCAAATTGATACAGTGCCAATATATCATCTATTGTTGTTCCTATGCGATAAAATCGTTCCCCAGTTACGTCATCTGGTTTAGCCTTAAAAATGTCTTTATAGCCTGATATTAGTGCAAAATAGCTATACTTTTTTAATAGGTTCTTTGCTCGATCCTCATTTGGAATTAACAATTTTTTATCTCTAAGTTTTTCTATTAACTCATCGTAAGACTTGAAAGGCTTGTCCATAAGCATCCCCCATCTGTAAAAGAAAGAAGGCGTTCCCGCAGGAACGCCTTCAGGCCATGGGCTTCGCAAGTTTCCACAGCACAATCACTGCAATTATAATAGCACAACACACTGACACAAGTCAATAACAATTTGTTGTAATACAGCAACAGATTGTACAGATGCAACTATAATTGCCTCTCTAGTATATGCCACCATACCAAAGATATTCTAAATGGCGCCCATTAACATTGCTTATTACATCATTTCTCTTTGCAATTATCCCGCTTGACTTGCTCTTCAATTGCACGCCCAATAAAACCGTTCAGGCTTTCTCCGCGCTGCTCCGCGTGGGCTTGTAGCTCTGCCTTTCGGCCTTTGGGTACAGCAATGTTTATGCGGTCGTAGGCCTTAGCCGCATACTTGTTATTTGCCCGAATCCTCGCTTCACTGTTTTTACGCTCAGGCATTTTTATTCCCTCCCTATTGCGTAATATGAGAGTATACACCTCTCTCATCGTACCATTATTATACCTCATTTCGATACAATTAACAAGTACATATATACACAATAAATACAATTAAACATTGTTCATTATGTCTATTGTATGTAATGTTTAATTGTACTATAATATAATCACAGCAAGGGAAGAGAGCCGAGGGCAAGACCACCCGACCAAGAGCCGTACCGCGTACCTGTGAGCGAGAGCAATAGACACGCAAGCGGGCGGCTGGCGCAAATCCCATAGACGAATACAGTCACAAGGGAGATTTTACAATGAATAGAAAAGAGTTAAACAGCAAGGTCAAAGAACTGCGCGAGCTGCGCCGCATGGCGGACGAGATCGCCGCTGAGATCGAGATGATCACCGACAATATCAAGCAGGAAATGACTGCTCAGGGCGTAGACACGCTGGCTGGTGACGATTGGAAGGCCACATGGAAGCCAGTACAGTCCACACGCTTTGACAGCAAGGCGTTTAAGGTCGCTATGCCTGACCTTTACAGCCACTTCACCCGCTCGACCGAAACCCGCCGCTTTGTGCTAGCATAAGAAAAGCCCCTGACCCACGCCGACCAAAGCAAGGTAAGGAGCTTATAAGAGTAACCACCGAGGGCGGTTGCCTATATTATACCGCAGCCGCCCACCAGCTTCAAGGAGGAAACATAAATGACCGAGAAAAACATAAACGAGATGAAAGATGCATTGACACAACTGCGGAATACGCTGGAAACTGCATCCCACTTACAGGGCTTGATGATCGCGGAATACTATGAGGAAGAACTATGCCCAAACGTCGAACTGCTGATGAACGCGCATAAGGGGAGCGAGATCGTGACCAGCGCAGTAATGGATTACCTGCAAAAAGCCAATATGCAAGTGAGGAGTGCGTGTGCGTTGGTGGGAATTGGAGAGTAATTTCTCATTTTCCATTAATCGGTAAGGTGGCGTTTCACCACCCCCTTGCAATGTTGCTTGATTGCGTTCGTAGTACCTTTACAATTAAGCGAAACCAGAATGCCCTTTGTATAAAACAGGAATTTGAGGTTATCTTTTTTAATTTATTTTTCCCCACAAGCGGGGACAATGGCGTACCAACTTGTGGGCATGACGGATTCTAATTTTGGCGTAATGCAGAAGTGTACCACGAGCAATTTTAGCTCCGAAAACATCTTTTACCGCCATGCAATGGAGACGAAGAACGCCGCAGCAAAAGCAGTTATAGTAAAATTGCGAATTTTAATGCAACCACACTAAAAAAAGAGCCGAAAGGCTCTTTCTTTAAGGCTAATAGATAGAAATCCGGTATAGCACAGGCAATTCGGAATTAAAAATTCCAAATGCGCACTTGAAATGTACCCCCTATGTCCCATTCCTTTTGAAAGGGGGACATAAACCTATCAAAAACAAACAGAATGCGTATTGATTACAAGGTGAAATGTCAATAAAAAGGGTAACAACACCGTCGCGCGTTTTGAAATGCTTTGCAACTTTCGCTAAGTAAAGCGATAAATCGCATGTATTCATACTTTAATGTGCGCTACTAAACAATTATATTTGATTATAATTTGCCATTTTAATACTATTTGTAATCTTATTGAAATTCTGCGAATTGCAACGGTATTCCGACACACAAAGGGCAGGGGGTATATACTTACCCTCTGCCCTGTTGTTATGCTGTCCTGCTATGCGAATTACCGTGCTTGTTTGGCTAAGATTTGGTTTCCACGCAATGCCCTTGCTCGCTCCTGCAATTCCTGCCGCTGTTCATGGGTAAGAATACGGTTCGCTCGTATCTTAACCCACTTTTTGGGAACTGTATATGTTTCGCCGCCTACACCGTTTGTTTTGATCTTTTTCGTTTCGTCAGGGCGACTAATTGCGAGTGCGGCAAGCTCACGCTTCATGCGCGGGTTATATGTGAAAACTTCTGCAAACTGTTCTTGCTCGTTAAAAGTGATAACTGTTTCTCGTTCTAGCAAATTCAAGCGAAAACACCTCTTTTGTTGTCCTAAGTTTGCATATCGACAATTGTGGCGACATTGGCTCACTCCGCACAAGTGCCTAATAATGTACGCACCAATTATTTACCCAATAGCCATTCGAAGCCGGGCAGCGTAGTAATTCGCGCTGGCGATACACCGGCCTTCTCCATCTCTTGCACCGCTGTCTGCTCGTCCGTCCCCATAACCGCAGCGGCTTCTTCTGCCGTGAAATACTCTTCCACCCCGTCCGACAGTGAAAGCGCGAGTCTTGCGCCGATCAAACAGGTTTTCACATCAAAACCGTGTTCTAAACCGGAAGTCACGATTCCTTTCACTTCATCAGAACTGGTATTGTGCCGTCGAGCAATCGACTCAATTTCTGATGTGTGAAGTCCGAGTTCTTGTAGTTTGATCTCTTTCTTGTGCTTTTCTAAGCAGCCCGAACAGAAAATAGCGGTTCCGTATAGATCGCCGTCGCCGGACGATAAAATTTCTTGTAGATCGACAACACGTTCTTTGCCGCATTGAGGACAACGTGTATAAACATTATCGTCGTGGATTTCAAGCCGTCTGCCTTTGTGCTTCAAATAAAACATTTATTCTTCCTCCCACTCAATACCCATAAAGTCTCGATCATAACGACCGTTTGCAGGCTCAATGCTGCCATATTTGTTAGCCGTGAGCCAGCGAACTTCTCGTTGGCTGCGTTCATCCTCTACCAACGCAATGCAAACGCAAGGCCGCTTGCCATCTCGGTAATTTGCCCACAATTTGGTATGCATCGGTGCGATTTGAATAATTTTATACATCATTTATTCCTCCTAAATTATAAATTTTTAATTACTTGTTTGGCTTCAGCATTTGACTAATAACATGTTTCGTAATATCGAAGCTCTCGAATCTTACCACTAAAAAAATGATTGATATTATAATCACATTGCCTATACTTAGTCTGAAAATGTTGGTCTATCATAGCAAAGTAACTCTCGGGAACAAGATAAGCGCAACCAGTTTGCATGTCTTCTTCACAAAAATAAGGCATTTTGCGGATAATACTAATAATTTGATCTGATTTGATAGCTGGATGCGCATATCCCTTGCAGTCTTCAAATTTTACAAAATAGTATTTGAAAACCGATAGAGCATCTGAAAGACTATATTCTTCATCTTGGTATATGCTTGTTACAATGTTGGAAAATTTCTTAAAATCAAAAAGCATGAGATTCTCCGTTTTCAAAGGAAACATGGGACGCTTCGCGTTCCCTTTTACTTGCGCTTTGCGCCCTTATACATTTGGAAATAACCATGTTATTTCCCTTATAAAAACTTCTGCATTCTGCATCTGCATCTGCTTCTGCTTCTCTAAAGCACCCTAAGGCATCCCATAGGGGGGCTATAGGGGGGCTATAGGGCGCTATCATCCCCCCATCTTGTAGCGCTTCCCTTGCGCCCATTTTTTACAGAGTTCTCGTAATCTAAGCGAGATTCGTCAATATATGGACGCATCACACAAAAGACAGTAAAAGCCGCTTGTGTCAAGTCCTCCGCTTGAATTGATTCACCATCAAAATATCGAAAGGCTGCTTTCAATCCCATCCCTGCATCATTGTCTGATACGGATTCGATCACAGCCCTTTGGTGATAGAACATTTTCCACCAAGTTGCACGTTTTAACTTTGACATTATTCCTCCCTCCGTTTCTTTTTTTCTTGTTCGGTTAGGTTGTTTAGAGCTACTTGCGCACTTTCCACAGAGCGCAACATGTTATTCGCCCTATTATGTAGTGTGCGAATGAAAGCAGCTATTTCAAGAGGGTCATTCGACAGGTAATAACCCCCGCCATCTGAGCAGGTAGACAAAATCACGGCACCTGATTGTCTTTCTCTCTCGATAGCTCTTTGCAGTTCACGCACTGTATCAAATCCCAGCAATGCGGCCAGTGCCTTGCTGGAAATAGCATTTTCTTTTCCAGTCGGTAGATAGTCTGTTATCCTCATGAATTTAAGCTCCCGCTTGTTCATTAATTCGACGGATACCATGCACTTGCTCTGGCTTGTCCTCAGTCGGATGCACCAAATATGCCAGCAAGGCATCATAGTTTAGCAAACGGCGTCTTCCATTACCAACGGGAATAGACGGAATCACCCCTGAATGAACTAATTTACGAATGAGTTTAAGCGAAATTTGTGTTTCCGGGTCAGTCTTACGCAGTTCCTCTAAAGCCTGCGCTGGGAATCTCATGCGTGCGGGCATCAAACCACCTCCTTGTGCGAAGATAACTTTTCGATAATACCATAGATTTTCGTTTTTTCGGCATCTGTCAGTTCATAGCGCAACTTACGAGAAAACGCCGCATCATTGATTCCTAATTCATCAGCTATTTGCCAGAGATATAATCCAGCAGTTTTAATCTCATTCCGTATATCTTTATTTTTCATGTTTAGCCTCCTTTATTCATTTGACTACAGTTGTTGTTTTTGTTATTATTATAGTGCATAAACCGAGATATGGCAACAAATGAAGAGAGAAATCAACATATATTAACAAATGCAGATTGGAGAGCTAAGCATGAATACAAATGCAGAAAAAAAATGTAGACTGCCAATATTTAGAGAAAGATTAGACAAATTGCGAGGAGAAATGACTTATGTCAAATTTGCCGAAAAGCTTGGATTGTCACGAGCAACTGTAGGCTTTTATTTGTCCGGAGATCGTATCCCTAATGCAATCGAACTAAAAAAAATAGCTGAACAGTGCGAGGTTTCAACGGATTATCTTTTAGGGATTGTTGATGCAGCCAATGCAACAAATCATGAAATCAGTTCTGCTCTTGGGTTATCTGATAACGCAATTCAGCAGTTGCGAAAATTTTCTGGAAACCAGTTTTCAAAGGTAGCATTTAATCAGATTCTTGAAAACGGAAAAATAATCAGTTATATCATCAAATATCTCTTCTCTTTTCTGGAAGAGGAAAGAAAGAAAAGTCGTTTTCGCAATGTTCCGCTTTCCAAATATTTGGCTACTGGATATGCTGATATGAGTTTAGTGAAATTGATTGAGTTCCTTCCCATTTGGAGAATGGAGACAATTAAAGCCATAAAAGGTCAACCTCAATTACTAGACACATTGCTCACTGAATATGTTTGCGCTAGAGCAGATGAAATTATGTGTAGATACGAAATTGGTGAATTTCATGATGAACTGACCGATATCCCCGAAAATAGCGTTCCCCCAGAATACATGGAAGATTTCTATTCGGAAGATTTTTTTGAAATAGACGAAGAAACATTCAGCGCAATGGAAGAAATAAACACCGAACTTCAAGAAAAACAAGAAGCGATTAAGGAAATTCTCAATCTTATTAATAAAAAGGAGATAAAAAAAGATAATGGCCACAATCCAAAAACGCGGTAATAGTTATAAAATCGTTGTTTCCTGCGGCTATGATCTGAACGGCAAGCAAATTCGCCGTAGCATGACATGGACACCCGAACCAGGCTTGACCCGCCGCCAAACAGAAAAAGAGCTTGATCGGCAAGCTGTTCTGTTTGAGGAACAATGCCACACTGGGCAAGTGCTGGATGGCAATATCAAATTTGCTGATTTTGCCGAAAAGTGGTTTAAGGACTATGCAGAAAAGCAGCTTCGCCCGACAACCATTGCCCGTTATCGGCTGCTTATGCCGCGTATCAATGCCGCTATAGGCCATATCCGGCTTGACAAGCTGCAACCGCATCACCTCATGCAATTTTATAATAACCTTGCCGAAACCGGTGTGCGTGATGATACGCGGTACAAGAGTGCCATTGATTTCAAAACATTACTCAAAAACCATAGCATGACCAAGCGGGAACTTGCCAAAAAAGCAAATATTTCCGTCTATGTTCTCAACAGTGTAACACGCGGGAACAATATAAGCGAAAACAGCGCACAGAAAATCTCAAAGACGTTAAACCTCCCGCTTGCAAAGCTATTTTCTGCTTCTACAGACAAAGATACGCTTTCTGTAAATACCATTTTGCACCACCACAGGCTTATTTCCTCCATGCTGTCCACTGCAGTTAAATGGCAACTTATCTTTTCCAATCCGTGTAGCCGCGTTGTACTGCCAAAAAACAAACGGAAAGAAGCAATCTATCTGGACGAAGATCAAGCGGCACAGCTGCTGCAAGCCTTGGAGGGTGAAAGCCTGCAGCATCAGGTCATTGTTAAGATGCTGCTTTATACCGGAATGCGGCGCGGCGAGCTGTGCGGGCTGGAATGGAAGGATATTGATTTCGAGCGGGCGGTTATTTCCGTGCGGCGCTCGTCCTTGTACCTATCCGGCAAAGGTGTATTCGAGGACAAAACCAAAAACGAGACTTCCGAGCGCTGCATGAAAGTTTCCGATGATGTGATAGCTATGCTGCGCATCTGGCGTGCGGAACAAGCAAAAGAACGGCTGCGGCTGGGTGATCAGTGGCAAGACAACGACCGCCTGTTTACCGCGTGGAATGGCGCACCCATTCGCCCGGATGTTATCACAGCATGGTTTCACAAGTTTGTTACAAAGAACGGTTTGCCGCCTATTCACGTTCACTCACTGCGGCATACTAACGCAACACTGCTTATTGCAGCAGGAACAAATTTGACAACGGTTGCCGCTCGGCTGGGTCATGCCAACACAACCACCACCAGCA
This sequence comes from uncultured Agathobaculum sp., assembly GCF_944380975.1. Lineage (GTDB taxonomy): Bacteria > Bacillota > Clostridia > Oscillospirales > Butyricicoccaceae > Agathobaculum. Next base: position 73,652 of record NZ_CALWJK010000001.1, on the reverse strand, counting down.
AAATCTATGCGCACGCGATCAAATCAGCCGATCAAGCTGCCGCCGAAGCCTTGCAGAACATTCTTCATCCCGTCAGAAAGCAGGCATAAAAAAGGGCGTTCCCGCTGATGGGAACGCCTGATTTTTCGCTCTATAAACACCAAATAAACACCAAAGCAATTTGCCCGAAAATCAAATATCGCGAAAAAGTTACAAAAAAAGCCGCCTGCTCTTTCGAACAAGCGGCTTTTTTGGTACGCCCGATGCGATTCGAACGCACGGCCTTTGGAGTCGGAGTCCAACGCTCTATCCAGCTGAGCTACGGGCGCGGGTACAAAAGGTATTATACCATTTCCTGTCCCGTTTGTAAAGCATTCTCCTCGGTCTTTTTCTTTTTCGGCCGTTTCTTATACCTGTCCTCCTCAGAAAAGATGCAGCCGCAGTATTTCTGCATATACAGCCCTAATTCACGTGCCTTGTCCTGTCCTTCGCGGAATCGCGGCGAAAAGTCGCGGTGCAGATACGAAACACCGTACTTTTCCGCCGCGCGCTCAGCGACCTCGCGCATCAGTGCATGGTTTTGATATGGGCTAACAAACAGCGTCGAAGTAAACTGGTCAAACCCGTGTTCCGCAGCATACCGTGCAGTCTCCTCAAACCGCAGCGTATAGCAAAACGCGCAGCGGTTATCGAAATTCGGGTATACTCCCTCAATGAAGCGACGCAGACCATATTCGTTTTCAATCTCCAACCTAAGGTCAATGCTTTTTGCGTATTCTACCAGCGTATTTTTACGCATCTTATATTCTGTAAACGGATGGATATTCGGGTTGTACCAGAATCCCACCGGTTCGATGCCCTCCTGCCGCAGCGTGTCAATGCAAGCAATGGAACACGGCGCACAGCAGATATGCAGCAGCGTTTTCATCAAAAATCACTCTCCTGATTTGTTATTTTATCACATTTTCCAGCTCTTGCAAAGCCTGTCCGAAACCGCTATACTGAAACCAAGCTATAAATATAAGGAGGTATCCACCTTATGAAAGATATTGCCTATTATAATGGTATCATCGGCCCGATTGACGAGGTCAAGGCTCCAATCACTGACCGCGGTTTCTATTTCGGTGACGGCGTATACGACGCAGCCATGGTGCGCAACAAGAAAATCTTTGCGCTTTCCGACCATCTCGACCGCTTTTATAACAGCCTGAAGCTGCTGCGTATTGATCCGCCGATGGAGCGCGATGCCCTTTCGGCTGTGCTGAATGATCTGGTCAGCCGCTTGGATTCGGACGATCCGCACATGCTCTACTGGCAGTCGACACGCGCTGTTGCACACCGCATGCACGCCTTCCCCAAAGACGCAAAGGCCAGCTTGATGGCGTTCTCCGAACCATGCGGGCTCGACCGGCACGATAAGCCTTACAAGCTCATCACGGTCGAAGATACGCGCTTTTTCCACTGCAATATCAAAACGCTCAACCTAATCCCCAACTGCATGGCGATGCAGCGTGCGGTGGAAGCAGGCTGCGATGAAGTGGTTTTCCATCGCGGCGACCGTGTGACCGAGGGTGCACACTCTGGCCTTGCGATTCTGAAAGATGGTGTGTTCTGCACGCCCCCGGCAGATGAACTCATCCTGCCCAGTATCACACGGATGCACTTTTTGCAATTATGCGAAAAACTCGGTATCCCCTCACGCATCGCACCGTTCACGGTAGACGAACTCATGCAGGCAGATGAAATTATGATTCTATCCACCGGCTCGCATTGTATCTCAGTCAGCCATGTGGATGAAAAACCGGTCGGTGGCAAGGCCACCGCCTTATTGGATCGGTTGCAGCAAGCTTACCAAGACTGGTTCATGCAGGAAACCGAGAAATAACGAAAGGAAGCAAGCCATGCCATCTATTCTTATCATCGGCGGCGGTCCCGCCGGACTAAGCGCTGCCATTTACGCGGCACGCGCCGGTATCCAGACTATTGTTGCTTATAAAGACGGCGGTGCACTGGAAAAGACCGATAAAATCGAAAACTATTTCGGCTTTGTCGATGTGATTTCCGGGCCCGAGCTGCTCGCGCGCGGGCGCGTACAGGCAGAGCGTCTGGGCGCACAGCTGATCCAGACCGAGGTCACCGGTGTGGAGTACGCAGAAAAGGGCTTTACCGTCAAAACGACCCAAGGCACGTTCGCTGTGGACGCAGTCATTCTCGCAACCGGCGCGCCACGCGCCACGCCCCCGATCCCGGGCGTGCGGGAATTGGAAGGGCGCGGTGTCAGCTACTGCGCGATTTGCGACGCGTTTTTCTACCGCGGCAAGGCCGTCGCAGTGCTGGGCGAAGGTGAATACGCACTCGAAGAAGCGCGCACCTTGCTACCGGTCGCAGCGTCGGTCACGCTGCTGACGAGCGGCGCTCCCGCACCCAATGATCTGCCGGAAGGTCTGCTTGTGGATGAACGTCCGGTCGCGGCAGTCGAAGGCGAGGACAAGGTCGCGCGCGTAACGTTCAAGTCCGGTGACCCACTTGCCGTCGACGGCGTATTCATCGCTTATGGCACTGCGGGCAGCAGCGATTTTGCCCGCAAGTTGGGCGCACAACTGGACGGGAATAGAATTCAGGCCACACAAGACGGCGCAACCGCCGTTCCCGGCCTGTTTGCCGCAGGCGACTGCACCGGTGGGCTGTTGCAAGTAGCCAAAGCCGTCTCAGACGGCGCACAGGCTGCGCTGAGCGCCATCAAATACGTTCGCAAAGCGTAAAATATCAAAAAAACGGAAGCGAAACCCGCTTCCGTTTTTCTTTTTGCTTACAGCAGCGCGAGGATATTCTCCTTGGGCATAGCACCGACCGCCTTGTTTGCGATCTGGCCGTTCTTCATCACGACCAGCGTCGGAATGCTCATCACACCAAACTGCTGCGCCAGCTCTCCCTGCTCGTCGACATTGATCTTGCCAACCTTAATATCGGTCCGCTCTTCCGCGATCTCGTCCACGATCGGAGAAACCATACGGCAGGGGCCGCACCAGCTTGCCCAAAAATCGAGCAGCACCGGCTGATCCGAATTCAGCACTTCATTTTCAAAATTATCTTTGGTAATCGTTAAAACTGCCATATTTAGACACTCCTTTTTCTCTGTTTGCTCCGTGCGCATCGGCATGTATCTGACCGCGGGCTGCGCACGGTATCCTCCGTGCTCATTTTTTGTCAAACGTACACCGGATCACTCTTATTATAACAGGTTTCCGCAAAAAGAAAACATTTATTTTGCCTGCTGCATAGCTTTGTGCTCCTCAGCCAGCTCATCATAGAGCTGATGGAACAGCCAACCCAGATTGGTTTCGGTCACAATCGCCTTGTATGGTATGGAAACGCCGCTTTTTTTCATCTCCCGCAGCAAAATTTCCAACCGTTTATCGGTAAATCCATCCATCACCAGCACCGGCTCCGCCAGCACAGGTGCTTCCGGATTTTCCCGCGCGTCAAATCCCTTGCGGCCCAGCAGACAACCAATTGTCTGCCCCACCGCTTCCGCTGAGACATTTTTGATACGCACGCCCATGCGCACCAGAATGGATTTGAGCAGCGCGCCCTGCGCCCCACCCTCCGGTTCATAAAACAGCACAGTTTCGCGAGATACTGCCATCGTAACTTCCTCCTTTGCTTTCCTTTCAAATCATTCTGCAGACGATTTCTCATCAAAATCCATCGCTATAACTCCAATCACTGATAATGCCGCAGCGTTTCACGATAGGATTTGACGATGTCATGCAGCACGTCCATCTGTGGAAAATCGCTTTGGTACGCGATGTTAATCTCGCGTACCATGCTGAGATTCTCGACCGGCAATACAACGATTTTTTTCTTTTTCAGCTCATCCAGACATACGCTTTTCGGCAGGATGGACACGCCCAGATCGCGCCGGATCAAATCCTTGATGGTCGCTATGTTATCCAGTTCCAGAATCACATTGAACTCGCTCAGGCTCATATTGTTGCTTTCCAAATGCGCCGTGAACAGATTGCGTGTACCGGAGTTGGGCAAGCGCAAAATCATACGTTCCTTTTTCAGTTCGGATAGTGTAATCATCCCCCGCTTTGCGTAAGGATGGTTGACCGACACCGCAAGCACCAGATAGTCGGTATCCATCAGCAGATAACGGATGCCCGGATCAGCAATGCGGCCTTCCACAATGGCCAGATCAATTTCATATGTCTTGAGCTTACTATAAAGATTTTTTATAGTACCCGTAATCATTTTTATCATAATATGATTGTTTTGCGCACCGTAATTTGCTAACGCCTCTGCAATTGGATTGCTTTCCGCTGTGTGCGTTACGCCAATGGTCAGATGGGAAACCAGCTTTTTGCTGTCCCGCAGGTCCTGCCGCAAGTTTTGATATAGACCCTGCATTTTCTTTGCGCATTTGATGACTTCTTCGCCTTCGCGCGTCAAAACGACTTTTCCATTGCGACGATCGAAAATCGTAACATGCAATTCCTGCTCCAGCGCCTTAATGTGGTGGCTGACCGCAGGCTGGGTGATCGACAGTTTTCTGGCTGCCGCCATGAAGCTTCCACACTCGTAAACTTGCAAAAGAGAGTAAATCTTGGGATCAAGCATAGCGGCCTCCTATAATAAAATATTATATACAGGCAAGATAATTCTAATTTTACATTATAACTTTTCTTGCGTATAATTACTATACAAAATTCAGAGCAAAAAATCAAGAGGCGCGGAAGCGTTCCTCTCATCACCAGAATGCATCCCACCCGCTGACTTCTGCACGCAAACACATTATCTTTGATAAGGAGCTACATATCAATGACACTCACCGCATACCTCAACAGTCAATTTTCCGCCCAGCAGGAACTGGACTTCTTCATCCGCATTCTGGTCGCTTGCCTGTGCGGCGCCTGCATCGGTTTTGAACGCAGCCGCCGCCTGAAAGAGGCGGGTATCCGCACTCATGTGATCGTCTGCTGTGCCGCCGCGCTGCTGATGATTGTCTCCAAATACGGCTTTGCTGACCTAACCAGCGCCACTGGCGAGGTGTTCAACGGCACACGCGGCGCCGATCCCGCCCGCGTTGCCGCACAGGTTGTCAGTGGCATCAGTTTTCTTGGCGCAGGCGTCATTTTCAAGCACGGCAACACCATCAAAGGCTTGACGACCGCTGCCGGTATCTGGGCCACCGCTGGAATCGGCCTAGCCATCGGCTCCGGTATGTTTGTTGTGGGTATTTTCACCACAATCGTTGTGGCAGTGCTGCAAATCTGCATGCACCATATCGTCATCAACGCTGAACCCAGTCAAACCAGCCATCTGCAATTTATCGTTACCGGCAGCGGTGAATTTCCAACCCGCTTTGCCGACTTTATTGCCGAACACAAAATCCAGCTTCTGCAAAGCACCGTTACCCGTCAAGACGATGGCAGCGCCTGCTATGACGTAGTCTTGCGCGCCTCGCACGACGCAATTATGCGAGGCATGAAGTATCTCCTCGAAGATCACGAGGTATCCAGTGTTAATTGCTTACCGGAAGCATAACCTACCACATGTTCACATAAACACAACCGGCCGGCAGCGTTTGCTACCGACCGGTTATCTTTTTCTGTTCGAGTTAAGTGCTCTGTTTGCTCAAATATATCTGCCGAAACTCTGCGGCTGGGATAGGCTTACTGTAATAGTAACCTTGTCCAAAATCACAAGAAAGTTCTTTGAGCATCTGCTCACTATCTGCTGTTTCGACGCCTTCTGCCACAATATCCATATCCATGTTTTTCGACATGGTAATGATTGCGGCCAGAATCTTTCTGTGATTCCCTTCTTTATTCTGCTTTGCCTGCACCATAAAGGAGCGATCCAGCTTGAGCTCGTCAATATGGAGCGAGCCGAGCGTATTCAGGGAAGAATATCCGGTTCCAAAGTCATCCATAGAAATACGGAAGCCATAGCTATGCAGCTCCGCCATGGATTGCTTGACCAACTCCACATCCTCCAGTGTCAATCCCTCTAGGATTTCCAGTGTAATCCAGCTAGGAGAAACCTCGTACTTTGCTGCGATTTCCCGTAACCGCTGGGGATACCCGACCTGATGGAACAATAGCCTGGTCTGGTTGACTGAAATCGGAACCAACGGCAAACCTTCATCCAGCCAAGTCCTGATTTGTCTGCAAGCCTGCTCTACCATATAATAATCCAGTTGAATACAGAAACCGTTGTGTTCAAAAAGCGGAATGAACTGATCGGGGAAAAAGGTCTGGATGCCATTGGTGATCCAGCGCACCAGCGCCTCAGCGCCCCCCAACGTCCCGTCTTTCAAACAAATTTTAGGCTGCAAGAACAGTTTGAACGCACCGTCCTCCAGCGCCTGCTCCATATGATTTTCGATGTAAGTTTGTAATTTTTCCTGCTTATGAAGCTGAGCATCATAAAACGAAATCGTGGTGCGCTGTCCCTGTTTGGCTTCCGCTAACGCCATCATAACATGGCTCATCAGTTCTTCCTGCGGGTCATCTCCAGTACAGTCTTCACTGGAAGCACATCCGCAGTAAAGGTACAGCGGGTAATTGGGGTGCATGGTGTCTGCCATCTGGCTCATCCGGGCAAACAGAGGCTGCAGGCGGCACTCCACCGCTTTCTCCTCCAGCTCTTGCAGGCACAAAAGAAATCGGTCTGCCGTATCGCGGCACAAAAACTCGCCATCGTGAATTTCGCCCTGCAGAATCGCGCACATATGCTGCAACAGCACATCCGAATCCGAAGTGCCAAACAATTCATTGCGGAATTTAAATTTCCGAATGTTGATCGCCACCACAGTGCACGGCTCCGTTTGGTCCAGCTTCTCTCCTAGCAGCTGAAGAAACTTGTTTTTGTTATAAGCGCCTGTCAGCCTGTCATGATAAGCAATATTGGACAAGCTGCTGCGGTATTTCTGGAGCAGCCACAGAGCTGCCAACATAAAGCATACAGAAACCAGCGCAAACAAGAACACGACTGTGTAAGCGAGTCGGGCAATATCACTGACGGAGTTGCTGCCCCCGTGGTCCGTATCGGTAATGACAATACTCGCCCCCGGGAAAGTGTCCATGGGCAGAACACAACTGTAGTACTCAACTCCATCATAATCAAACTGGAAAAAGCTCGTATTCGAGCCTAATAAGGCCGCTTCATACTGGCCTTTGATATCCTCAGTGATATAAGGCGAATCAAACAGATTATAGAATCCGTTTGTCCGATAGGTTCTGGTGGAAGCCACTACGTTGCCATTTTCGTAAATGATCGCAGCAGTGCCCGATGGACTGATCGCCTTAATGGAAGATAGAACTTCCGCATATACATCGCCTTCCACCGTCGAGACAAGCACCCCGCAAATCTCCCCGTCCGCATAGACCGGCGTTGCGCTTGCCAGCACTTTGCTGCGCAAATGGGTATCATAAAATACCTGCGAATAAGAACTGGTGCCGGACCAAGCCAGCGCCACCACATCCTGCAATTCCTGCGGAAGCTTAGGCAAAGAAACCGATACAACGCCCTCTGCCTCCGGAGAAATGCGGAATCCGCTGCCATCCTCTTGGAAATACCCCAAGCGCACAAACTGTGAGGCATTATTTGCCTCCTGTAACCCCATCAGCAATGTCTGGGCATCCTGCTCCGGGTGATTCTGCAGCATTCCAGCCATAGCACGCAAAGTCAACATGTCTGCATCCAGCTTGAAATAAAAAGAATTTTCATACTGAATGGCCTGCTCTTCCAATCTATCATGGATGGAAGTCAAATACAACTCACCCACTTCATGGGATATATAGCGCAATACCCCATAAATAGCAATACACATTATTAGAAAAAGAATAATCAGCCTGCGCAGCCGTGCATGAATCTTTTTTTCACCCATAACCTCATCTGCCTATCTGTTTGGAATGGTTGCGTTGATGTGTGCATGCCTCCAAAGCGAATGGAACAAGGATCAAAAGATATCCTCTGATTTGGCAGACTAGGTTTTTCTCCCAGATCAAGACTTCTTTTTATCAGTATAGCACAAAAAAACAGATTTTTATATACTAATTAAAAAATATATGTATTAGTTTGTAAATCTGCAGTTTTTTCTCAAAATTGGTTAGATTTTATCGTCTCTGCAAAACACGCCCATATTTTTCGGGGTCGATTTCTCACGTACAAAGTAAGGCAACCGTCTCCACATGTCCCGTTCTCGGAAACAGATCAAATGCCTGCGCACGCATCAGCTGATACCCTGCACCGGTCAGTTCACGCACGTCACGCGCAAGAGTAGCTGGATCGCACGACACATAAACCACACGCGGTGGCTTCATCTTCAAAATCGCGTCACGCGTCTGCTCGTCCAAACCCTTGCGCGGCGGATCGACCACCAGCACATCCGGCGAAACGCCGCGTGCGGCAAACTCCCGTGCTGCCTGTCCTGCATCCGCACGCAGAAATTCCACATTATCCATACCGTTGCGCGTTGCGTTCTGCCGTGCGTTTTCCACCGCCTCGGGCACGATTTCCACACCGATCACCGTCTTTGCCCGCTCCGCGAGTGTCAGCGTAATCGTTCCTGCACCGCAGTACAAATCAATAACGGTTTCTTCACCCGTCAGCCCAGCAAACTCTACCGCACAGGCATACAGTCGCTCCGCCTGTGCATGGTTGACCTGATAAAATGCTTCGGGCGAGAGCAGAAAAGAATGCCCGCACAGCCGATCCTCCAGCATCGGCTCACCCCACAGCACGTCCGTGCGGTCGCCAAGGATCACATTATCGCCTCGCTGATTATGGTTGAGCAAAATACCAGTCAATGACGGCTCAACCTCCCGCAAGCGGTGCACCAATTCATCCAGCGCGGGCATTTTTCGCGTCGCAGCAATCAATGTCAGCTGGCTTTCACCGCTCTTCTCGCCCACACGGACGTAAATATGCCGAACAGCACCGCGTTTGGCCATATAATCATACGGCGGCACGTCAAATTCCTGCATCCACTGCCGCACCGCAGCGGCAATGCGGTCAGCCGTCTCAGACTGGAGCAAACACCGGTCGACCGGCACAATATCATGGCTGCGCGGCCGGTAAAATCCGGTGACAATATTGCCGTCTGTATCCCGACCAACGGGATACTGCGCCTTATTGCGGTAATGCTTCGTCGTGGGCGCACCTGTGATGCCCGCCAGCAATGCGCCGTCCTGCCCACCGATGCGAGTGAGCGCATCGCGCACCTTTTTTTCTTTGGCGCGCAGCTCCTCCTCATAGGTGATATGCTGATAGCAGCAACCGCCGCACTTATCCGCAACCGGGCAGGCTGGCTCAATCCGCGCACCTGACGGCACGATCAGCCTTTCCAGCCGTCCGTACGCGACGTTTTTGGTCACTTTCACAATGCGCACGTCGCACTGGTCTCCTACCGCCGTGCGCGGCACAAACACTGCGCGGCCGTCAATTTTGGCAAGTCCAGTCCCGTCCGCAGTGTAATCCACGATTTGACAGCGATAAATTTTATTTTTGATAAGCTCCATTTTGTGGCGCTCCTTTTACGATATATATCTGTATTATATCACGCATGCGGCACATACTGCAATCGGAAAGGAGCGGTCAAGATGAGAGAGGACAAGCGCAAGCAAGTATCCGCCGATGTGCCTTTTTCTTTTCTCAATGCCATGGGGCACGATACGCGCGCGATGGAGCGGTTCTTCACACTGCCGCAAGAGTCTCGCGAAACGCTGACCGATGCGATTTGCGCCTCGGACGATCCAGACACCCGCACCGAGCAAGCGCTCAAGTCGCTGGCGAATGGCGGCGAGGGCTACTGCGATCGATACTGAAAAAGCGGAAAAGCGTCCACTCGGACGCTTTTCCGCTTTTCGTTCTGTTTTTACTCAATATCCGACTTTTTTCACAGTTTAGGACTCGATAATCTCCTGTGCCATTTGGAAGAAATCATCCTCTGTCAAACCGCACGGATCCATCGTATAGATCGAATAGGAAATGCCATTCTCGATCCATGACACGCTGTAGAACGTATGCTCCTCGCGCGCAGACGAGCCATACGCAATATTGATTTCGCCGCGCTCAAATGCTGCCTGCTCCTCTTCTGTTGGCTGGATGCTGCCATCCGGCGGCAAGGTGATATCCTTCATGGCCCGGTAGTGTACCTCTATGTCGCCCACCGTGCGCACTGTGTCATACGGCGAAGTATACTGTCCCTCTTCCTGTACGGGCTCCGCTCCCAGTGTCACTTTCGCTCCGTTTTTTTCATAGTTCAACATTACCTCGGTAAAGCTGCCCAGTGTATTGCCACTGTCATCTCGCTTATCCACCGTGTTTTCATAGCCCTTGTCAAACGTATAGCCGTTCGAGAAAGACTCCACATATTTTGCACCCGGAACATGCTCCTGCACATATTCCGCCGTCTGCGAAAAGTCCTTCCAATTCTGATCTAGCCAAGTGTTGGAATACCATCCCGTTACTCCACTGCCAGCTACTGCGCCGGTAACAGCCACCGCTGCCACCAACGCGACCGCTGCCAGACGTTTGGTAAACGGGCGGCGTACCTTACTCGGTTTCACGCTGTTTTTCAGCGCAAAGTCAATACGGGCTTTGAGTTTGTCCGGAGCCTCTAGCCCTTCTGCACACTGGTGCAGCATCGTCTGCATCTCGCGTTCCATTTTCATTTCATCCATGTGTCACAGCCTCCTCTGGCTTTCCCTCTTTTTCGGTCAGCGCCTGCCGCAGATGGCGGCGGGCGGAAAACAGGCGGGATTTGACCGTCCCTTCGGTTACGCCGAGAGTACGCGCAATCTCTTTGACCGGACGGTTGTCGAAATAGTACAGCACCAGCACGGTGCGACGCTTTTCGTCCAGCGCATACATGGCTTGATACAGCCGCCGCTGCTCGTCTGTCCGCAGCACCGCGGACAGCGCGCTCTCGCCCTCACCGGTCTCAAAAAACTCGGAAACCGGTGTTTCGCGTCTGGACTTCCGGCAATATTTCCATGCGGCGCGCGTCAGCGTCCGAATCAGCCACGGTCGGAACTTAGAGCCGTCCCGCAGTGACCCGATCGACTGCACACAGGTGACAAACGCCTCCTGCGTCAAATCCTCGCCATCCGCACGGCTGCCGGTAATCAGGCAAGCCACGCGGTAAGCGTCATTCTTATATCGCGCATACAGCTCGTCGAACGCCTGCATATCGCCTTGCTGCATCCGGCGGACGAGTTCTTCATCAGTCATAGCTTTGCTCCTTTGCGTTTTTGGTGCACCTGTCTATAAGAGCATCGAAATGGCAATTTGGTTCAAAAATTTTTTGCCGCCTGTTTGGAAGGCTTCCGAATATAAGAGCCTGCCCAGCCGCATTCGGTTCAGAAAATATTGAACAAATCTCCCCTACTTTGGCGGTTGTGTTTTGCAAGGTCCTCCCCTATACTGTTACTATACTCCAAACGGTATGAGGAGGGAAGCCTTGATGGACAAGCAGTTATTTTTTTCCGGTCAAGTGTTTGACGCTTGGCGCTGGTTTGGCGCACACATTAACGATCACTCGGTCATTTTTCGTGTTTTTGCACCAAATTCTACGAGAATAACCGTTACTGGTGCATTTAACGACTGGAAAGAGGACGAGCTGACACAGGACGGCCGAACCGGTTTCTGGTCGATTTCCGTACCGAATGCGCAGCCAGGACAGTTCTACAAATACCGGATCTACACCCACAGCGGCACGGTTGTCGAGCACTGCGACCCCTACGGCTTTGCAATGGAGTTGCGGCCAGGCTGCTGCTCTGTCATCACCGACCCTAATGAATATGCGTTCACCGACACAGAGTGGATGTCCGCGCGCACGGCTGTGCCTGACGCGCCGCTGAACATCTATGAACTGCATCTTGGCTCGTGGAAACGCAATCCCACGGACGAAAACGGCTGGTACCGCTATGACGAGATTGCCGATCTGCTGATCCCCTACCTGCTGGACAACGGTTTTACCCATGTCGAGTTTTTGCCGCTGTCTGAGCACCCGTTTGACGGCTCATGGGGCTATCAAAATACCGGTTTTTTTGCGCCCACCTCGCGCTACGGCACGCCCGCCCAGCTGAAAATGCTCATTGACCGACTGCATCATGCAGGCATCGGCGCAATCATGGATTTTGTGCCTGTCCACTTTGCAATTGACAGCTATGGTCTTGCCTTGTTTGACGGTACGCCGCTCTATGAATATCCTCACCCGGATGTAAGCGAAAGTGAATGGGGCAGTTGCAATTTCATCCACTCGCGCCGCGAAGTGCGCTGCTTTTTGCAATCTGCCGCCGACTATTGGCTGGAGCAGTTCCACTTCGACGGTCTGCGTATGGACGCGGTCAGCCGCTTGATTTACTGGCAGGGTGATCCTGCACGCGGTGTAAACGGCGACACGCTGGATTTCCTGAAAAATATGAACGCCGGACTGAAAGCGCGCCATCCCTCCGCCCTACTGATTGCAGAGGACTCGACCGCGTTCCCGGGCGTGACCCGTCCCGTATCCGAGGGTGGGCTGGGCTTTGACTATAAGTGGGATCTGGGCTGGATGCACGACACACTCACCTATATGCAAACTCCGCCAGACGAACGCGCCGAGCGGCGCGGTCAACTGCTGTTTTCGATGGAATATTTTCCGAATGAACAGTATCTTTTGCCGCTTTCACATGATGAAGTCGTGCACGGCAAAGCCGCCATTGTCCAGAAGATGTGGGGTGCAGACCTGACCGATAAATATGCGCAAGCGCGGGCGTTCTACCTCTACATGTTTGCACATCCCGGTAAAAAGCTGAACTTCATGGGCAACGAACTTGGCTTGCGCGTCGAATGGAGCGAAGCTGCCGAACTGGACTGGTCTTATGCTGACGGCCCATTCCACACGTTCTTCCGTGCGCTCAGCAAAGCATACTGCGAACACCCTGCCCTGCATGCAGACTATGCCCCGGACAGCTTCCGATGGCTGCCGGTCGATCCAGACGCGCCCTGCGTATTTGCATGGGAGAGACGCAGTGCAAACGAGCGGCTGATCGCCGTCTGCAACTTCTCGGACGAGCCATACGATTTCCCGCTCCCCTCGTCTGACTGCTCCGTGCTGCTACACACCGACTGGGAGCGCTTCGGTGGTACCGCAAAAGAGACCACCCATTCATTTAATGGAAATTTAGACAAATTATCAGTCAAACTCGTCAAATTCAGCTCTATTTTGCTCAAAATCAGCGAAGAATAAATTTTCCATAGGGTGCGCATAAAACAGAAAACAGGCCGCACAAGCGGCCTGTTTTTGTTATGTCTCGTTTGCAAAGCCTACCTTACAAACAAAGGCGTTATCCAATTTTCGGGAACAGCTCTTGATCGATGACAGCATCCAGCGTCATGCCCGCATAAGCGATCTGCGCCAGTCCATCGATAAACCGACCCACCGCTGCCAGCAGCACCGAGATATTATCGGCGACAAAGGGAATGATCTTCTCAAGCTCCAGCGAGCCATCGAGCAGCGTGTTATGCTTGAGATAAATCTGCCCTGCCTGCTCGTAAAAACCGAACGCACCGAGCGCACAGAAGTCGTTGCAATATGCGCATGCACGGCGCAGCTGGTTTGCATTTGTATCCGGTGCACCCTGAAACAGGGTGACGAAAAATTGCAGCAAGCCGCTGTCCTCGCTCGGCAGCTGAAGCGGAATAAAGCACGCCTCGATCACCACATCCTTGGCAACCTTGCCCTGCCGCATCGCTTCACAGCGCAGCAGCGTGGGCGCCCCCTCCTTTCGCATCACCTCAGCGCGAAACCCATTCTGGTTCAGCACCTCTGCCATGCAGCCGAGGATCTGCTCTTGTTGTTCGATCTTCATCCCTTTTTCACTCCAATATCTGTACGGTAATGTGCTTTGTCAAAATGAATCTTCTTGACATCCGCATATGCTTTCACAATTGCTTCATCGAGCGTGGCGGCAGTCGCGGTCACGCCAAGCACACGGCCGCCGCTCGTGACGAATGCGCCGTCCTTGACAACCGTGCCCGCATGGAACACAAACGAATCGGTCACATCGTCCAACCCGGTGATGACCTTGCCCTTTTCATAAGCTTTCGGGTAACCGCCCGACGCCATGCACACGCAGCAGGCTGCATTATCCGCCCACTGGATGTCAATTTCGTCCAGCTTCTCGTCAATAACCGCATTGAAAATATCAAACAGGTCGGTTTCCAGACGAGACAGTACCGCCTGCGTCTCCGGATCACCGAAGCGCGCGTTATACTCGATCACCTTGGGTCCCTTGGGCGTCAGCATCAAACCGAAGTACAGCACGCCCTTGAACGGACGTCCCTCCTGCGCCATAGCAGCCACAGTGGGCTTAAAAATGGTCTCCATGCAGGTCTGTGCAATCTCGTCAGTATAGAACCGCGAAGGCGAGAATGCGCCCATACCGCCCGTGTTCTGGCCTTCATCGTGGTCATAGGCGCGTTTATGATCTTGTGCCGACGGCATGGTTTTGAGGTTCTTGCCATCGACAAACGCCAGCACGGACACCTCAGGCCCGGTCAGGTATTCCTCAATGACGACGCGCGCACCCGCGCCGCCGAACGCACCGCCGTCGATCGCGTCCTTGACCGCCGCGATGGCGTCTTCCTCGGTCATGGCGACCGTCACGCCCTTGCCGAGTGCCAAGCCGTCCGCCTTGACAACGATCGGCGCCCCCTGCTCCTTGATATAGGCAATTGCCGCCGCAGAATCCTCGAAAACGGCATAGCCCGCGGTCGGGATGCCATACTTTTTCATCAGCTCCTTAGCAAAGGACTTGGAGCCTTCGATCACGGCCGCGTTTTTGCGCGGGCCAAACGCACGGATACCCGCTTCTTCCAGCGCATCCACCATGCCAAGCGCCAGCGGATCGTCCGGCGCGACCATCACAAGGTCGGGCTGATGCTCTTTCGCAAAGGCCACCACGCCGTCAATATCGGTCGCCTTGATGTCAACGCACTCCGCTTCCTGCGCGATGCCGCCGTTGCCCGGCGCGCACCAGATATGGTCAACCTTAGGGCTTTTCTTCAATGTGTGCACGATGGCGTGCTCTCGCCCGCCGCCGCCGATCACCATTACTTTCATGGTTTTTCTCCCTCCGTACGGATGTATTCTTTCTGCGCGCGGAATGTATCCACCAGCAGCGCAATGTACCCAAGCACCGTCAACGTATTGACCGCCGTAACGGTCAGCGACAGCGCCATATCGTTCAGCCAGCCGGGCGCCATGAGCAGCGTCAGGATAAAGCCTGCGCTCCATACAGCAAAAATCACCCATTCGATGATAATGCCACGTTCTGCCGCGCGCATCTGTGCCTGATACGCCATCAGCAGCATGCAGCCTGTCAGCAGCAGCGGCACAAGCGACGCATATTCGAGCACCGTGCGAATGAGTCCCGGCGGCAGCACTGCCGGCCCACAGACCACTTCAAAACCGATGCACACATCCGCCGCAATGCTCGCGCGCAAAAACCAGCGCGACACCTGCTGCAAAGACAGCGCGCCCGCCGAAATGAGCGCATAGCCCACGATTTGGAGCATCCAATTGTCCTGTAGCGCCAATCCAATCAGCAGACCGCCCGCAATCGCCAGATAGGCATAATAGCCGCGGATCAGTTTCATTCCTCCACCTGCTCTTTCAGCAGCGTTCTGGCACGCCATAGATAACGCACCATCCAAATATAAGACACGATTGCCGCCAGCAGCGCAACCATCTCCAGCACAACCTGTACGGTAAACAGCGTCGTGTATGCGCCTTGTGCGGCTGACAGTTCCGCCTGGCCGACAAACAACGGCAAAAAGCCCATCATGGAAGCTCCTCGCTGAACAAGCGTAAACAGCGACCACGTCCGTCCGATGCGCAGTGTCTGCTCAGACGCATCCAAAGCGCAGAACTTTTGGTCAAAACCGCGCTGCATGGGCAAGTAAATCAGCAAAAACAACAGATTGACCAGCATATTGCCAACCCAAGCAGGGTTGGTGCCATTCGGCAGCAGCACAGTTAGCACACAGCCAATCACGGACGCGCCCAATGCCACAAAGCAGCGCAGCCGCCATGCAGCCCAGCCGTTCATCAGATAGCTGGCCGCCAACAGCACCAGCTCAGCAGTCTCACCGAGCAGGGTCGGGCTGAACGCTGCGGCAACCTGCACCACGAACGCGATCAGCACCCAATTCGCCGCCGATGCGGCGTTTTCCCGCATCAATGGTGGAACAGGCGCATACCGGTAAACGCCATAACAATGCCGTACTTGTTGGCTGTGTCAATGACGTTGTCATCACGGATCGAGCCGCCCGGCTGCACGATATACTGCACGCCCGACTTTCGCGCACGCTCAACATTGTCGCCAAACGGGAAGAACGCGTCCGAGCCAACCGTTACGCCCGTATTCTTTGCAATCCATGCCTTCTTTTCCTCGGCGGTCAGCACTTCCGGCTTGACCTTGAAGGTGTTCTGCCAAACGCCGTCCGCCAGCACGTCCTCGTACTCGTCCGAGATATACACGTCGATCGCGTTGTCGCGGTCGGGACGGCGGATGCCGTCCACAAACTGCAAACCGAGCACCTTGGGATGCTGCCGCAGGAACCAGTTGTCCGCCTTATTACCAGCAAGACGCGTGCAGTGGATGCGGCTCTGCTGACCCGCACCCACACCGATGGTCATGCCGTCCTTGACATAGCAGACCGAGTTGGACTGCGTATACTTGAGCGTGATGAGCGACAGAATCATGTCATGCTTTGCGCTCTCGGGCAGCTCCTTGTTTTCGGTCACAATGTTGTTCAGCAGGCTCTCATTGATCTCATAGTCGTTGTAGCCCTGCTCAAAGCGGATGCCGAAAATATCGCGCTGTTCGATCGGCTTCGGCTCATAATCCGGGTCGATCTTGACGACGTTATAACCACCCTTGCGCTTGGTTTTGAGGATTTCGAGTGCCTCATCCGTGTAGCCAGGCGCGATGATGCCGTCGGACACCTCGTGCGCAAGATAAGCTGCGGTATCCGCATCGCATACGTCGGAGAGCGCTGCCCAGTCGCCGTAAGAGCACAGACGATCCGCGCCACGCGCGCGGATATAAGCGCACGCGATGGAAGACAACTCGTGATCGGCTTCCACGAAGTACATCTGCTTTTCGACTTCGGTCAGCGGCTTACCAAGTGCCGCACCTGCGGGCGACACATGCTTAAAAGATGCAGCCGCCGGCATACCAGTCGCCTTCTTGAGTGCCTTAACCAACTGCCACGAATTGAACGCATCACAGAAGTTGATATAACCCGGTTTGCCGTTCAAAACCTCGATCGGCAGTTCACCCTCGGTCATGAAAATGCGTGCGGGCTTCTGATTGGGGTTGCAGCCGTATTTGAGTGCGAGTTCGTTCATGCGTCCTTGCCCTCCTCATGCTTGTTGCGGATCTCCTGCCAGTATGCGCCGGTTTCCAGATCAATATAGCGCACAAACAGCGCAACCTTATTTTGCTCGTTCATGCTCGACCAAAGCATTTCGGTAAACTGCTTAATCGGCTTTTCAATGCGGATGCACTTGGGTTCTCCGCGGAACGGCGGCAGCGGGTCACCGTCACACTGATAGGTGTGAATAAAATGGCCCAGACCCGGTACCGGCTTATCGTACTCATAGAAAAAGCGCTTGTTGGAGGTGCGATCGGACGTGAAGTTCTTGAGAATCGACAGGCTGTACGAGCCGTCCTCATTGATCACGCCCGAAATGCGTGAGGTGTAGTTCGGCGGGTCAGGCTCAAACTGACGGGTACGCAGCGCGTCGATATAGCTCTTGCCGTCCTTCAAATACTCGCAGATCGTGTCGGTCTGATCGCCGTTGGTGACAACCAGCTTACCGCCGCACTGACGCACCGGATGGTAAATAATAAGCGACGGGTCGGTCATCTTAGACGGATCGTAAGCCTGCGTGCAGATACCGTCCTCGGTCTCCACAAACACGCGGTTGCGGCTGTTCTCCGAACGGCCCATGATAAAATAAGCCACCACGTTCTGCTTGTTATCCAGCGTGCGGCCAAAGATGATGCCGCGGCCCGGATACGCATTGCTCATCAGCTCATAGCTGATATTGAACACATTCTTGCTCATAACGCTTTCCTTCCTCCTTACTTTTTGGCGACCCATGCGCCGTGAACGCTGAGCCGCCCTGCGCAGAAGTCACTCACGGCCTGCGGTAGCAAAATCCACTCGGCGTTCTGCATCACGCGCTTCTGAAGCGTCTCCGGCGTGTCGCCTTCCTCCACTTCGACCGCCTTTTGCGCAATGATTGCGCCGCCGTCTACCACTTCAGATACAAAATGCACAGTAGCGCCGGTCACCTTCACCCCTTTGGCAAGGGCTGCCTCATGCACGCGCAGTCCGTAGAAGCCTTCCCCGCAAAAGGACGGGATGAGCGACGGATGTACATTGATGATACGGTTTTCGTACTGGCGGCAGAAGCTGTCCGGCAGCACGGTCATAAAGCCCGCCAGCACGATCAGCCCGATCTCGTATTTCTCGAGCAGCGCGGTCAGCGCCGCGCCGTAATCATCCGCGCTGTCAAAATCGCGGCGGCGCAGCACAGCGGACGGAATTGCGGCCTTTGCCGCGCGCTCAAGCGCAAACGCCTCCGGGTTAGAGGAAACCACCAACCGAATACGACCGTTTTCAATTTTGTCCGCGGCCTGCGCGTCGATCAACGCTTGCAGATTCGTGCCGCCGCCCGAAACCAAAACTGCGATGTTTGTCATATCGCTTCTCCCTTTTTATTCGAGTACAACGCCCTTTTCGCCGCTGACGCACTCGCCGATGATATATGCCTTTTCGCCTGCGGCTGAAATCGCAGCCACCGCACGGGAAGCATCCTCCGCCGCAACAGCGAGCACCAGACCTGCGCCCATGTTGAAGGTGTTGTACATATCGCGCTCCGGAATCTTGCCAGTCTTGGCAATCAGGTCGAATACCGGCGGCACCGGCATCGCGCTTTTTTCAATTTTTGCGCAGATGCCTTCCGGCAGCATACGCGGTACATTCTCATAGAAGCCGCCGCCTGTGATGTGGCTGATACCCTTGACCTCGACCTTACCCATAAGGCCCTGAATGGCCTTGACGTAAATCTTGGTCGGAGTCAGCAGTTCTTCACCGAGCGTCTTGCCAAACTCGTCAATATAACGGCGCACAGACTTCTCATTGATGCCCAGCGTTTTGCGCACCAGCGAATAGCCGTTGGAATGCACGCCCGAGGACGCCACACCGATCAGCGCATCACCCGGACGGATATTCGTGCCGTCGATCATCTTCTCCTTATCGACCATACCGACCGAGAAGCCCGCCATATCATACTCATCTTCAGGATAAAAACCAGGCATTTCGGCAGTCTCGCCGCCAATCAATGCGCAACCTGCCTGACGGCAGCCTTCTGCAATACCGGAAACCATCTGCGCGATCTTCGCCGGATGGTTCTTGCCGACCGCAATGTAATCGAGGAAAAACAGCGGCTGCGCACCGCAGCAAGCAATGTCGTTGACGCACATCGCCACGCAGTCGATGCCGACGGTGTCGTGCTTATCCATCAAAAAAGCCAGCTTGAGCTTGGTGCCCACGCCGTCCGTACCGGAAACCAGAATGGGATCAGCCATGCCCTTAAAATCCGGGCGGAACAGGCCGCCAAAGCCGCCGAGCGTGCCCATCACGCCCTTAGTGAAGGTCGATTCGACCATCGGCTTCATCAGCTTGACCGCCTCATAACCGGCGGTTACGTCTACACCGGCTGCCTTGTAGCTTTCAGAACGGCTCTCACTCATAATAATACTCCTTCGTCGTTATTTCGGCGGAACAGCTTATTCTTTGCCATTCCAGCAATAGGTGCAAACCTTGTCGCGGTCCAGTCCGATGGCCTCCAGCAGACCGTCAAGTGACTGATAGCCCAGCGAACTGAAACCAAACTTCTCACAGATGGTTTTCAGCATGCACTGACCGCGCTCTGTGTTGGCATCCGCATATTCCTCCAGATGCTTCTGACCCTCGTCACCTTCCAGCTCCTGCACAATGCGGCGGGCAAGCAGCTCCATCTCGGAATTCGAGGAAGAGAAGTTCAGGTACTTGCAGCCATACATGATTGGCGGGCAGGCAGAGCGCATGTGCACTTCCTTTGCACCCGACTCATACAGAAATTCAACCGTCTCGCGCAGCTGCGTACCGCGCACGATCGAGTCGTCCACAAACAGCAGCTTTTTGCCCTCAATCAGTTCGGGCACCGGAATCTGCTTCATCTTGGCGACCTGATTGCGCACCTTTTGGTTGGCCGGCATAAACGATCGCGGCCAAGTCGGCGTATACTTTACGAACGGGCGCGCAAACGGCTTACCGCACTCGTTGGCATATCCGATTGCGTGCGGCACGCCGGAATCCGGCACGCCTGCGATAAAATCAACATCTTCCGCCAGACCACGCTTCTGGTCATCCCGTGCCATGATCGCACCGTTGCGGTAGCGCATGACCTCGACGTTGACGCCCTCATAGTTGGAATTGGGGTAACCGTAATAGGTCCACAGGAAAGAGCAGATCTTCATCTCCTTACCCGCGGGCGAGAGCGTCTCAAATCCATTTTCCGTCACCTTGACGATCTCGCGCGGCCCTAATTCATATGCGTCCTCATAGCCCAGCTTGTGATAAGCGAACGACTCAAACGAAATGCAGCAGCCGTCCTCATTCTGTCCGATCAGCACCGGCAGGCGGCCGACCTTGTCGCGCGCAGCGATGATGCCGTCCGGTGTCAGAATCAAAACGGTCAGCGAGCCGTCGATCAGCTCCTGCGCATGCAGAATACCGGAGATCAGGTCATCCTTCTGGTTGATGAGCGCTGCTGCCAGCTCGGTGGAATTGACCTTGCCCGAGCTCATCGCCATAAACTGATGGCCGTGGTCGGAAAAATAGCGGGACACCAGATCCTCTGCGTTGTTGATGATGCCGACCGTTGTCAGCGCATACAGGCCGAGGTGCGAGCGCACAAGCAGCGGCTGCGGATCAGTGTCACTGATGCAGCCGATACCGCTGCAGCCGGAAAAGTCCGGCAGATCCTTTTCGAATTTCGTACGGAACGGGGTGTTTTCAATGCTGTGGATCTGACGCTGGAAGCCGCGTTCCTTATCATACAGGATCATACCGCCGCGGCGCGTGCCCAGATGCGAATGATAGTCCACACCGAAGAAAATATCCAGCACGCAGTCCTGCTTGGAGACTACGCCGAAAAATCCTCCCATTTGTTACTCCTTGTCTTTCCTCCCGTCAAGCGGGATCTCATTTTCAAACATATTCTTTTCCGCCTGCTCAGGCACCGGGATCGGATACTCGCCCGAGAAGCAGGCGTCGCAAAAGCCCAGTTTACAGCCCACGGCGATCTTGCGCGCCGCTTCCAATGACAGGAACCCTAAGCTGTCCACGCCGATAATTTGACGCATTTCCTCCACCGTGCGGCCATGCGCCAAAAGCTGGCTGCGCTCCGGAATATCCGTGCCGAAAAAGCAGGGATGCCGGAACGGCGGCGCGGAGATACGCATATGCACCTCAGCCGCACCTGCGTCGCGCAGCAGTTTGACCAGACGCGCGCAGGTCGTGCCGCGCACGATCGAGTCATCGACCATAATGACGCGCTTACCCTCGACTGCTGTGCGCAAGGCGTTCAGCTTTAAGCGCACCGAGCGCTCACGCTTGTCCTGCCCCGGCTGAATAAACGTGCGGGCGATGTAGCGGTTTTTGATGAGTCCCACGCCGTAAGGGATGCCGGAAAACTTAGCGTAACCGATTGCAGCGGGAATACCGGAATCCGGCACACCAATGACTACATCCGCACCGACCGGATGCTCGATGGACAGGTACTTGCCGGCCTCCTGCCGGGCAAGCTCCACGCTTGCGCCGTCGATGATCGAGTCCGGACGGGCAAAATAGATATATTCGAACACGCATGCCGTGCTCTTGCACTGCACACCGCAATGCATCGAGCGCAACTCGCCGTCCTCCACCACGCAGACCTCGCCCGGCTCCACATCGCGGACGAACGTCGCGCCCAGCGCATCCAGCGCGCAGGTCTCAGAGGCGAAGATATACGCCCCATCCAGCAGGCCGATGCACAGCGGACGGAATCCGTGCGGGTCGCGCGCAGCAATCAGCTTGCGCGGGCTCATCACGACGAGCGAATACGCGCCCTCGACGATGCCCATGGTGTTTTTGACCGCCTCTTCAATGCTTCCGCACTTGAGGCGTTCGTTGACAATGGTATACACCAGCACCTCGGTATCGTTCGAGGAGCGGAAAATGCCGCCGTTTAATTCGATGCGGCGGCGCAGCTCACCCGCGTTAACCAGATTGCCGTTATGCGCAACGGCAAGGTTACCCTTTACGTGCGTAATGGCGATCGGCTGCGCGTTTTCCCGCGATTGCTTGCCAGTCGTCGAATAACGGACGTGGCCGACGGCCATCGAACCAGGCATATTGTCAAGAATCTGCTGATTAAATACCTGACTGACCAGGCCAACGTCCTTATGGCAATGAATCACGCCGCGGTTGTTGACCGCGATACCCGCTGCCTCCTGTCCACGGTGCTGTAAAGCAAAGAGCGCAACATAGGCTTCATGTGCAGCCGCGATCTCTTTGCCCGGAGGGGCGGCGATGCCGAACACGCCGCACTCCTCATGCACCTTATCAAACGGGGTTTTGCTTTGCTTTAGAATACGATATTTCATGGATTTGCCTTTTTCAACCGGGAGATTACTTGCCCATTACGCGCTTCATGATTTCCTGATAGGCTTCCTCAACACCGCCCAGATCGCGGCGGAAGCGGTCCTTGTCGAGCTTTTCGCCCGTGGTCTTGTCCCACAGACGGCAGGTGTCCGGGCTGATCTCGTCAGCCAGCACGATCGTGCCGTCCGCGGTCTTGCCGAACTCGAGCTTAAAGTCAACAAGCGTAACATTGAGCGTATCAAAATACTGCTTCATGACCTCGTTTACCTTGAACGCCATGCCCTTGATCTGCTCGATTTCCTCGCGGGTCGCGAGCTTGAGCGCGATTGCATGGTAAGCATTCATGAGCGGGTCGCCCAGATCGTCGTTTTTGTAGGAGAATTCAATGGTCGGCTCGTCAAACACGATGCCTTCGTTTACGCCGTAACGCTTAGCGAACGAACCGGCCGAAATATTACGGATGATAACTTCGAGCGGTACGATGGACACCTTCTTGACCACGGTTTCGCGGTCAGAAAGCTGCTCGACGAAATGCGTCGGCACGCCCTGCTGCTCGAGCAGCTGGAACATATGGTTGCTCATCACATTGTTGATGACGCCCTTGCCTGCGATCGTGCCCTTCTTTTCACCATTGAAGGCAGTCGCGTCATCCTTGTAATCCACGATGACCAGATTTGCGTCGTCGGTTGCAAAAACCTTCTTGGCCTTGCCTTCGTAGAGCTGTTCTTTCTTTTCCATGTCCATATTCCTCCATTTATGTGTGTAATTTAAAACAAACCGTTTTGTTTTGGGTTTTACCCGGCCGGCGCAATGGTCACGCCCGCCGCGCCTTTACCCTTTTATGCAAACTGCGCCTTGATCTTTTCGTCCTTCGCCATGACCTCATTTGCCATGTCTGCCTTGAACTGCGCGAGCTTGTCTGCGAGCGCGTCGTCCGACAGTGCAATCATCTGCGCGGCAAGGATAGCCGCGTTGTCCGCGCCGTCGATGGCTACCGTCGCTACCGGGATGCCCTTGGGCATCTGCACAATAGACAGCAGACTGTCCATACCGCCCATCACGCTCGTACCCATCGGCACACCGATGACCGGCAGGGTGGTGTTCGCTGCCAGCACGCCGCCCAGATGGGCCGCCTTGCCCGCTGCAGCGATAATGACGCCGAAGCCGTCCTCCTTGGCGTTTTTCGCCAGCTGCTCGGCCACCGCAGGCGTACGGTGCGCGGAACAGATGCGCACTTCGGTCGGGATGTCAAACGACTTTAAGCGGTCGATGCACTTTTCCATCACCTTCAGGTCGCTGTCCGAGCCCATAATGACCAGAACTTTTTTCATCAGCAATTCCTCCTCAAAAACAAATGAGGACACGGATAGACCCGTGTCCTGCATGTGCTCAATTTGCTGCACCAATGCCCGAAACCATGCACGAATGCCCGAGCTTTTCCGATGTTTGCATCAAGAAAACACTGCCGGTCATATGCGCACCTCTTTCTCTCGGGCGGTCGGTGAAGATACACTATTATTTTATCCAATGCGGCTGCGCATTGCAAGCATTTTACATGGTTTTTTCATCTTTCGTGCAAATGCCCAAAGATATCCGTGCCACGCGTCAGCTTTCGTGCAGAACGCCCCCCGCATACAGCACAGCTTCCATCTGATGCACACGCTCAGTCCACGAACACTGCGCACCGTACTCCAGCCGCTTTTGCACCTTTTGCGGGTCGTTTTCCGCTGCGGCCACGTCGCACAGGTTAAGGAACTCGTCCGCATCGTGCGCAATATAGACCACGTCCTTGAAGTCCTCGACCTGCAACGGTTCCCGTGTCGAGACGACCGGCTTGCCGGTGGCGAGATATTCATAAAACTTGAGCGGTGATACATCTTTGCTCAACGCCCCCGCGCGGAACACATTCAGACACACATCCATCTGCGCAAGATACGCGGGCAGCTCGGGCTGCGGCACCAGACCGTGAAACACAATATTCGGATATTTCTGCAAATGCGTCAGGTCTACACCCGGCAGCGTGCGCCCGATCAGGAAAATGGTCGCATCTGGACGTTCCTTTGCCAATTTTTCGATCAGTGCATAGTCAATGCACTCCTGCAGCATGCCGACAAAGCCAAACACCGGATGCTTGAGATCTTTCATATCCGCCGGGCACGGCAGACTGTCTTTTTCCTTCTGCACGCGCGAAAAAATCTCATAGGCCGCGCCGTTTGGAATCATTTTAGTGGTCGGGTTGATTTTCTCCAGCGTCTCGGCAAGGCCGACCGCGGTCGCGAATACCTGATCGGCGGGCTTTGCCAGATCGCGCTCCATCTGATCGACCACCGCCGGGTTGATGTGACCCTTATAGGCCGAGTGGCGGTCGACGCAGTCGTACACCAGCGCGCGGTGCGGCACATTCTCAACAATATCGCACGAGGACGGCGAATAGCACCACAGCACGGTCTCGTCTCCAAAACCGTGCTCACGCATCTTTTTGCGCACAAAAGCCGCCTGCCGCTTCTGATTGATTTTGTTCACCCAGCGGAACTTGTTAAAGAACGGCAGCACGGGCGGCAGCGCGTACACCGTGATATTCTCATGTCCTTCGACCTTTTCGCCGGGCTGCTTGTACTTATTGATATAGGCCGATGCCTTTTTGTCCTTTAAAGGTGCAATCAAGGACACCGGAGGGTCAAAATACAGTACCTCGCTGTTCCGCAAGCGGCTCATCACGTTCTGCTTGCGCGTGGGCAGCGGGTGATAGTTGGTGGTTGAAAGGCATACAACATGGTTTTTCATTCTGTTGCCTCCTCCTTTTCGTTTTCAATACCGAGCAAAACCGCCGCACCGCGCACATTTTCATGTTCACGCTCACGCAGGAGCTTGGCGTTGCGCCGGACTTCCTCATCCAGCGCCCCGGACAGGCACTTGTCGATCAGGCTGCACAGCTCGTCCGCCTTTACCTCACGCAGCTGCAAGCAGGTGCTGCTGCCGATGTACTTGAGGAAGCTGTCCACCTTGATATCATAGCTCATGCCCACCACCGGCACGCCCTGCCCCGCCGAGAACATCAGCGAATGCAGTCGGATACCAACAACGGTTTTCATGCGCGCCAGAATGCCGATGGTCACCTCGATTGGCTGACGGGTGCGCACCGCATGCCACGGACAGTGCAGCAACGCGCCCACCCGCTCGGCAGGCGTCAAGTCGCTCGGGAACTCGATCGGCACAAACACCGGCGTCAGTCCGTGTTTTTCATAGGCGTAATCCGCCGCCGCTGCAATCGCAGGCAGCGCAGCGTCCAGTCCCTTCCAGTTGCGAAGTCCAAAGCCGATATAGCGTCCGTTCGGGTCGATGCCGCTCTGCTCCATCGCCAGCGACACTACCTCATACGGCGCCGCATCCAGAATGATAGTCGGGTCGGCAGAGACACGAATATCCGGTCGGGTCACACCCATGCGTGCCAACTCCTGCCGGGAGTTTTCATCGCGCAGCGTAATACGATCGACCGACCCTTCAATGGTTTTGGCCGCCATTTTCCGGTTTCCTGCCCGATTGATCGGGCCGATGCCGCAGCCATACATCATCACCTTGCAGCCGCGCTTTTTCGCCGCGCGCAAAGTATAGCAATAATACCAGATCGAGCGGGTCGAGGTCACGTCCTGCATGAGTGTGCCGCCGCCATTGATATAGAGCGCCGCGTGACGGAACCGCCGCAGGATGGAAAAGATATTAAACGTATACACCGCGCCCGTGCGGTAGGTCAAACGGGTTTCCTGCGGACGGCGGGACATCACGCAGATCGTGCGCTCCGGATCAAGCGCGCGCATCTCCTGCACGATCGCCTCCAAAATTGCATCGTCGCCCGCGTTTCCGCGTCCATATGCGCCGCAGATCATGATGCTCTCGCGCTCGTTCTTTGGACGGTGGAAACGCGCGAGCAGATGGCGGTAGTTGGCCTCCTGCCGCTCGCACATCTTGTCTTTGGAGAAATCACGCGATGCTTTTTCATACAGCGCCTGTGCAAAGGTTTGACGCAGCTGCGCATCGTTTGCCAGGCGCACCATGTATTCGCTGAGTTTTTTATAGTCCCCGATCGGGAAAATATAGCCGTTTTCACCTGTGTCAATCAGTTCGGGCATGCCGCCAACATCCGAGCAGATCGTCGCGCACCCGGCACAAACACCCTCCAAAATGGAATACGGGAAGGTTTCGGACACCGAGGACAGCAAATTGATATCCATCGCACGGAAAAACGGCTCGACAGGCGAGACCCAGCCGCAAAACGTCACACGTTCGGAAACCCCAAGCTGCGTGCACAGCTTTTTGAGCATCTCCTCATCCTCGCCCTCACCTGCGATGAACAGACGCAGCTGAGGCGCGTCATGCAGCGCAGCTGCAAAAGCGCGCACGGTGGTCGCTATATCCTTGACCGCCGTCAAGCGCGCGGCGATGCCGCACAGCACATCGCCCTGCTCGATTTCCGCGCCGTAGTTTTCTTTCAGATACTGCGCGCGGTCAAATTCGCCCTCCGGCCGATGAAAGTCCATGCCATTATAGATCTTGACAATGCGTTCGGGATCAAACCCGCGCTCAATCAGGGTGCGCGCCATGCGATCGGCTACCGGCTGGTAAAAATCCAGAAAGCGCAGCGCCACCGCATTGGCTGCACCAAAAGTATGCTGTTTAAACGGATTGCCCAGATAGTCCAGCTTATAGTCCGAGTGTACGGTTGTCAGCACCGGTACGCGGCGCATGCGGCGCACCATTGCTCCCATCAGGTTGGCTCGTCCGCCGTGGCAATGGATGATATCCGGCTGAAACTCGTCCACCAGTGCGCGCATGGCACGGGCCGCGCGGAACGGGTTGTGCCGCTCAATCACGCGCACGTCAATGCCGCGTTCGCGCGCCTCATCCGCGAACGGACCGGCACGAAAAGACACCAGCATGACCTCATTGCGCGCACTCAAGCCGGTCACCATATTCATAATATGGGTTTTGGCGCCGCCCACGTCGCCGCCGCCCATCACATGCATCACTCGCAAGGCAGATTCCTCCAAAGAGCATTTTTTCACAGATATAGACAGTATATCACGAATCAAACGCAAATGCAAAACGCAAGTGCCGATGTTTACAAACCGTTATTTGTTTTTCGGGGCGATCCATGCTATACTATATTTATCTGACCGAAAGCGAGGGTTTTTCCTTTGTCCTCCAAAAATACCATGACGCGCGACGCAATGCTGTTTCTTCCGGCCAAGGTCATTGAAGGCCTGCTGGTCATTGCATGTACATCGCTATATACCCATCTTTTTTACGAATCTACCGTCGGCACGTTCAACTTCATCAACTTCAACGTGCAGATCGCCTATCTGATTCTGGCAGGCTGGATGGCAAACGCCGCCACCCGCTATGTCGGAGAGGAATTCAGCAAGGATCAAGGACGCGGCCTGTTCTCCACGGTTTCGACCGTGTATCTCATCATCTGCGCAGGCGTTACAATATTCTGCTGCGGCGCTGCCGTCCTCCTGCGTGACCCGTTGTATCTGGGATTCATGACCATGTTTTTCAGTTACACGGTCTTTCAGATCCTGAACTCTGCGCTCATCCAGCTCGGTCGTATGCGCGCCTCCATCACGCTCAGCCTAACCTCGGCTGTACTCAAGCTGCTGGTGGCTTACGGACTGGTGTTCAGCATGCGCAACCCTGCCTCCCCGTTTCCGGCCATCTGCGCCAACACGGTGGCGGACGGAATCGCCGGCATCGGCGCGGTGATTGCGCTGGGCCTGCCATCCATCGCACGGCTGCGCTGGTTCTCGCGTGAGCTGTTCGGCAAATTTCTGCGTTTCGGCGTGCCGCTGATGGGTGTTTCCATCTCAGTCACGCTGCTCAACCAGATCGACAAGTATCTGGTCGTCGGCTTTTTCGATATGGATGTCTACGGCGTCTATTCCTCCAACAACTCGATCGCTTCCGGCCTGTTCACCATGATTTCGGTCGGCATCATGCGCGGCGTATATCCCGCAGTGCTGCGTGCGTGGCGCGAAGGCGGGCAGCATGCGGCCAAGCCCCTGCTCGATCAGGGCGTGCGACTCTATCTTCTGATCGCCGTGCCTGCCGTAGCCGGACTGACGGCGGTTGCACTGCCGATGTCGCGCGTGCTGTTCGCTAAGGGATATGAAGCAGGCGCGCCGGTTATTGCTTACACCGCGCTTGCCATGCTGTTCATGGGACTGACCGAATACGCCAACAAGGCATATGAGCTCGAACAGTCCACGGTTTCTGTTTTGCAGAACAGCGCGGCAGCAGCGATCATCAAGGTGGTCTCCAGCATCATCCTGCTGCGTGCCTTCGGTTTCACCGGCGGCGCTATGGGCTCCATCGTTGCGTTTGCGTCCTACTTTGTCATCACCTGCGTACGCGTACGGCGACGGTTCCTGTTCCATGTTCCTGTCAGAAACCTTGCGCGTATTATCATCAGCGCTGTCTTGTGCGGCGCGGCAGCCTATGGCTGCACGCTGCTGCCGGTCAGCAATCTTGTGCGGCTGATCTGTGCTGTACCCGCAGGTGCGGTTACCTATGCCGTGTGCATCGTCGCCAGCGGAGAAGGCCGCGCGGAAATGCAGGCCGTATTACGGCGGATGCAAAAAAACAATCTGTAAGGAGGCCCCATTGTGAAGACCCGTATCTGGATTGAGCTTGGACTGCTCATTGCAATCATTGTCGGCAACATTATCTATCGCGCCATGGGGAATTGAATCCTGCCATGCAGGATGAAACATCTCTTTTTTGCTTAAAAAACTTGTCTAAACCGCAAATCAATGGTATAATATGACCCTGTATGAAAATGCTGAAATAGAGAGGCGTTAATAATTATGGAAATGATTCACGAAGCGGGCCAGTATGTCGATACCGTAAAGCGCGTGTGCGATGCGGTCGGCGGCGAAGTCACCTTCCGCGGCACGGTGCACCGCGTGCGCGATATGTCGGACTTTGCGTTCGTCATCATGCGCGTTGAGCGCGGCCTGATCCAGTGCACCTTTCAGGGCGACGAGATCGGCGGCATCGCGCGCAGCGAGATCAAGGACGCAATGGTGCTTGAAGTCACCGGCAAGGTGCAGGAAGAACCGCGCGCCGAGCATGGCGTTGAGGTTGTGCTGAGCGCAGTCAGCATCCTTGCCCGTCCGTATGACCAGCTGCCGGTACCGCTCGGCAAGAAATATATGGGCCTGTCGCTCGACGTCGATCTGCCGCTGCGTCCGATCACGCTGCGCCACCCCATCAAGCAGGCGGTATTCCGTGTGCAGGGCGCGATTGCGGATGGCTTTGCGCAGTATATGCAGTCACAGGGCTTCACCCACATCCACACGCCCAAGATCGTTGTTGCGGGCGCAGAGGGCGGCGCCAACCTGTTCAAGCTGGACTATTTTGGTCAGCCGGCTTATTTGGCGCAGTCCCCGCAGTTCCACAAGCAGTATCTGGCCGGCGCATTCGGCCGCGTGTACGAGGTCGGCAGCGTTTACCGCGCCGAGCGTCATAACACCTCGCGTCATCTGAACGAATATATCGGTCTGGACTTTGAAATGGCCTACATCGACTCGATGTACGACGTCATGGCGATGGAGACCGGCATGCTCAAGGCAGTCATGGCTTACGTCAAGGAGCATTGCGCCGAGGAGATCGCGCTGCTCAAGGCCGACATCCCGGAGATCACCGAGATCCCGACCATCCGCTTCCATGAAGCCAAGCAGATCATGGAGGAAAAGTACGGCCACAAGTCCAAGAACCGCTACGACCTTAACCCGGACGAAGAAGTGCTGCTCTGCCAGTGGGCGAAGGAAGAGCATAACAGCGAGTTCGTGTTCGTCACCCACTTCCCGTCTGCCAAGCGTCCGTTCTATGCGATGGACGATCCGGAAGATCCCAAGCTCGCCCTGTCGTTCGACCTGCTGTTCCGCGGTCTGGAAATCACGACCGGTGGCCAGCGTATCCACGATTATCAGGAGCAGATCAACAAGCTGGAAGCGCGCAAGATGAACGTCGAGCTGTTCGAATCGTTCACTATGCTGCACAAGTACGGCATGCCGCCGCACGGCGGTCTGGGCATCGGCCTGGAACGCCTGACCATGCAGCTGTTGAAGCTGAACAACGTGCGCGACGCGTCCATGTTCCCGCGTGACATGAACCGCCTCGAACCGTAAAAGCAAAACGGCAAGCACCGTCGGAATTCACAATTCCGACGGTGTTTTTTTGTCTGTATCCTCCTATTTCGGCGCCCACACTTTGGAATTCGCGTTGAGTTTGGTAACAAAACGGAAAAATATCCTGCCAGACTGTCACAAAATGCGCCCGACTTTCGTTATAACGGGTGAACATGTTCCTAAGGAAAGGGGGCGCAGTCATGGACGCCCGCCCACTCGATGAGCGCTTTGCCGAAGGCAGCGAAGCCGCGCTCACAGATGTCATTGCACTATATGGCCAGCCGCTTCTGCGATATTGCCATCATATCCTATGCGATTATCATGAAGCGCAGGACGCCGTGCAAACCACCTTCATCAAAGCCTATGACAACCATCACCGGTTCCGTCCGGGCACCAGCCTGAGCGCATGGCTGTACCGCCTTGCCTATACGACCTGCGTTGACCTGCTGCGCCACCGCAAACGCCAGCTGGTCACGCCGCCGCCCGTTGCTGCTGACCCGGATTATATCGGCGAAGATCTGCGCCATGCACTGGAAACCCTATCGCCTGAGCAGCGCGCATTGGTATACAGCCGTGTCATTGAGCAGCGCAGCTTTGACGCGCTCGCCGTGATTTACGGAAAACCAGCCGCGACTCTGCGCAAGCGGTATGAACGCGCACGCAAAAAGCTGGCCCAAGCGCTGCAAGGTACGCCGGCAGAAAGGAGGAGCAAGGAATATGAAACTCACACCGGATGACCTGCGAATCCGTGAGGCGCTAGAACAAATCGAAACCCCGATGTATGACATTGCCGGTGCCGTACGCGAACAACGTGCCCGCCGCAGCCGTCGTATGCCGCTGCGCAGCCCACAGCGTATTCTGGCCGCCGTCATTGCCGCGGTTTTGCTGACCGCCACCGCAGCGGCCGCCATGGTGCAGCTTTCCGGTGGTTGGAACGCGCTGTTCGGCCAAAATGTAATGATACCGGATGGCCTTGCCACCCCTGTACATCAGTCGCAGGACATCAACGGTTGCATCATCACACTGGAAGACGCCATCATCAGCGAGAACGACGTTGCCGTGCTCTATTCCTTCCGTTATGCAGACGGCTCTGTGGTCAATCACGATTCGCGCCTTACCCTTTTGGGCAATTCCAATCTGCTGATGGACGGTTCAGACGAATACTGCATGTCCTCCAGCGGGATCGGCTCCATGGACAGTCAAGACCCCTCGGTGGAGTACTACTATGAAGCCTTTTCGCTGAGCGAAGATCCCGGCGACCGGCAGCTAACGCTTACCATTGATCCGGCATCCTGCATGGAACAAAGCGACACACTGCCTGCTCCAATGGATCTTGCCGCAATCTACCGCTCGCACCCAGTGGCCTATCAGGAGGAAGATGGCGGAACCGAACGGCTCATCGCCTTGCAGCAGCAGGACTGCGCAAACGCCGTTCTGCCGCAGTCGGACCAAGCGCCCGAAATTCAGTTTGCAGGCGTCGCCTTTGAGGGCGACATTTTGTGCGTTTCACTCCGCATGCCCGCCTATGATTCCTATGACAGCATGGCAGCGCAAATCGAAGCCCTGCGGGACATCCGCACTGGTCACCTTTACTATGGCTCGCTTCATAGCTACGGCACAGACGATGGCATCGAGCTTTGCGAAACCCAGTTTGAGGGGCTGACGGAAGAGGATCTGCCGTATCTGGAGCCGCAAATCTCCTACCGGCGCTATACGCCGCTGACCAAGACGGGCTGGTCGTTTTCTTTCTGTGCACCAAGTGCAAACACGCTGACGCGTGAACTGAATCTGACGATGGCAGAGGGGCTGCAACTCGATCAATTGACCATCACACCTTTGGGTGTGGAACTCTCTGGCACCATGCCGGTCGATGCGACATCCGAAGGTCTGCTGCAATTTGATGACCAGCAGACACCAGTGGTCACGCTTGTATTGCAGGACGGCACCACCGTGCGCACGGTTTCGCACAGCAAGTCGCTCGGCACAGATAGTTCGGATACATCCATCGTGGAGTTTGACATCGAATACCAATACCTGAACGGCTCGGAAAGCCGCCGTTTCCTGCAAACGGAAACGATTGCGGCCATCCGAATCAATGATATCACCATTCCGATAGAGGAGTAGAAAGCCCTGTGGGGGTAAATGAGGCCGGACAGTGTGGGGCTGTTCCGGCTCGGCATATAACAGCCTGCTGATGCGCAGGCTGTTCTTTTTTGGTTACATCCTTGTTAAATTCGCACATTGCACAGTTTTTCTGTGTATTTTTTGTGCATCAAATACAAGAAACAGAAGGCACACACCGCTTCCCGCTCCAAAATGATGAAAAATACCGAATAACGCAAAAAACTCTTTCCTTTCTGTATTTTTATGCTATAATGATAGCAGAAAAAACATTCAGCGTTTTTGAAATGGAGGTAATCATTATGACCAGAGGTATCCGCGTAAAGAATACGGACGACATCCAGAAGATCAACAAGATTGTCACCAAGTACGGCTTTGATATCTGGATTCACGGCAAGAGCGGTATGGTAGATGCTAAGAGCCTGCTCGGCATGTTCCTGCTGTCGCTCAACGAGCCGCTGCAGATCGTACTGGAGGACGACGTCGATCCGACCGCCCTGTTCAAGGATCTGGCTGACTATCTGGAGATCGAGGACGAGGACTAATCCCCTCCCCCCCTTCGCAATACTTAACAGCAAAGCACCGGAAACGTAGGCGTTTCCGGTGCTTTTTTCTTTTCTGTTTGGTTTTTACAGGATGCGCAGCGTCTTGGGCGCTTCGGTCAGATTGATGCATCCATCTTCGATCACATACAGCATATCCTCGGTGCGTACCCCGAATTTGCCCGGCAGATAAATCCCCGGCTCCGCGGTCAAGATGCTGCCCGCCGGCAGCAGCGCATCCGCGCGCGAGGATGCGGTCGGCGCTTCGTGTATTTCCAACCCCACGCCATGACCGAAGCCGTGACCAAAGGCATCACCATAGCCCGCTTCTTCGATCACGCGGCGCGCCGCGCCGTCTACCTCCCTGCCAGACACGCCTGCCTTGCAGCAGGCGATCCCTGCCAGTTGTGCATCCAGCACAACATCATACACGCGCTGCATCTCCTCAGTCACATGACCGACCGCGACCGTGCGCGTCATATCCGAGCAGTAGCCGTCTACAATGCAGCCGAAATCCATCGTCACGAAATCGCCTTCCGCAATCGTTTTTTCGGTTGGTACGCCATGCGGCTTCGAACTATTCGCACCCGACACCACGATCGGGTCAAACGACATATTCTCCGCCCCATAGTGCAGCATCAAATAGGTCAGGCGCGCGGCGATTTCCTTCTCGGTCACGCCCACACGGATATCGTTCATTACCTCTTCGAGAGCCTGCTCAGCAATGCGCTGCGCCGCAACGATCTTTTCTACCTCGTCGTCCTCTTTGGTCACACGCAGACGGGCTACACTGTCCTCCAAGCGCATGACGGTGGCATGCAGCGCAGTCGCCCATTTGGTGTACTCGGCATACGTCAGCGTCTCATCCTCCAACGCCACTTTGCGCACACCGTCCTGCTCGATCAGCTCGTTGATCGCTGCGGTATAGCTGCGACCTACGCCGATTTCGCGCACCTCAAAGTCTGTAACCGCTGCGCGCGCCGCTTCTACATAGCGGAAATCCGTATAGAACACCGCCTGCTTGTCAGACAGGTACACCACACCCGCCGTCGAATGAAAGCCGGTCGCATAGCGGCGATTGACTTCACTGGTCAGCACCAGCGCATCATACGGCGCTTCCAGCAGCAGTTCCTGCAATTCCTTTCGCTTCATGGTTATCGCCTCACCCGATGATTGCCTTGACCGCATCCACGGCCAGCAGATAGCTGTGCTTGCCAAAGCCCGCGATCACGCCCGCACACACCGGCCCAATCACCGACTTGTGCCGGAATTCCTCGCGCGCATGTACATTGGACATGTGTACCTCTACCGCAGGCAGGCGCACCGCCGCAATCGCATCGCGCAGCGCGTAGCTGTAATGCGTATATGCGCCCGCGTTAATGATGATGGCATCACAATCCTCACGCGCCGCATGAATGCGGTCAATGAGCGCGCCCTCCGAGTTGGACTGAAATACCGAGCACTCCATCCCCAGACGCTGGCATTTGTTGACTACCTCCGCGTTGATCGTGGCAAGCGTCTCCGAGCCATAAATACCCGGCTCACGCTGGCCGGTCAGGTTGAGATTGGGTCCATGAATCAGCAGCACTTTTTTCATTTTTCTATCTCCTTGTGAAAAATTTGCATCATCGTCACAGCATCCTCGGCCTGCGTTCCAGCCGATTCGCAAATGAAAGTCGGGGTGTAGCCCCGCGCTGCGGCCTCCTGCGCCACCGGCGTGAAGTCCGGCCCGTATTCTGTATCAGCAAAGGTCAAATGCCGCACCTCGCCCTTGTCGTTATACTCGATATGGGAAAAATGCGCGTGCAGCATGCGTGTTCGCTCGATACCAATGGTATTCTCCATCAAATCAAACAGCCGTCGCACATCCTCGCGCGTAGACATGCCGCCGCCTGTGCGGCAGTTGAGATGACCAAAGTCGATGCAGGGCAGCAGACGCTCGTCCGCTGCGACCAACTCGCAGACCTCCTCCGCCGAGCCGAGCACACTCTTTTTCCCCATCGTTTCCAGGCAAACCGTGCAGCCTGTCAGATGCGCTTCCTCCAAGGCACGCAGGATGTTTTTCACATTCTCATGCGTGTTGCGCATCGCGCGCTCGCGCGTCAGCTTGCCCTGTCCGCCGCAATGCACCACCATGCGCGTCGCACCGAGCGGCACCGCCAGCCGCGCCGTTTCCAGCACGTAACCAATATTCTTTTCCATCCGTTCGGTTTCCTCAGACGAAAGGTTGATGAAATACGGTGCGTGAATACTCATACGGATATCATGCAACGCTGCCGCTGCGCCGATTTTGCGCGCTGTTTCCTCTCCACAGCGCACGCCGCGGCCGCACTGGTATTCAAACGCGGTCAGGCCTTTCGCGGCCAGCCACGCGGGCGCATCCTCGCTTTTTTTGAAACCCTCAGCGGCAAAGGACTCGGAATTGCCCGCCGGGCCGAATCTTGCCTTACTCATGCCGTCCTCTCGCCTCCATCCTGCGCTTGCCGCGCTCGATAAAACCGCGCTCGATCTGATAACGCACATTCACCCAGAAATAATGTCGATCAAGGGTCTGCACATAGCAGGTCAGCGCGCCGACACAGTTGCCGCCGAGCACATCGGTGAAAATCTGGTCGCCCACCACGGCGATCTGGCTGAGCGGCAGTCCCAGCTGCTTTGC
This sequence comes from uncultured Agathobaculum sp., assembly GCF_944380975.1. Classification (GTDB taxonomy): domain Bacteria; phylum Bacillota; class Clostridia; order Oscillospirales; family Butyricicoccaceae; genus Agathobaculum. The sequence goes on along the minus strand of NZ_CALWJK010000001.1, from coordinate 37,401 downwards.
CGCGCGGCGAAAGCCGAACGACAGCGGTTTGGTCGCCCGGCAGATATATTCCGCGCCCAGCGCTTCACAAAACTTGCCTACGCGTCGCTCGTGGTTGTTGGAAAACACCAGCACCTGCACGCCTGCCTCGCGCAGCGTGCGCACAAAAGGCGCAAGTGTATCAGGCGGCAGCGCGGCTTTGTGCGAGGCCATCGTGCCGTCCAGATCAATCAGCACACCGCGAATCCCATGCCGCTCGAGCAGCGCGGGCGTTATATCATAAATGGAATCAAACACATAATCCGGAATCAGTTTGCTCATTCGTTCACTCCTGCGTTCTCACTTTGGCGAATGCCACATATAGTGTAATAGAATTTGTCCAAAAAGTCCAGTGCAGCGCCGCAGCCTTCGCTTTGCACCGCTGCCCCGAACACAAGGGAGTCGATCATGATGGTATATACGAAAAATCTGGTGCTGGTATGCACCGGCCGGGATACGGCACGCGCAGCCGGGCAAGGCATGCCGGTTCTGCACCTTTGCCTGGGCATCACGCCCAAGGGCGCTTTGCAGCGCCTGCAACTGCCCACCGCACAGGCGAATTGTCTGCTCGGCCTATGCGATCCACCGCTCGATCTAGCGATGTGCAACCCCGAACGGCTAGCGTCCGATCTGGTTTTTGAGGCCAAGCGCACCGGCGCACCCGGCGTATTTGCAGACTTTGAACATGACACTCCGCGCGGCCGCGCGCTGTTGAGCGCTTTTGACACCGCACTGCACGAAGCGGATATCCCGTTTTTCGTCCCGCTCGCCTGCGGACGGCAGCTAACGCATGCGGTTTTGACCACGCCGACTGCACTTTCAGGCGGCAGCCTGACCGCCTATATTTCGTCCCTGCAAGGTATCTACGGCGCAGCACGCATCGCGGCGTTTTTGCAGCCGGTCTCACAGGATTTCACCCTGCCCTCTACTACGCCGAACGGCAAAACCCTGACCAAAACCGAACGCGAAACGCTGCTGGCACACACCGGTGCGCAAGCGTTCTTCTCCCGCGAATTATGCGCAAAATACTTCACCTATACCGACACAGACGGCCGCGCGCACTTTGTTCTGTTCGACGATGCTTCCACGCTGGAGGCCAAGCTAGCGCAGCTGACCGGCTGCGGTGTACAGACCGTGTTTGCGCTCTTTCCAGACGCCGCCGAGCTGCTCAATCCGTCGTGATCGGTGCAGTTTTGGCGCGCGTCAGTGCAATGAGGTCAGCGGGGGCGCACTCGATCTGATAGCCGATCTTACCTGCTGATACGATTACAGTGGGAATGGTGTTCACGCTCTCGTCAAACACGGTTGCAAACGCCTTTTTCATGCCCACAGGTGAGCAGCCGCCGCGCACATAGCCGGTCAGTCCCAGCAGTTCCTTGACATGAACCAGTTCCACCGACTTCTCCCCCGCGGCTTTGGCGGCTTTTTTCAGGTCAAGCTCTTTTGCCACGGGGATAACAAACACATGGTAGCTGCCCGATCGGCCGCGCGCCACCAGCGTTTTAAATACCTGTTCCACGTTCTGACCGAGCAGTTCGGCTACCGTCACGCCGTCCACCGCTTCCTTGCCGTGCGGATATTCATGTGCGGTATACGCGATTTTATGCTGTTCGAGCACGCGCATCACATTGGTTTTGTCCGATGCCATTTTTCTCGCTCCAATCTGCGTTTTATACAGATATTATAGCTTCCATTTGTGCAAAGCGCAAGAAATATCAAAAGGGTTTCTCCAATGGAGAAACCCTTTTTTGTAGCATCATGCAGGACGCGCCACTACAATGCGGATGCGTCCGCCGTCGCCTGTGTCCTTGTCGTAATAACAGGTGATGTCATATGCGCCCAAGTTATTGCGCAGCTCGGTCAGGGACAGCAGGCTGTAATCTGAGTTCTCATACAGATATACCTCGCACTCATCCCAGAACAGCCAGCTTTCGCCGTCCTTGGTCACGCCAAGCTGGGTAATGCTGTCCGGGTTTTTGATCTGCTCAAGCGCGCGCACGGATTGTAGCTGTCCATTCTCAATCGTCAGTCGCGCGGGGCCAGCCGATGCACCGAGTGAACTGCCGTTGGTAGAAAGCGTCTTCTTTTCTCCATTCACCAGATAAGTATACGCGCCTGAAATACTCATACCATCCGACTCATTCTTTGCCGAAGTAATGATGCCATACTCGTATAAATCGCCCGTGAAGTCCCGCAAAATCAAATCCGTGATCTCGCCCGCATCATTTACCGCGCAGTAACGCACATCGCTGCTGTCCAACACCGCACCATTTAAACGGGAATAATAAACACGTACTGCTGCGGTATCATCGACATCCAGAATCCGGATATCATCCGCCATGGTGCGGTTGCCGATGGTGCGGCCCGATACGGTGCCGGTGACCGAAGCAGATTTCAGGATAGAAACATCGGTTCCGGACGAGCCGAAACCGATAGAAACCAAATCGCCTTCATAAATCGTGGTCTTTGAACAAGGATAGACATAGCTTTCCCCGTCCGTTGCTGTGACGGTAATCGTGCGGGAGGTAGATGCATTGCCAACCGCATTATAGTAAGTGCCTGTGCCGACCGCTGTCACCATGCCGGCAACCGACACCGCATAGTCCTCTGCAGGCAGCGCGTAGGCCACCTTACCATCCTGACCGAGCAACAGCGTGACCACATCGCCGATGTTCAGTCCGCCCAGCGTGGACAGTTCATACGCCGCCTCGCTCGTCTCGATTTCATAGGTATTGCCCGCAACCGTCACCGAGGTCGGCGAGGAAGTCGAAGGCGACGCTGATTGATAGGTACCGCTGACTGCGTTGGCATAAGCCCAGATGGTTGAATCATTATAGTAAATGACATCATATTTCTGCACTGCGTCAGCAGTAGATGTGTAGCCGTTTCGATATACGGTTTTATTCTCGCTCGAAACAATTTCAGACAAGTCGCCCTCTACCACAAACGGCCCTTCCATCGTATCCGATACCATGCTCAGATAGTCGATCTCACCGTCACTGTTCAGGGTAAAACCCAGTGTTTGCGCATAAACCTGTCCGTCCTTGGTGTCTGCGTTGAGCAGATTGTAAAACAGGTACATCATATTGCGGCGCGTCATCGCCGTGCCCTGCGAAGCGGTCACTCCTGTGTCCAGCCCCAGCGACTGATAGAGCGCCAGCTGCCCATAGGGATAAGAGCCAGAAAAGTCCTCGGTCGTATAGCCGAGCAGCTTGAGGCAGCCAGTGGCCGCCTCTTCCAGCGCTACCGTTTGATTGGGTCGATAGCTGCCGTCCAGATACCCGGTCAGCCAACCCTGCTGCACGGCGGTTTTGATATAGCCCGCCGCCCAGTGCGTGTACGGCACATCCTTGAACGGGGAGACATTGGACGTGCCCGCCACCTTATCCTTATAGCTGGATGCTGCGACCAGCATTTTGGCATATTCCGCGCGGGTAACCGTTTTATCCAAATTCATGTTGCCGCTCGTGTCGCCCACCATGATGCCGGTCGAACGGATGACCTGTTCCACCACGCTTTCCGACACCACAGACGCAGCAAACGCCATCGGCAGACTGCCTGCGAGCAGCACCGCTGCCAGCAGCAGCGAAAGTATCTTCTTCATGCTTCTCCTCCTTTTAATCATAGCGCAGCGCGTCAATCGGGTTGAGCTTTGCCGCCTTATTGGCCGGCATAAAGCCGAAAAACACACCGATGAACACCGAAACACCAAAGCTGACACCGACCGCACTCAAGGACGGCGCCGCATCAATACCGATCACCTGCCCGAGCGCAAGCGCCACACCTGCGCCAAACACAATGCCGATCACGCCGCCGAGCGCCGAGGTCGTCCCGGCTTCAATGACGAACTGACGCATGATATCTCGTTTTTTCGCGCCGAGCGATTTGCGAATGCCGATCTCGCGCGTGCGCTCGGTCACGGACACGAGCATAATATTCATAATGCCGATGCCGCCGACCAGCAGCGAAATGCCTGCAATACCGACCAGCACCATGGTCATCATGCCGGTCATTTCCTCCATGGAGTCAATCATTTCCTGCATATCGGAAATGGTGTAGAAATCGTCATTTTCAAATACCGCATACAAGGCATTGTCCAGAATGGTCGTGCCCTGTGCATTCAGGGAAGCATCCCATGTGGCAAACGTATAGGCTGAAATCTGACCGAAGCTCATCTTGGAGGCCGTGGTATACGGCAGATAGATGCAGTCATCCGCTGAGCCTTCGGTCGAGTCGTCCTGCTGCTCGATCACACCGACCACAGTCAGTGCGTTACCGTTTACCTTGACCGTCTGCCCGATCGGGTTACCACCCAGCATATTGGCCACATAGGTGCCGACTACGGCCACTTTGCTGCGCGCTTCCAAATCTGCGTAGCTGATAAACCGACCGTTTTGCATCGCAAGGCCGTTGATTTCTGCATACTGTTCGGAAACGCCGCTGACCGATGTGGATGAAAAGCTGTCCGAATCGGTTGCTGTTTTGACCGAACCCATGATGATTACCGTCGGGCTCATGCCCATAAATACGTCGGTGTTTTCCTCATACAGGTCATACATGTCATCCACATCCACCGTACGCGACGAGCCGCGTCCGGTGACGTTCACAGTCAGCATGTTGGTGCCCATATCCTCGAACATGGAGGTGACCTCGCCCGTCATGCCCTGCATGAGCGAAACAAGGATGATGACCGAACCGACACCGATGATAATGCCCAGCATGGTGAGAAATGCGCGCAGCTTGCTGCCAGCCAAACTTTTGAGCGCCAGCTTAAACGCCTGTGTAAATCCCATCCGTCAGTCTCCTCTCGGGAAGGCCTCGCGCGCCGGGCCGTCAAAGATGATTTTTCCGTCCGCCACGCGGATAACGCGCTTCGCTTCCTGTGCAATGCCGTTGTCGTGCGTGATCAGAACGATTGTATTGCCTTCTTCGTTGAGCTTCTGCAGAAAGTCCAGCACCTCACGGCTGGTGCGCGAATCGAGCGCGCCGGTCGGTTCGTCTGCCAGAATGACTGACGGATTGCCCGCAAGTGCGCGCGCAATGGAAACACGCTGCTGCTGGCCGCCGGAGAGCTGACTGGGCAGGTTTTTCTCCTTGCCCGCAAGGCCTACGCGCGCGATCTGATACCGCGCTCGCTCGGCGCGCTCCTCCGCAGGAATCCCGGCGTACAGCAGTGACAGCTCCACATTTTCCTGCACATTCAGCTTAGGGATCAGATTATACTGCTGAAAAATAAAGCCCAGTGTTTTGTTGCGGATCTCTGCCTGTTCATCGTCGGTCAGTTCGGATACATCCTCGCCGTTGAGAAAATACTGCCCGCTCGTCGGCACATCCAAGCAGCCGATGATATTCATAAGCGTACTTTTTCCCGAACCGGACTGACCGACGATTGCCACAAATTCACCCTTGTAAATCTTCATCGAAACGCCGTCCGAGGCGTGCACATCCGTATCACCCATGTGGTAAATCTTATAGATATCGCGCAGTTCGATAAGTGGAGTGCCGCCAGGCGCTTGTTCTGTTTTCATCACGGCATACCGCCTCCGCCAGAAGGCATACCGCCGCCGGAGGGCATGCCACCTCCACCACCGGAGGGCATAGCACCCATATCACCGCCGGACATGCCGCCCATGCCGCCGCCGGGCATCATGCCCATCTCGCCCTCCTCACCGGAGGACTCGTGCATCACCTGCGGCACATAGACGATGTCGCCTTCCGAAATACCGGAAACGATCTCAATATAAGTATCATCCGACAGGCCGGTTTCGACCTCGACCGCTTTCCAGCCGTCGGGCAGCAGTGTGCCATTCACCATGGTTCCGTCCGTATTCTTTGCACTGTCATCCTTGACATAAACGATATTGCCGCGCTGAACCGCAGAAATCGGTACAGCCACCGCATCCGTCGCTTCACCTACGACGATGGTTGCGTCCACATTCATACCCGGCAGCAAATCCTCCGGAGGATCATCGATCTGCACGGTGACCGGATAGCTGGTCACGCCGTTCGCTGTCGTGCCGGCGACCGAGACCTTAGTCACCACGCCCTCGATCGTACCTGCGTTTTCCAGCGAATCACAGGTGATATTGACTGTCTGCCCGACTGCCACCTGATTGATGTACAGCTCGTCAAGCGAAATATCAAAGGTCAGGTAGGACAGATCATAGATGACCGCCAGCGTTGTCTGTCCGTTGGTCGCATCGAGCGTATCGCCAACCTTGGTATTTTTGGTGATTACCGTACCGTCAATGGGTGCCGTAATGGTATAGTCATCCAGCTTGTCGACCGTGTTCTGATAGGAAAGCTGCTGCTGGGCAAGGGATAACTTGCTGTTTTCCACCTGATTTTCGACCGATGTGGAGGACAGCGTCGCCACGGTCTGCCCCGCCGATACGGACGAACCTTCCCGGATGGACAGGCTCGCTACCTTGCCGGCAGTATCCGCCGTAATGGTAAACTCAGACAGATACGTAAAGTTTGCACCCTGATTGCAGGCCACTCCACCCACTGTTGCGCTTGCCGCCGAAGAGGTGGACAAACCGCCCGGATTGCTCACCTGAATGGTCACATTGCGCACGATCTGATAGCCATCCAGCACGGTATCCGCGGCATCAATCGCCGTAACGGTGCCAGTCAGCGTTTCAAACGAACCGTCGATGGTAACCGTCGCCGTGCTGCCCACGCTGAATGTGGCTGCATCCGAAGCATTAAACGGCACGGTCAGCTCCATGGTAGAGGAATCGCGCACATCTGCAATCGTCGCGCCCGCCTGCACCTGATCGCCTACCTCAACATAAAGCTCGGTCACCACGCCGGATTTGTCCGACTTGATATTCAGATCATCCAGACTCTCCACCGTCTGATTATAGCTGTTCTGGCTCTGCTGCAAGGAAAGCTGTGCCTGATCAATCGAATTCTGGACATCTGTACTGTCGATTTCATACATCACATCGCCCTTTTTCACCTCGTCACCTTCTTCAAACGTGCAGGAAAGCACCTCTCCCTGCACTGAGCTGGTGACGGCGTACTGGTTGGCCGGTTCAATGGTGCCAGTCGCAGACAGGGTCAGCTGGATATCCTGTCGGGACGCTTCGCTCTCGGTATAGGTTTGCATCACCTCACCTTTACCCGATAAGAAAAAGTGCCGAACGCCGAACACTCCGGCCAGCACAACCACCAGTGCGACCGGAATGATCACCTTCTTTTTCAGCTTTTTACGTTTTTTCTTTTTGCTGTGCGCACCGGGCGGTGCACTTTCTGCGGAAGCCTCCTCTTTGGCCTTGGTGTTCGCAGAAAACAATTTCTTCCCTTTGCGGGACTTTTTATCGCGCAATTTGTCAAACGGCAGTTTCAATCTTTGCTCCCTCCTGCTCACGTTTTATTGCCGCGTATCATCATAAGCTCACTTGCTTGAAGAAAGATTGAAAAAACCGTAACTTAACAATTTTTCCACCACTCCTACACAAAAACTCCACATACACCGCGCAAAATAAAAACACCCCTCGCAAGAAAGGAGATTTTTCATGCGCGTTCTTCTGATTGGGGCAACTGAGAATGAAAAGATTCCACAAGCGCTCCGGCGCGACCATATTTTGTTTGACCACATCCCACTGCACGGCACGGAGCCACTCATTTTTCCGGAGGGGCTGTATGACGTCGCAGTCCTGCTGACCAGCAGTGCAGGCAAAGCTGCAGCGCAGCAATTGACCGCGCTCCTGCCTTCACTGCGGGAGGATGGCATGTCCGTGCCGCTGCTGATCGTGGCAGCACATCTGTCCGCGTGCGACCGCATCGTAGTGCTGGACGCCGGCGCGGACGATATGCTGACCCAGCCCTTCCTGCTGGGCGAGCTGCTGGCACGCATCCGTGCGCTCAGCAGACGCAGCCCGGTATTGCAGCCCAGCCTGCTGCAAGCCGGCGATTTATCGCTTGACCGCGGACACTGCATGCTGCAAGGGCCAAAGGGCGAAATCCGCCTATCCTGTAAGGAGATGCAGCTGATCGAGCTGTTCCTGCTGCACACCGGTCAAGTCCTGCCACGCGAAACCCTGCGGCAAAAGGTCTGGGGCATTGACTGCGAATCCGCCTACAACGCCATCGAGGTGTACTTATCACTTGTACGCCGCAAGCTGCGCACCATCGGCTCAGATGCGCAGATCCATGCGGAACGCGGCGTAGGCTATTACATCGAGGCATAACAAAACGTCCCCGCAGCCACATGCATCTGCATGGGCCGCAGGGACGTTTTTCTTCGTTACCAGCCGCGGTACTTACCGCGCTCGATCGGGCCGAACAGGACGTCTGTCCAGTGCCGGAACCAATCCAACAATCCGTTTGCTCTTCCGTTGTCCTGATTCATACCACGATCCTCCTTTGTTTTTCTGATTTTATTCTACCCTGTTTTTCGCTGCCTGTCCTTCACAAAACTGTGAAATTTTTCTTAAGAATTTATGAAGGGGCTGTCCTGCAGGACAGCCCCTTTTTCTTTATTCCTCATCCTCCGGCACATCCGCACCGCCTGTCAGCCCGAGCACCGACTGGCTTTCCGCTTCGCTCAATTCGGTTACCCCCTTGAGCTTGCGGCGGATCGCGCGTGTGCGCGTGCCGACCAGCTTATCCAGCTCGCGGCTGGCCTGATCGAGACGGGTCTGCGTCTGCGTCAGACAGGCCTCAAACTTGTCAAACTCGGTTTTGACCGCACCCAGCACGCTCCACACCTCGCCCGAACGCTTTTGAATCGCAATCGTGCGGAAGGACATCTGCAAACTGTTGAGCAGCGCCGCCATTGTGCTGGGGCCGGCGATATTAACGTGATAATCACGCTGCAATACCTCAACCATGCCGCGGCTGACCGCCTCAGCATACAGCCCCTCAAACGGCAGAAACAGAATGCCAAAATCCGTCGTATACGGCGGCTCGAGATACTTGTCGTGAATATCCTTTGCCTCGGATTTAAGCGTGGCGATCAACGCCTTTGCACAAGCGTCGATCTGCTCGCGTGAACCTTCCTCATAAGCGTCGCGCAGCGCGCCGTAGGTGTCGCCCGGGAATTTAGAGTCGATCGGCAGCCAGACGTGGCCGCCGTCCTCCACCGGCAGTTTGACCGCATACTCTACCACATTGCGGCTGTTCGGCCGCGTGGCAACATTGACCGCATACTGCTCGGGTGCAAGAATATCCTCCAAAATCGCGCCAAGCTGGATCTCGCCCACAATGCCGCGCGTTTTGACGTTGGTCAGCACTTTTTTCAGGTCGCCTACGCCCTGCGCAAGCGTCTGCATCTCGCCCAATCCCTTATAAACCTGCTCCAACCGCTCATTGACCAATCGGAACGACTCATTCATCCGTTCGGACAGTGTTTTTTGCAGCTTCTCATCCACGATCTGACGCATGTCATCCAGCTTTTTGTTGTTGTCCGCCTGCATGGCTCGAAGGTTCTGGTCGACTGTCACGCGGATATTCTCCAGATTCTGCGTGGTTTCCGCGGTAAAGCCGTGCAGCCGCCGCTCAAATTGGCCAAGCTGATCGGTCATCGCGCTCATTTTGCCTGCAAGGCTTTTGTCCATCGCGGCAAGCTGGCTCATCTGCGCCTCGCGTCCCTCGCGCAGGTTCTGGTTGACGAGCGTACCCAGCGCGGTAATGGAGCTGTTTGCATCGCTGCCGCCGGACGGCTGCTGCCGCCGAGTGAGCAGCACGATGACAAGCACCAGCAGCACCACGACCAACGCCAGTGTGATAACGGGTATGTATTGCATAGCGAGTTTTTCCTTTCGGTTCAGAGTACGTGTAATTCCTTAGCGATGCGCTGCATTTCCTCATCCGTTGCAGCAATCACATCTGCGCACGCCTTCAGATCATCTGAGATATGCGCCGGCACCTTGATATCGGACTTGTAACGCAGCTGATGCTCCAAGCTTGCCCAAAAATCCATCGCAATCGTGCGCAGCTGCAATTCGATGCGCACCGGCTGCGTGCGGTCAGACAGGAAAATCGGCACCTCCAAAATCAGATGCAGGCTGCGATAGCCGTTCGGCTTGGGTTTTTCGATATAGTCCTTGCGTTCGATCAGCGTCAGATCGTCCTGCCGCATGAGCATATCGGCAATGGTGTAAATATCTTCAATAAACGGGCAGATCACACGAATGCCGCCGATATCATTGAGGTTTTCCATCATAGATTGCAGCGAGATGGGAAAACCGCGGCGTTTGAGCTTACCGATGATGCTGCGCGGGGTTTTGATGCGGCTCTTGATCGAGTCGATTGGACTTGGCTTGCCGGAAATGCGCGACTCATCGCTTAAAATATCCAGTTTGGTTTTAATTTCACGGATACCTGCCTCATAAAGCATCATCATCTGCTGCAGCTGCATCGCGGATTCGAGCAGCTGTTCCTCGTCATGCTGCGACAATTTATCTATCGCAAAAAAATCTGCAAAATCCATGCGTTCCCCTCCTCCTACAACTGCATGATGTTTTTTTCATTATACCATATTTCCATCGCATGCACAATCAGCAGCCCCCGCTATCCCGTTCCACTGGTTTACCCCAGCACTTCCCGCCGCAAGTTTAACTCTATTTAAAGTGGAGCAGATATTGTATAATAAAGCAAACGGCAACGCAAGGTTGCAGACTGCTCTGATGAAGGAGAAGCACATATGAGATTATTACTGGCCGAGGATGAAAAGGCTCTGTCCAAAGCCCTGATCACCATTCTGGAACGAAACAATTATTCTGTGGATGCTGTGGACGATGGACAGGCCGCGCTGGACTATCTGGAGGCGGATAATTATGATGGTGTCATTCTGGACATCATGATGCCCAAGGTGGATGGCATCACCGTACTCAAAACCATCCGCAGCCGGGGCAACCGAATTCCGATATTGATGCTGACCGCCAAAGCCGAGGTGGATGACAAAGTACTCGGATTGGATGCGGGCGCAAACGATTATCTGACTAAGCCATTCCACACAAAGGAATTGCTGGCACGCATCCGGGCAATGACCCGCACGCAAACGGTGCAGACTGATTCCCGCCTGCAAATGGGCAACGTAACGCTGGACTGCGCTACCTTTGAGTTATCCACCCCAGCGGGCAGCTTTCGGCTGGCCAACAAGGAGTTTCAGGTACTCGAGCTGCTCATGCGCAACCCGCATAGTTTGATAGCATCTGAGCGCCTGCTGGAAAAGATTTGGGGCTATGACAGCGAAGCGGAAATCAATGTGGTATGGGTCTATATCTCTTATTTGCGCAAAAAACTGTCCGCCCTGCACGCCAACATACAAATCAAAGCCACCCGAAACGCGGGCTATTCACTGGAGGAGCTGCCATGATCCGCAAACTGCGCATGAAACTGATTATCGCCTCTATGGTTTCTCTGCTGGCGGTACTGCTGGTCATTATGAGCGCCGTCAATCTCGTCTATTACCGTCAGGTGATCCAGGACGCGGACAGCACACTTGCTTTGCTGGCAGAAAACAACGGTTTTTTCCCAAAAAACAATCATGAACCGCCCCCCGATGAGCCTTTCCCCAAAAAAGAACCGCATTTATCGCCCGAGCTCCCCTATGAAACCCGGTATTTCTTTGTCACGCTCTCGCAGGACGGCAGCGTACAGTCGGTCAACACCGGAAAGATTGCCGCCGTGGACACCTCGGACGCGATCGACTATGCGCAAAGCGTCTGGAAACAGGGCAAAACACAGGGTTTTGCTGACCAATACCGTTTTCTGGTGGATACCTCCTCCTCAGAAACGCTTATCCTGTTCCTCGATTGCAGCCGCGGGCTGGATAATTTCAAAACGCTGCTTTTCGCCTGCGTCAGCGTATCGTTTGTCGGCTCACTGCTGGTTTTTCTTCTGCTCATCTTTTTATCCGGGCGCATCGTGCGGCCGTTTTTGGAAAATCACGAAAAACAAAAGCAGTTCATCACCGACGCCGGGCATGAGCTGAAAACACCGCTGACCATTCTCAATGCCGACGCAGAGATCCTCGCCATGGACTACGGGGAAAACGAATGGATCTGCGACATTCAAGCGCAGACCAAACGGCTGGCCGACCTGACAAACGACCTGATCTTGCTCTCCCGCATGGAGGAAGAGCAAACACAGCTGCAAATGCTCGAACTGCCGCTGTCCGACATTGCGGAAGAAACCATCGCACCGTTTCAGGCAGTGGCGCGCACGCAGGACAAAACACTCGAGCTGCATATCCAGCCGATGCTTTCGATTCGTGGCGATGAAAAATCCCTGCGCAAGCTGTTCTCCATTTTGCTGGACAACGCCGTCAAATATTCCAGCCCGCAAAGCACAATCTCCTGCACGCTGGAGCAGCAGAAAAACCTCATCCATCTGTCGGTCTGGAACGAGGTGGACCACATCACCAAGGCCCAGACCGAGCACCTGTTCGACCGGTTTTACCGCACCGATCAGTCCCGCAATTCGCAGACTGGCGGCTACGGTCTCGGCCTTTCTATTGCATTGGCTATCGTAACCGCGCACAAGGGCAAAATCACCGCCTCCACCGCAGACGAAGCCTCCTTACGCATCACCGCCACATTTCCCGTATGAACCTATAAAAGCAGCAGAACCCGCCTGAACCAACGGGTTCTGCTGTTTTTTATGCCCGGATATGCATTTTTAAGTTCGGTTAAGGTTCCGGTTAAAGTTTGGTTAAGGCTGCGGCGGTATACTGAGCACAATCAAGAAACACGGCTTGCAACATCATAAACGCAAACCCACACAAAGGAGGAAGCATCCATGGCGTATCAGACAACCTTTGAACGATACGAAATCAAATACTTACTGACCGCACAGCAAAAAGAACAACTGCTGCGTGCCATGCGGGGACATATGCAGCTGGATCAATTCGGCCGAAGCACCATCCGAAACATCTATTATGATACCGATACCTTCCGGCTGATCCGACGCTCGCTGGAAAAGCCCGCCTATAAGGAAAAGCTACGCATCCGCAGCTATCAGCGGGCGGAGTCAAACGACCCAGTATGCGTGGAGCTGAAAAAGAAGTTTCAGTCCGTGGTCTATAAACGACGTCTGGTGCTGCCGGAAGAACAGGCTATGACCAGCTTTCGTACTGGCGATGCGCTGCCCGTGCAGTCCCAAATCGCTGACGAAATCGAATATTTCCGCGCCTATTATCGTACACTGCGCCCCGCAGTCTTTTTGTCCTATGAGCGCGAGGCGTTCTATGCGCTCGACGGCAGCGACTTCCGCATCACCTTTTTTGATGAAAACATCCTGTACCGCTGCCGCGACTTTTCGCTTGGCAGCCCGATTTACGGTATCCCTCTGCTGACGGGCGGTCAAACACTCATGGAGATCAAAACCTCCGGCGGCATGCCGCTCTGGATGACGCACGCGCTGACCGAGCACTGCATTTTCCACACTTCTTTTTCCAAATACGGTGCAGCATATCAAAACATGCTGGATACTCAATTTTCCGGAGGACTGCTCTATGCTTAATAATCTATTTCGCGGCCTATTTGACACAGAGATGACTACAGTCATCCCGGTTTTCGACTTTTTACTTTGCGTGGCAAGCGCGCTGGTCGTCGGGCTGCTGCTGGCGGCCTGCTATATGTACCGCACGCGCTACACACGCAGCTTTGTCGCCACACTGGCGCTGCTGCCTGCCATCGTCTGTGTCGTCATTATGATGGTCAACGGCAATGTCGGCGCAGGCGTTGCTGTGGCCGGTGCGTTCAGCCTGGTTCGCTTCCGCTCCGTCCCCGGCACGGCAAAGGAGATCGGCGCCATCTTTCTGGAGATGGGCACCGGTCTGATCATCGGCATGGGCTATATCGCATATGCCTTCCTGTTTGCTATTGTGCTGGGCGCAGCCACCATGCTGTATAACGCGATCGACTTCGGCGCAGGAAAAAAAGCCGCGCTGTACCGCACGCTGCACATTACCATCCCGGAGGATCTGGACTACACCGGTGTCTTTGATGAGCTGCTGCGCGAATACACCTCAGCCTGTGAGCTGACACAAGTCAAAACCACCAACATGGGCAGTCTGTTCCGACTGACCTACAACATCACGCTGCGCAGCGCGAGCACGGAAAAAGAACTGATCGACAAGCTTCGCTGCCGCAACGGCAATCTGGAAATCACGGTTTCCAAACAGGAAACCCTTACTGCGGAATTATAAAAGGAGCTTTACCGTTATGAAAAAACATTGCCTGTTGCCGCTGCTTATGGCGGCCGCCGTGCTGGTATCCGGCTGTCAAGCCGCCGAAGCGGCAGATGCAACCGGACAGACCGCACTGGTCACTCCATCCGACATGTTTACCGACCGCGATCTCGAGGTCGGCTATGATGAAACCACCGCCGCCGCGATCACCCTTTCTGGCAGCACTGCCTCGTGCGACAGCGATGCGGTCACCATAGATGGCGGCACCATCACCATCACCGACGAGGGCACCTATATCCTGTCCGGTACGTTGGATGACGGCATGGTCATTGTCGACGCAGAAGAGACCGACAAGATCCAGCTGGTGCTGGATAACGCCAGCATCCACTGCGCAGACTGCGCCGCCCTGTATGTCCGGCAGGCCGATAAGGTCTTTGTGACCACGGCGGCGGATTCCCAAAATACGCTGTCGGGCGGCGAGACCTTCGCCCAACTGGATGACAACAACATTGACGGCGTGATTTTCTCCAAAGCCGACCTGACCCTCAACGGTCTCGGCACACTCACCGTTGATTCGCCCGCAGGTCACGGCGTGGTCACCAAGGACGGCAGCGCGGATTCCGCTCTGGACTACAACGGTAATGCCTCCATCACCGGCGGCACGCTGATCGGCACCGGCTCATCCGGCATGGCGCAGAACTTCGGAGACACCTCCACACAGGGCGCGATCCTGCTCAACGTCGACGCGCAAGCGGCAGGCAGTACGGTTTCCGTCAGCGACAGTGCAGGCAATGTGCTGGCCTCCTGGGAAGCGCCGCAGGCATTCAGTTCAGTGGTCATCAGCTGTCCCGGTTTAGAAGCCGACGGCACCTACACCGTCGCAGCAGGCACCTCCTCTACGGAAGTCACGCTGGACGGCCTGCTGTATGGCAGCGGTGGCATGAACCATGGAATGGGCGGCAATCGCGGCAGCCGCAGTGAACCGACACAGGATACCGCTGCTGCCGCGTCTTGAACCAACTTGACATTCTCTATCACAATCCAGTGAAGGGCCGGATGGCACAAACGCCATCCGGTCCTTTCCCCTATGTACCAGCGCTTCCATTTTTGACAGAAAATATATCTGCCGCTTTTGCTGGCTTTTTACAAACGTTTGCGGTATACTATGGATAATATTTTGTAAAGGCCATGCTGCACATATCGCGGCATTGCCGAAAAGCTGTTTGCGGAAGGTGAACTATTATGCCCTCTTTTGCCACCCACCATATTTTTGCCACAACCGTACAGCGTGTCACCGGAGATTCCGTGGCGCACATCGCGGATGCCTGTCCCGCGGCTTACCGCTGGGGTGCGCAGGGTCCCGACCCGCTCGCCTTTTATCACGCGCCGTTTCCCGGCCCGGTGCGCCGTCTCACCCATCGTATCTGTACCGAACCGCCCGCGCCGCTGTTTGAAGCACTTTGCGCCGCCGCTGTACAGGAGCACAACACCGCAGCGCTTGCTTATGTGTTCGGTTTCTGCACACATTATGCGCTCAGTCGGGTCACGCACGCGTTCCTTGAGGCACAAGCTGACCGTCTGGCGCTCTATATGCCCGGTTACTCCACCGAAGCCCGGCGCAAGCTGGTCGAAAGCGATATTGACGGCATCATGATCGCGGGCTACATCGCTGCCGAACCGGCGGGTTACGAGGCGTTCCGCCTGCTTGACCCGAATGCCGCCGAATGCACTGTGCTGGCGCGTGTACTGGCGCACGCAGCGCGCGACGCCTACGGCGTGCGCGTTTCTCCTGCTGCGGTATACCGTTCGCTGCACGACATGCGCCGCGTGCTTCACCTGACACACAGCGGCAGCCATATCCGCAGCCGTCTGCTGCATTTCGAGCGTCTGATGGGCAAGACCGGACTGGCCTCCGCGCTCATCCGTCCGGATGAGCCGCTGCCCGCCGACTGCGCCAATCAGGAACACCGCGTCTGGACGGCGAACGGAGAGGAGCGGACGGATTCTTTCTGCGATTTGTTTGACGCCGCTGTGCCGCTGGCCGTCTCACTGCAACGCGCCATGCTAGACCGCTATTATCAACAAAAACCGCTCGATCCGCGCTTTTTCCCCACAGATTTCACGGGCAACGCGCTAAAAAAATAAAATATTTGAATCATCCGACAGGTTTCGTATGACTTCGCCCTCCTGTTTTCGTAAGCTATCAATTGTTACCAAACTGTAACCTTTGAATTGCGAAAGGAGGGAATATGGGGAGGACATTTT
The DNA here is from genome assembly GCF_944380975.1 of uncultured Agathobaculum sp. Lineage (GTDB taxonomy): Bacteria > Bacillota > Clostridia > Oscillospirales > Butyricicoccaceae > Agathobaculum. The sequence goes on along the minus strand of NZ_CALWJK010000001.1, from coordinate 20,972 downwards.
CTCCATACTACCATCATGCGAAACCTGTTATCTTTTGTTTTCGGTCTGTTTTCCGGCCTGCTGTACGGGCTGGTCCGTGCCGTTCTACTGCTGGATCGACTGATCTGCCTGCTGTATGATCTGCCGCTCTGGTCGGCCATCGGACGCGCTGTGCGCACCGCCGGACGAAAACGTGCGGTCTGCGCGCTTGCCGTGTTTGTTCCGCTGTTTTTCGTCCCCGGCACACTGCTTACACAAACCGGTACGATGGTCTATGCCAATGACCGCCCGCTTGGACTGGTGGAAAATTCGGACACGCTGTCCGCAGCGGTGGCAGAAATTGAGCAAAGCGCCTCTTCCCTGTCGGACGAAGCGTATACCCTGCCCGTCTCGATTGAGACCCGCACGCTGCGAGCGCCTGCATCCCAGTTCCTGACCGAGGAAGAACTCAAAAGCGACCTGATTGGGGCCAGCGGAGAACTGGATACCCTGGCAGTCATCTCGGTCGACGGCGAGCGCGCCGGTGTGTGCCGCTCCGCCGAGGATGCACAAGCGCTGCTCGACCGCGTAAAAGCCCAATACACCACTGCGGCAGACGAAAACACCGACTTTCTGCAAGCCGTCCGGGTGGATGAAGTCGTGGCGGAAACCGCGTTGATTTCCGATTTGTCCACGCTTTATGAGGAATTATCCCCGCGGCTGGATGTGACCTCCACCCGCGCAGTAACCTACACCGAGTCCATCCCCTATGAAACCATTACCCGCGAAAACGACGAACTGGATCAAACCTACTGCGCCACCATTCAGGAGGGCAGCGAAGGCGAAGCAGTCGTCACGGCGGAGATCCAAACCGTGGACGGTCAGGAGCATGGACGCACCATTCTGGAGCGTACGGTACTGAGCAACGCCACCGATGAGATCATCGAAGTCGGCACGCGCAACATCGGCATCGGTACGGGTGAATTTATGGTGCCCATCAGCAATTACACCTTTACCTCGGGCTTCAAATGGCGCTGGGGCAAGCTGCACAGCGGCGTGGATTTGGCTGCTGACGAAGGCACGCCCGTTTATGCCGCGGATAACGGCAAGGTGATCGTAGCCGAAGATTCCGGAAACGGCTACGGTAACTATATCATCCTCGACCATCAGAACGGTTACAAAACCCTGTATGGACACAACTCCCAGCTGCTGGTTTCGGTCGGTGACATTGTTGCCAAGGGCGACAAAATCGCGCTTTCCGGCAACACCGGCAACTCCACCGGCCCACATCTGCATTTTGAAGTCCATGTGGGGGATGAAAAAGTCGATCCTCAGCAATATATCAGCATTGCCTGAAACGCAAAAACGAGCCGTTAAAAACGGCTCGTTTTATTTTTGCTATCCACGTCTCAAGTACGGATGCGCGCACCCATTTCTGCGCTGGCATGACTGAGCACCGGCAGCAGCACCGCGCATACGATTACGCCAGCAAGCCCCTGCACCAGATTGAACGGCACACCGGCCAGCACTGCCGTTGCCGCAGCGCTCGCTGCGCTGCCCGCAAGCAGCTCCATGCCGACTTCATAAGCAAAATAGCCTGCGACCATCACAAGCTCCGCCGGAATTCCGCAAAGCGCCACGCGCACCGGCGTGGACATGCGCTCGCGCTTCACCATATGATGGTACAGCCAGCCGCCAACCAATGCGGTCAGCGCCTTGATCGCAAACGTTCCCGGCACCCATGCCATATAGCCGCCGAACAGATCCGCCAGCATGGAACCGATGCCCGCGGCAACCGCACCGAGACCCGGCCCGAGCAGAATGCCGCAAATCAGCACCATGCCGTCGCCCAGATGAATGTATCCCAGCGTCGGTGTGGGAATCCGGATTACCATGGTGGCAACGGTGGTCAGTGCTGCCAGCAGCGCCGCTGTAATGATGGTTTTGGTTTTATGGGTCGCCATATTGAAACGCCTTCTTTCGATTGATCGCTTTTGATGCTCCTATTATAGTGTGCTTGTGGCATTTGAAAAAGCGTCAGTTTTTGCATTTTATACAATGCCAGTTTGGAGCATAAAAAAACAGCCGCCCATCGGGCGGCTGTTCTGCTGTGCATTTTGTTCGCGTCTTAGCGCTTATTGGAACGCTTCCAGATATGCATCTTTTCCGCGTCTGCGATCAGCTGCTCACGGAAGTCCGGATGCGCCACCGAGATCAGAGCCTCGGCACGCTGCCACATGGACTTACCCTTCAGGTTGACCATGCCGTACTCGGTTACGATATAATGCGTAGTCGTGCGCGGGTCGGTCACGGTCGAGCCGTTTGCCAGCGTCGGACGGATACGGGATGCGACCGTGCCGTCCTTCTGCTTGAAGGTCGAGGACAAGCAGATGAAGCTCTTGCCGCCCTTAGACAGGTAAGCGCCCATGACGAAGTCGAGCTGGCCGCCCGTACCGGAAATCTGCTTGGTGCCGGCGGACTCGGCGTTAACCTGACCGTACAGGTCGATATCAACTGCGTTATTGATCGAAATAAAGTTGTCAATACCCGCAATCACATGCACATCATTGGTATAATCGACCGGCATGGAAGCGCACTCCGGGTTATTGTCCAGATAGTCGTACAGCTTCTTGGTACCTGCCGCGAACGCATACGCCTGACGGCCGCGATCGATGTTCTTATTGCGGCCCGTGATCTTGCCGGCCTTGGCAATGTCAACAAAGGCATCCACGTACATTTCGGTGTGTACACCCAGATCCTTCAGATCGGATTCTGCGATCATCGCGCCGATGGTATTCGGCATACCGCCGATACCCAGCTGCAGGCAGGCGCCGTTCGGAATCTCCGGCACGATCAGCTCTGCAACCTTGCGATCCACCTCGGTTGCCGCGGCAGAACCCATTTCCGGCATGGGTGCGTTGTTGCCTTCGACGATCATATCCACCTCGGAGACATGGATGCAGTCCTCCATACCGCCCAGGCAGCGCGGCATGTTCTCATTTACTTCTACAATAATCTTATCCGCTACATCGCAGACCGCACGCAGATGCGATGCCTGCGGACCAAAGCTGAAAAAGCCGTGGCTATCCATCGGCGCCACCTGCAGCATGGCGACATCCAAATGACCAATGCTCTCACGGTAGTAGCGCGGCAGCTCGGAATAGCGGATGGGGCCATAGAAGCCCGCACCGGTGGCGATAAACTTGCGCTCAATGCCCGACATGTGCCACGAATTCCACGTCATATGTGCTGCGGGGTCCTCAATCTTATAGATTTCCGGCACGCGCATCAAAACACCGCCGCGGAAGTTGACGTCAGTCAGCTCAGGTAAGCGCTTCGCCATCGCCTGATCGAGCACGTCCGGCGTGCCGACACACCAGCCATAATCCACCCAGTCGCCCGACTTGACGACCTTAACAGCTTCCTCTGCCGTTGTCAATTTACTTTGATAAAGTGCTGTGTAATCCATTTTGCCACAACCTCCATATTGTCTATTCTTTAACAATCTTAATTCATTATACTATATCTGCAAATACAGGTCAAGCAGAGGTTTGTATTACGCCAAAACATTCTCAGAATGCTCTCAAAAAGTTTTCCTTGATTTTCTGAAATAAAGTGGTACAATGGTAAATGACTTTCACAGCATAGTACGATAAAGTATTTTAGGAGGGGCCCTTATGAAAACCAAAAAGCTTCTGGCGCTGCTGCTTGCAGGTGCGATGAGCGCTTCCCTGCTGGCTGGCTGCGGCGGCGGAAAAACCGACGATACGGCCGCGAACAACGGCGGTGATGCTGGAACGGAAACCACCAGCGATCTGGCCTATGTGCAAGATAAAGGCAATCTGGTCATCGGCTACACCGTTTACGAACCGATGAACTACACCGACGAGAACGGCGAATTCACCGGCTTTGATACGGAATTTGCCAGAGCGGTCTGCGAAAAGCTGGGCGTTGAGCCGGAGTTCGTTGAGATCAACTGGGATACCAAGGTCATCGAGCTGGATGCGAAGAGCATCGACTGCATCTGGAACGGCATGACCATCACGGATGACCTGAAGGAAAACATTTCGGTTTCCGATCCGTATGTCAAGAACATGCAGGTCGTTGTCATCAAGGACAGCAACAAGGATAAGTATACCGATACTGCTTCACTGGCCGGTGCCAATCTGGTGGCTGAGGCGGGTTCGGCCGGCCAGTCCGCGATCGAGGCAGACGAAAACCTGTCGCAGGCCAATCTGACCACCGTAACCAAGCAGACCGACGCACTGCTCGAGATCGAGTCGGGCGCGTCTGACGCCGCTGTGCTCGACTGGACGCTTGCCAAGAGCATGATCGGTGAGGGCACGGATTTTGCCGATCTGATGATGATTGACGGCGCCGAGCTGTCGGTCGAAGAATACGGCATCGGCTTCCGCAAGGACAGCGATCTCTGCACCAAGGTCAACGAGATCATGGATGAGCTGGTCGAGGACGGCACCCTGCCTGCGCTGGCCGAGAAATATGGCCTGAGCCTGGCGGAATAAGGAATTGTAACATAAGAAAATCAAGGCTGACGGGACAGCATTTTCATGCTGCCCCGCCTACCTTTGTTTGGGGAAAGGGTATTTTTACATGTCTGCGTCTGTCATTTTTACCAGCCTGACAAAAACCTTTGGCATCAACTGCCAGATTTTTTTCGTCACGCTGCTGTTTGCACTCCCGCTCGGGCTGATTATTTCGTTCGGCTCGATGAGCCGCTTTGCGCCGTTGCGTGCCATCGTCAAAACCTTTGTCTGGATCATCCGCGGTACGCCGCTGATGCTGCAGATCATCATCATCTTCTACGGTCCCGGCTTGCTTTGGGACGGTGATCTGCTGCCGCGTCTGACCGCAGTTTGTGTAGCATTTGTCATCAATTACGCCTGCTACTTCTCCGAAATTTACCGCGGCGGCATCCAGTCCATCCCGCGCGGCCAATATGAAGCCGGACAGGTACTCGGCATGACCAAGAGCCAGATTTTCTTTAAGGTCACGCTTTTGCAGGTCATCAAGCGCGTCATCCCGCCCATGGGCAACGAATTTATGACGCTCATCAAGGACACTGCGCTGGCCAACGTCATCGCCACCAAGGAAATCATCATGATGAGCAAGGAATACGCCACCAAGGGCCTGATTTGGCCACTGTTTTCCACTGCCCTGTTCTTCCTGCTGTTCTGCGGCATTCTGACGCTGCTGTTCGGCTGGCTGGAAAAGAAAATGGACTATTTCCGCGTGTAAGGAGGTGCCGAAATGCCTATTTTGGAAGTACAAAATATCAACAAGAGCTTCGGCTCCACCAAGGTGCTGAACGATATCAGCTTTTCGCTGGAGCGCGGCAAAGCGCTGGCCATCATCGGCTCGAGCGGTTCGGGCAAAACCACGCTGCTGCGCTGCCTGAACTTTCTGGAGACACCGAACGCAGGCCGCATTATCGTCAACGGCGAAACGCTGTTCGATGCCGCGGATCACTCCTCCAAGAGCGATGAAGAAATCCGCAAACGCCGTCTGCATTTCGGCATGGTGTTCCAGTCTTTTAACCTGTTCCCGCAATATACTGCGCTGGAAAACGTCATGCTGGCAAGTCTGCTGCTTGCCAAGGAGCGGCCAGACTATAAGCAGAACAAGCGGGCCATCCATGAGGAAATTGAGCACCACGCCATTGAGCTGCTCAGTCAGATGAGTCTGGAAGGCCGCATGAGCCACTATCCGCATCAGCTTTCCGGCGGTCAGCAGCAGCGCGTGGCGATTGCTCGTGCACTTGCTCTGCATCCCGACATCCTGTGCTTTGATGAACCGACCTCGGCGCTCGATCCCGAACTGACCGGCGAGGTGCTCAAAGTCATCCGTTCGCTGGCCGACCAGCACACCACCATGATTATCGTCACGCACGAAATGGCCTTTGCGCGCGACGTTGCCGACCACATCCTGTTTATGGACGGCGGCGTGATCGTGGAGCAGGGTACCCCGACCGAGCTGTTTGAAAATACCCAAAACGAGCGAACCAAGGCTTTTTTGAGTCGTTTTTCACAAAACAACTAAAGACTAGCAGTTCTTACAAAAGCTTTTCAGCACTTTCCACCAACTCCCCATTTACAAAACCTTATAAATACGATAAAATAATCCCGTATTACAAAATGCGGGATTTTTTATTGTCTTTTTGTACAGGAACGCTTGGTTATTTTTTGATGATTTTTTTGTTTGTTTGTGTTGAAGTTGTGGCATGGATTTGCTACAATAAAAGCACAGGACAAATCTGTCCTGCCAAAGATGTAAAAGCCCGCACGGCCTTTTATAAATTTTTAGAATGGAGATGTATCAATTATGGCTATGGATGCTTTCAGCGCCTCCCTGATGCAGGACAAGAGAGAGATCATCATCGCCCCGACCATTTACAAGTTTGCAAACTTCGGTGATTTCGCCGCAGAGTTCAAGCTTGGCGAGCGCGATGTTGTCCTGACCAACGAATTCATCTACAAGCCCTTCATGGAAGAGCTTGGCCTGAAGAGCAAATTTGTTTTCCAGGAGAAGTTCGGCGCAGGCGAGCCTTCCGAAGCAATGATCGAAACCATGTACGAGGCCATTCCGTATGATTCCTATGACCGCGTTATCGCTGTTGGCGGCGGCGCTATCATGGACCTGTGCAAGCTGCTCGGCTGCAAGCGCCCGTCCTCTGTACATGAGCTGTACTTCAAGCGCGAGCCCGTTGTACATGAGAAGGAAGTTATCGCTATCCCGACCACCTGCGGCACCGGTTCCGAAGTAACCAACATCTCGGTTGCAATCGTTAAGGACGAGAAGGACGGCAAGCTGACCGGCGGCGAGACCAAGCTCGGTCTGGTTTCCGATGACATCATCCCGAACAAGGTTTGCCTGGTTCCGGATCTGCTCAAGACCCTGCCCTACAAGCCGTTCGCTGCTTCCGCAATCGACGCGCTCATCCACGCAACCGAGTCCTTCCTGTCCCCGCACCGCAAGACCGTTACCTCCGAGATGTACTCGGTCAAGGCGGCTGAGATGATTCTGGAAGGCTTCCGCCGCATCGCGCTGGAAGGCCCGGACGCTCGCATGGATTATCTGGGCGAGTTCGTTACCGCTTCCCTGTTTGCCGGCATCGCATTCCTGAAGGCTGGCTGCGCAACCGTACACGGCATGTCCTTCCCGCTCGGCGGCACCTATCATGTCCCGCACGGCGAATCCAACTACGCTCTGTTCGGCAAGATCCTTGAGCTGTACAACGAGTACGAGCCGAACGGCGAGCTGGGCAAGTTCAAGGAAATCGTTGCGCGTTGCCTGGGCTGCACCAAGGACGACGCTCTGCGCACGCTGAACGTCACCCTCGAGAAGGTTCTCCCGCTCAAGCCGCTGCATGAGTACGGCTTCAAGGAAGAGGACATCAAGAGCTTCCCCGTATCGGTAGAGGCAAATCAGCAGCGTCTGATCACCAACTCCTACCGTCCGTGGAGCATCGAACTGAGCGAGCGCGTATACCGCGAGTGCTTCTGATTTCTGTAAGCGTTTCGCCTGAACAGGGCGGGGACCCCCGCGTTCCCCGCCCTGTTTTTTCTTAGAAGGTATGTTTGCCGCGCACCGGCAAACCCCTCAGAAAGTTTGAAAAGAGAAAGGATACTTGATCGCTATGATGACCAAAGACCAGTACATTGAGTCCCTGCGCAAGCTCAAGCTCAATCTGTATATGTTCGGTGAAAAGGTGGAGAATCCTGTAGATAACCCGATCATCCGCCCCTCGCTTAACTCCTTCGCAGCTACCTATGAGCTGGCAGAGGATCCCCAGTACGAAGACCTGATGACCGCAACCAGCCATATCTCTGGCAAGAAGATCAACCGCTTCACCCACATGCATCAGTCCACCGACGACCTCATTAAGAAGGTCAAGATGCAGCGTCTGCTCGGCCAGAAGACGGCTGCCTGCTTCCAGCGCTGCGTTGGTATGGACGCAATGAACGCCGTATTCTCCTCCACCTATGAGATCGACGAGGCCTGCGGCACCAAGTATCACGAGAACTTCGTCAAGTTCCTCACCCGTGTACAGGACGAGGACCTCGCAGTTGACGGCGCAATGACCGACGTTAAGGGCGACCGTTCTCTGGCTCCGTCCAAGCAGGCCGACCCCGACCTGTTCCTGCACGTTGTTGAGCGCACCGCCGACGGCGTATACGTCACCGGCGCCAAGGCACACCAGACCGGCTTTGTAAACTCTCACGAAGTGCTGGTTATGCCGACCATCTCCATGCGCGAGGGCGACGAGGATTACGCAATCTCCTTTGCGGTTCCGACCGACTCCGAAGGCATCACGCTGATCTACGGCCGTCAGTCCTGCGACACCCGCAAGACCGAAGAGTACAACGACATCGACGTGGGCAACAAGGTTTACGGCGGTCACGAAGTGCTGGTCATCTTTGACCATGTGTTCGTTCCGAACGACCGCATCTTCCTCAACGGCGAAGTGAAGTTCGCCGGCATGATCGTTGAGCGTTTCGCTGGCTATCATCGTCAGTCCTACGGCGGCTGCAAGGTCGGCGTAGGCGACGTGCTGATCGGCGCGACTGCACTGGCGGGCGAGATGGCTGGCTCTGCCAAGGCATCCCACGTCAAGGATAAGCTGATCGAAATGACCCACCTGAACGAGACCCTGTACTGCTGCGGCATCGCCTGCTCTTCGCAGGGCACCAAGACCAAGGCGGGCAACTACCTGATCGACCTGCTGCTGGCGAACGTCTGCAAGCAGAACGTCACCCGCTTCCCGTACGAGATCGCGCGCCTCGCGCAGGACCTCGCGGGCGGCCTGATGGTAACCCAGCCCTCCGAGGCGGACTACCGCAACCCGGCCCTCAAGCCGTACATCGAGAAGTACCTCAAGGGTGTAGCCTCTGTCCCGACCGAGGACCGTATGCGTGTCCTCCGCCTGATCGAGAACATGACTATGGGCACCGCTGCTGTTGGCTATCTGCCGGAGTCCATGCATGGCGCAGGCTCGCCGCAGGCACAGCGCATCATGATTGCCCGTCAGTCCAACCTCGAAATGAAAAAGGAACTGGCCAAGAAGATTGCTCGCATCCAGTAATCTCTGAGCAAATCATAGGCACTCATGGTATGCCCGTGAGTGCCTATGTTCGCAATTTCTATAAAAAGAAGGGGGAAAAACGCGCCATGCTGCGCTGCACCGTGAAATTCTGCGGCGGCTGTAACCCGCGCTATGACCGCGGCGAGGCCTACAACACCGTGCGCTCCTCCCTCTCCGGCGCCGCATCCTTCGCTTATCCCGAGGACGGCGCCCACTATGACGTGCTGCTCATCATCCGCGGCTGCACCGGCTGCCCGTACCTGTACGAGGAGATCGATGCCGCCCACCGTGTGATCATTACCGCGGCGGACGAGATCCCGGCCGCTATCCATGAGATCGAGCAGATCGCGTCGCAAACGTGACCTCTTGCAAACAAGGTTGCATTTTTATAGAGGAGGATGATAAAGATGAAGAAAGTTAGCATTATCTCCGCGGAGGAAGCTGCCCTCAAAGTACAGGACGGCGATACCATCGCCACCGGCGGCTTTGTAAGCTGCGCCTGCCCGGAGACCCTGTCCAAGGCACTCGAGAAGCGCTTCCTGGAGACCGGCCACCCGAAGGACCTGACCCTGTTCTTCGCAGCAGGCCAGGGCCACCGCGACGGCACCGGCGGCGACCACTACGGCCATGAGGGCATGGTCAAGCGCGTCATCGGCGGCCACTGGGACCGCGCACCGCGTCTGGGCGAGCTGGCACTGAACAACAAGATCGAAGCCTACAACCTGCCGCAGGGCGTTATTTCGCACATGTATCGCGATATCGCTGCGCACAACATCGGCACCATCACCCACGTTGGTCTGAAGACCTTTGCCGACCCGCGCAACGGTGGCGGCAAGCTCAATGACGTGACCAAGGAAGATCTGGTCAAGATCGTCAACATCGAGGGTCAGGAGCGCCTGCTGTACAAGGGCTTCCCGATCAACGTAGTTTTCCTGCGTGCTTCCTACTGCGATGAATACGGCAACTGCACCGTACATAGAGAGATCGGCCCGCTGGACGTTACTGCAATGGCACAGGCGTGCAAGAACTCGGGCGGCAAGGTCATTGTACAGGTCGAAAAGATCGTACAGGGCGGCTCGCTCGACCCGAAGCTGGTTGCCATCCCGGGCATCTACGTTGACTCGGTTGTTGTCGGCTCGGACGAAGAGAATATGCAGTGCCTCGGTATGCCGTACGACGGCGCGCTGACCGGCGAATTCCGCATCCCGGTGGACGCAATCCCGCCCATCCCGATGGACGCTAAGAAGATCATTGCCCGCCGTGCAGCGATGGAGCTGCCGCAGGACGCGATCGTCAACCTCGGCACCGGCGCTCCGGAGAAGATCGCGAACGTCGCGGCGGAAGAGGGCATCTCGGACAAGATGACCCTGACCGTTGAGGCCGGCTCGATCGCAGGCGTTCCCTACGGCGGCACCCAGTTCGGCGCAGCGGCAAACGCCATGTGCATCATCCCGCACAACGTACAGTTTGACTTCTATCAGGGCGGTGGCCTTGATGTTGCATTCCTCGGCCTTGCTGAGACTGCACCCAACGGCGACCTGAACGTTTCCAAGTTCGGCACCCGTCTGGCCGGTGCGGGCGGCTTCATCGACATCACCCAGAACGCAAAGAAGGTCGTTTACTGCGGCACCTTCACCGCCAAGGGCCTCAAGACCGCCTGCGAGGACGGCAAGCTTGTCATCACGCAGGAAGGCGCGAAGAAGAAGTTCGTCAATCAGGTGGAGCACATCACCTTCTCCGGCGATTACGCCAACGAAGTGCACCAGCCGGTACTGTACATCACCGAGCGCGCCGTGTTCGAGCTGCGTCCAGAAGGCGTCACCCTCATTGAGATCGCGCCGGGCATCGACCTGCAGACACAGGTGCTCGACCAGATGGAATTCGAGCCCAAGATTGCTTACCAGCCGGACGGCTCGATCAAGCTGATGGATGCTCGCATCTTCCGCGACGAGCTGATGGGCCTCGCGAACGATTAATCTCGGTTTTATTAGTTGTGTGTGTTGTGCAAGTTTTGGGCATATCGTTAAGTCTTTAACAAACTTTGCGAAAACCCCTTGCATTTTCCCACACATTTGATAAAATATTAACGAACTCGAAAGAGAAGTACCACACTGTGCCGGCCCGGCCGGTGCAAGAGAAGAAAAGGAGAAACAGCAAATGAACGTTTACATCTGTTCCGCTGCCCGTACTGCTATCGGTACCTACGGCGGCACCCTCCGTGACGTACCCGCGGCCCAGCTCGGTATCGCCGCTGCCAACGCTGCTGTTGAACGCGCTGGCGTTGACAAGGCCGCTATCGACGAATGCCTGTTTGGTCAGGTATTGCAGGGCGGCGTTGGTCAGAACGTAGCCCGTCAGGTATCTCTCGGTATCGGCATGCCGCTTGAGACCCCTGCCATGACCCTCAACAAGGTTTGCGCATCCTCTATGCGTGCGATCTCTCTGGGCTCTCAGATCATCCGCTCCGGCGAGGATCAGATGATGCTGGTCGGCGGCTGCGAGTCCATGTCCGGCGCACCGTATATCTCCCGCAACATGCGCTGGGGCGCTCGCATGAACGACGTGAAGTTCGTTGATATGATGGTTTACGACGGCGTATTTGACGTATTTAACCAGTACCACATGGGCATCACTGCGGAAAACGTTGCTGAGAAGTACGGCATCACCCGCGAGATGCAGGACCAGATCGGCTATGAGTCCCAGATGAAGGCTGCCAAGGCAATCGCAGACGGCCGCTTCAAGGACGAGATCGTTCCGATCGAGGTCAAGAAGAAGAAAGAAACCATCATCTTTGATACCGACGAGCACTGCCGCCCGCAGACCACTCTCGAGGGTCTGGCAAAGCTGCGCCCGGCCTTCAAGAAGGACGGCACGGTTACCGCAGGCAACGCTTCTGGCATCAACGATGCAGGCGCAGCAATGATTATCGCGTCTGAGGATTTCGTCAAGGCACACGGCCTCAAGCCGCTGGCTAAGATCCGCTCCTTCGGCTCTGTCGGCTGCGATCCGGCTATCATGGGCATCGGCCCGATCGAGTCCACCCGTCAGGCTCTGAAGCGCGCTGGTCTGACCGTTGCTGACCTCGACCTGGTCGAGTCCAACGAGGCGTTTGCTGCGCAGGCTGCTGCGGTTAACCGTGAGCTCGGCTTCGACATGGATAAGGTCAACGTCAACGGCGGTGCAATCGCTCTGGGTCACCCGATCGGTGCAGCAGGCTGCCGTATCACCACCACCCTGCTCCACGAGATGATCAAGCGCGACCTGACCATCGGCCTTGCCACCATGTGCATCGGCGGCGGCATGGGCGAAGCCCTGATCGTCGAGCGCGACGAGCTCTGCAAGTAATCACCGGCAGACAGCTTTTCGCACCCTCTCCGCATTGATTCCTGTAATTTGAACGAGTATCCGTCAGGCTGCACAGCTCTGACGGATACCGGTTCGTCAGAATGATTGAAAGGAAGTCTTTATCAATGACTGATGTAGTAGTTGAGAAAAAAGGCCATGTAGCGGTCGTTAAGATCGAGCACATGAAGGCGATGAACGCGCTTTCCACCGACATGTATGCGCAGCTGGAAGAGGCGTTTGACGAAGTCGGCAAAATGGACGACGTTTACTGCGTAATCCTGACCGGCTCCTCCACCGTTAACAAGAAGGGCAAGACGGTCAACTCCTTCGTCGCTGGCGCTGACATCGCGCAGATGTCCACCATGACGGTTGAAGAAGGCAAGTTCTTCGGCAACGACTCCAACCGTGTCTGCTGGAAGATTGAGAACTTCAAGCGCCCGGTCATTGCAGCGATCAACGGCTTCTGCCTCGGCGGCGGCTGCGAGCTGGCAATGAGCTGTGACATCCGTCTGGCATCCGACAACGCACTGTTCGGCCAGCCGGAAGTTGGTCTGGGCATCACCCCGGGCTGCGGCGGCACCCAGCGTCTGGCTCGCATCGTTGGTCTGGGCAAGGCCAAGGAGCTGATCTACACGGCTCGCGGCAACTACACCGCTCAGCAGGCGCTTGAGATGGGTCTGGTCAACTACGTATATCCGCTGGAAAACCTGATGGACGAAGCCATGAAGCTGGCAGAAGAGATCGCGTCCCAGGCTCCGATCGCGGTTGCTCTGTGCAAGGAAGCCATCAATGTCGGCATGCAGACCGACCTGAATTCCGCTCTGAAGTTTGAGGGCAACGTATTCGGTCAGTGCTTCGCTACCGAGGATCAGAAGTACGGCATGGCTTACTTCCTCGACAAGAACAAGGAGAAGCCTGCAAAGGAATTCAAGAACAAGTAAGCGTTTTTGTGAATTGATAAGAGTGAGAGAGAGGTTATAATATCATGAAAGTTTGTGTATTCGGCGCCGGCAACATGGGTGCGCGCATTGCAGAAGTATTCCTGACCAACGGTCACGATGTCACCATGATTGACATCAAGCAGGAGTTCCTCGATCGCGGTGTCAAGACGATCACCAATGACCTGTCCTTCATGGTAAAGAAGGAGAAGATCACCGAGGAGCACAAGAACGAGCTGCTGGCTGGTCTTAAGACCTCTGTTGACCGCAAGGCTGCTGCTGATGCTGACTTCGTTATGGAAGTTATCCTCGAGCGCATGGATCTGAAGAAAGAACTGCTGGCTGAGCTGGATGAGATCTGCCCGGCACACACCATTTTCGCAACCAACACCTCTGCTCTGTCCCCGACCGAGCTGGCGGCTTCCGTCAAGCGTTCGGATAAGGTCATCGGCTGCCACTTCTTCAACCCGGCTCAGATCATGAAGCTGGTTGAGGTAACCCGTGCGATCCAGACTTCGGATGAGACCTTCAAGACCGCATTTGATCTGATGGCTTCTCTGGGCAAGACCCCGGTTGCTGTACAGGAAGGCCCGGGCTTTGTTGTAAACCGCATCCTGATCCCGATGATGAACGAAGCTATGGGCATCGTTGCGGATGGCATTGCTTCCCCGGCAGACGTCGATATCGCAATGCAGCTGGGCGCTGGCATGAAGTCCGGCCCGCTCCACACCGCTGACCTGGTTGGCCACGACGTTAACCTGGCGATCATGGAGACCCTGTACCGTGAGACCGGCGACCCGAAGTACCGTCCGCATCCGCTGATGCGCAAGATGGTTCGCGCTGGCTGGCTGGGCGTCAAGACCGGCAAGGGCTTCTTCGAATACGACGAATACGGCAAGGAAATCGTGAAGTAACCTGTTTATACAAGCAGAGGCTACTGTGCAAAACGCACAGTAGCCTCTTTTTTCTTTCGATTTTTTTGTTGGTTTATCCACATTTATCGTTTTCTTCTAACATTTGTTTGGCAAAATCAACAAATTTTGCAGCAATCTATGGCATTTCTCGAACAAACAGGATATAATATTAAATATCTGGGAAATAACATTTTACCAATGCGGCTGAGGCGGCAAAAGCTGCCAAATCCGCGCATAATGCGGCCGGAATAGCGTAGCGCATTTTCTTTAATCCCAAGTGTCCACCATAAATGCTGATGGTATAAAAACTGGTTTCAGAGGCACCCAGCATCACTGCTGCAACCCGGCCAATATAGCTGTCCGGCCCATATCGCCCAATCAGCTCACTGCCCAGCGCAAGGCCTCCGCCGCCGCTGATCGGTTTGAGCAAAGCCAGCGCCACGCAGTCTTTGGGAATGCCAAATGCACCAAACAGCGGTGCAAGCCAGCCCGCCGCCAGATCAATTGCACCGGATGCCCGCAGCATGTAGACTACGGTCAGCATCCCCACCAGCGTAGGCAAAATGCTCACAGCTGTGTGCAACCCTTTTTGTGCCCCGCGCAGGAATACCGGGAACACATCCACCCGTTTATACAATGCGTATAAGCCAATTGCTGCGAGCAGCAGCGGGATCAGTGTTGCCTGCACAACTTTTCTACGCGCTCCTTTCCATCATTTTTGACGTTAATTTCAAATTTGGGAAAATAATTTTGGAAATAACAGGTAATTCGACATCTTTTGTGTCCGCTTTATGTAATAATACAAATTGTAATCCAACCAAACATTTCCTTCTATTTTTCCGCACGGAACCAGGGCCGCATCAGTCTTCCGCTGAGCAGCACCACCGCCACTGAAAAAATGGACGCGCCCCAAACCGGCAGCATGATGTCAAACGGCGATGATGCGCCGCAAGCTGCCCGTACAGCCGCCACAGTAGAAGGAATCAACTGGATGGATGCAGTGTTCAAGGTAATCAATGTCAAGACGGTATCCGGCGAACCGCGTCGCCCCTCCAACGTATAGAGCCGATCTGCGGCACGTAGACCGAGTGGTGTGGCCGCATTGGATAGCCCCAACAGGTTTGCCGCAACATTCGCGCTGACTGCCTCCATTGCTTCACGGTCTGCCGATGCTTTTCCAAACAGCGGACGCAGCAACGGCATCAACATACGGGACAGCTTTTCCGCTAGGCCGGAAGCCTGTACCAACTCCATAATGCCGCTCCAGAAGCACATCAGACCGGCAATGCTGATGATGAGTGTGACCGCTTCCCCGGCCCCGGTGCCGACCGCTGTCGTCACGGCATCCAGTCTTCCGGTGAACGCGCCGCAAATCAGCGCCAAAACCAGAAATGCAACCCAAATGGCGGATAGCATCCGCACAATCCCCCTCTCTGTCCAAGCTCCCCCAGCGGGGTTTTGGTGATACAAGATTTGACTGAAAAGAAATGAAGGAGTGTTTCACACATGAAGTCTACCGGTATTGTCCGAAAAGTGGATGAACTTGGCCGTATCGTACTGCCTATCGAATTGCGCCGTACGATGAACATAGATGTCAAGGATGCCCTGGAGATTTACGTAGACGGCGATCAGATTGTTCTGAAGAAATATGAGCCGTCCTGCATCTTCTGCGGTAACGCAAAGGATATCATCCATTACAAGGGTAAAAACGTATGTGCGTCCTGTGCGCAAGAACTCAAGCTGCTCTAATACCAGCACTCTACAGCCATCCCACTTCTCAGGGATGGCTGTTTTTTGATGCCATCCTTCTGGTCTGCTCGCTCGCAGCCTGCGCCCGATATTTCTCCCGCGTTGCCATACCGCCGCGAATATGCCGCTCCTCCTTATTCGTTTGCAAAACGGCCTGTACTTGCTCGTACAGCACCGCATTGAGCTTTTTCAGGCGTGTGGTAATATCCTTATGTACCGTTGATTTGGACACGCCAAATTGCGCCGCAGTCTGCCGTACCGTCGCTCCCTCCTGAATCATATATTGTGCCAGCCGGATTGTACGCTCCTCTGGTAAGCCTTTCACCGTCGTCCCCCCTGACCTGTTGACGCTTTCATTACTCTCAGTCTATGCGCCATTCAGACCGTATAGAACGCGGCTTCTGTGGTTTGTCGTATCGCTGCAATCACATGCGTCATCGAAAAAGCAAAAACAATGCGCTGCTCTTACTTGAGCAGCGCATTGATGCCATTGGTATGATATTCCACCAGCCGATTGAGATTCATGCGTACCTCACGCGGCCGAACACGGTTTTTAAGAATCTGTACTGTGCCGTCGATCAGGTTGCGGGCCATGATCTGCGCGATCAGCAGACTATTGTCCTCGTCCGCCAGTAGCGGCGCAGTCTTGGCCGCCAGCATATCGATCATGCTTTTGCGAAGATCCTCATACCGCGTGCCGTGAGACTGCTCCATAATGAGCAGCAGACCGTACTTTTCCGCCAACAACAGCGAAATGACCTCTTCTGTCAGCAGCACCTGATATTCGCGCTGACCGGTACGCGGATCGAAACGCTTATCCTTAAACCGCAGAATCAGCTTTTTCAGACCTGCTGCCGCACCGTCGGTCAATTCGTAAAACAATTCCTCTTTGTTCTTAAAGTAATGATACAAGTTGCTCTTACTAATATTGACCTTATCCGCAATCATTTGCAGAGAAGTGCGGTCATAGCCCCGCTGCAAAAACAAATGCTGTGCTTCCAACAAAATCTTATGCCGAAGCTCATCCTTTAATACCTGCACAATAAAGACCACCCGTTCATTTCTTGCTTTTATTATAGCATTTCTGACTTTTTTGTCAATAATCGGGCGGTTCCTTCCTGCTTTTGATACAACACCCAAGAGGACAAAAAGAAAAAGGACGTCGGATAACCGACGCCCTTTCGCTTTTTTCGAACGCTATTTTATGCACCGAAAACCTTGAGCATAAAGCCCGCAGCCACGGCAGAACCGATTACGCCGGCCACATTCGGACCCATGGCGTGCATCAGCAGGAAGTTGGCCGGATTGGCCTTCTGCCCTTCCACCTGCGACACGCGCGCCGCCATCGGAACCGCAGATACGCCTGCCGAACCGATGAGCGGGTTGACCTTGCCGCCGGTCAGCTTGCACATAATCTTGCCGAAGATCAGGCCGCCGATGGTGGAGAACATAAACGCAATCAGGCCAAGAATGATGATCTTGATGGTGTCCCACGTCAGGAACGTGCTGGCAACCGCCTTGCAGCCGACCGACAGGCCGAGGAAGATCGTCACGATGTTGCACAGCGCGTTCTGTGCGGTATCGGACAAACGCTCGGTCACGCCGCATTCACGCAGCAGGTTACCCAGCATCAGCATACCAATCAGCGGCGCCGTATCCGGAATCAGCAGGATAACAACAGTCGCAACCGCGATTGGGAATACGATCTTCTCGATCTTGGAAACCGGACGGAGCTGCTCCATCTTGATCTCGCGCTCTTCCTTTGTGGTCAGCAAGCGCATGAGCGGCGGCTGGATCATCGGAATGAGCGCCATATACGAGTACGCGGCAATGGCGATGGCGGGCAGATAATCGCGCGCCAGACGCGAAGCGACCAGAATCGCCGTCGGGCCATCCGCACCGCCGATGATGCCAATGGCCGCAGCTACCGCACCCGGGAAGCCGAGCGCCAAAGCCAGCAGGAACGCGGCGAAGATACCCAGCTGTGCTGCCGCACCCAGCAGCAGCGAAGAGGGGCGCGCAATCAGCGGGCCGAAGTCAGTCATCGCACCGATGCCAAGGAAAATGATCGACGGATAGATCGCATGCTCAACGCCCTGATAGAACACCCACAGCATACCCGGACTAGAGGTTGCGGTCGGCGCGTTGAGTAAGCCTGTGATCGGAAAGTTTGCCAGCAGCATACCGAATGCAATCGGAATCAGCAGCAACGGCTCAAATTTCTTGCCAATACCCAAATAAAGCAGCACAAAGGAGATCAGGATCATAATCAGGCTGCGCGGATCGTCCGCCAATGCGGCAAAACCCGAACCCGACAGGATCTCTCCCAGCGCTTCGATAAACGAAAATTGCATATCCGTGCGCCTCCCGTTACATCGTGCAGAGCGCCGCGCCGGTTTCTACCGTCGCGCCCTTCTGTACGCTGACCGAACCTACCGTACCATCATGCGGCGCACAGATTTCGTTTTCCATTTTCATGGCTTCCAGAATGAACAGTACATCGCCTGCCTTAACGGCCTGTCCTGCCGCACAGCGTACATCCAGGATCGTGCCAGGCATCGGCGCGGATACGATCTCGCCGCCTGCCGGTGCGGCAGGTGCCGGGGCTGCTGCCGGAGCCGATTTCGCCGCCGGTGCTGCGGCAGGTGCAGCGGGCGCTGCTGGTGCTGCGGGTGCGTTCCCAACAGCTACCGCACTGACCGAACCTTTTTCCACTTCTACTTCATACTGTTTTCCGTTCAGCGTAACCATATATTTCATCGTTTGCTTCCCCCTTAAACCGCCTTAATGGATTTGAACACAAGCTGATCGAGCGGAATCCCCGTCTCATGGCTGACAATCGCCATGACGCAAGCCGCTTGCGTCTCGTCGATGCCTTCCAGCACAACCTGCGGCGCAGGCTGGGCCGCCGCGGGCGCGGCAGCTGCCGGTGCGGCAGGGGCGGGTGCAGGCATGGGCGCCGGGGCCGGCGCGGCCGCCGGACGGTGCTCCACGCCGGAAACTGCGCGGGATACCACGGCAATAATGCCCCAGAGCAGCGCCAGCATGATGAATACAATGACAAAGCCGGACAGTGCGACCATCAGCGCGTCTATCAGGCTGAGCGGATCCTGAACCATGATCAGCCGACCTCCTTAATCGTGTAGCTTGCGGTGAATGTGTTCTCGCGGCGCTGAAAATACTGCTCCGCCTGCTGCGGGAAGGCGATATAGGACAGCACGTCCTCCTCGCAGCGCGCCATGCTGCCAAGGTGCGCCTTGGCTTCCTCGTATTCCGGCGCCAGCGTCTCCGCAAAGCGGCCGGTCATGGGCTGCTCGCCGCCGAGCACTTTTTTCGCCAGCTCCGGATTGATCGTGCCGGGGGCTTTACCGTATTCGCCCTTGATATAGCTTTTGATTTCCTTACCGATGGACTTATACCGTTCACCCAGCAGCACGTTTACCGTGGCCTGTACGCCAACCATCTGGCTCAGCGGCGTTACCAGCGGCGGATAGCCTAAATCCGCGCGCACGCGCGGCGTTTCATCCAGCACCGCATCCAGCTTATCAATTGCGTTTTGTGCCTTGAGCTGTGCCACCAGGTTGGACAGCATGCCACCCGGAATCTGATAAATGAGCGCATCGGTCTTGGTGGACAACACATACGGATCGAACATGCCGTTTTCCGAGAATTTCTCCTTGACCGGCAGGAAGAAATTATTGATGCGGTTGAGCTCCTGCGCATTGACACCGCAATCGTAGCCCATCTGCGTCAGCGCATACACGATCGACTCGGTCGCAGGCTGACTGGTGCCGCCTGAGAAGCAGGAGGTCGCGCAGTCGATGCCTGCTGCGCCCGCTTCAGCAGCCTTGAGATAAGTCATATATCCCAATCCCGTCGTGGCGTGCGTATGCACATAAATCGGCAGCCGGATATTCTGCCGCAGTGCGGTTACCAAATCATAACACTCCTGCGGCGACATGATGCCCGCCATATCCTTGATACACAGCGAGTTACAGCCCATCTGCTCGATCTGCTTGCCCAGCGAGACAAACATCTCCAAATTATGGATCGGGCTGAGCGTATAACAGATGCAGCCCTGCGCATGTCCGCCTGCCTTGATGCACTCGTCCACCGCAGTCTCAATATTGCGCAGATCGTTGAGCGCGTCGAAAATTCGGATGATATCCATACCGTTTTCTACGCTCTTGCGCACAAATCTGCGCACCGTATCATCCGAGTAGTGATGATATCCCAGCAAATTCTGTCCGCGCAGCAGCATTTGCAGCTTGGTGTTTTTCATGTGCGACTTGATTTTTCGCAAACGCTCCCAAGGGTCCTCGTTCAGATAACGTAGGCAGCTGTCGAAGGTCGCACCGCCCCAGCATTCGATAGAATGATAGCCGGCTCGATCCATTTCATCCAGCACAGCTTCAAAGTCATCAAACGGCATACGGGTTGCGATCAACGACTGCTGTGCATCTCGGAGCACAGTTTCGGTGATATGCATTTGTTTCACAAATATACCCTCCTTATAGCCGAAAAACAGAGGATTCAGTCAAACTATACCTACTCCCCCATTTTACATAATTGTATCATAGCATGTTCTCATTCGATACGCAATGTTTTTCTTTTCACAAAGTTTTTCACCCCTTTTTGTTTTAATTTTCTCCTGCCGCTTGATTGACATTTCATTTCAAATGCAGTAAGATAAATAAATAGTCTGCGCTGCGCACCTGCTTGCAGGTACAGCTAAATCAGTGCATTCTTTCCGTGTTCATTTTTTATATGCCCTCGTAGCTCAGTTGGATAGAGCGGTCGCCTCCTAAAAATCGAATCGTTCGAATCCTGGAGCCCTGCAAAATTGAATATTTTCTGTATAAGCCCCCGTAGCTCAGTTGGATAGAGCGGTCGCCTCCTAAGGTTGTGCTCAACCAATCAACTCGAAGCCAAAAGTGATAGTTACCAATTCAATTTCATATAAGTCTC